>CAZJGV010000051.1:0-16068 GCA_964545615.1 uncultured Pelotomaculum sp.
GCTTCTATCGGTAAGGGGAAAAGGTCCCCGGAAGTAATTGAAGCTATGAAGCAGTATAAAGGTGTATACTTCGCTGCTATTGGCGGCGCCGCAGCCTTGATTGCCAAGAGTATTAAGAGCGCCAAGGTTATCGCATACCCCGATTTAGGGGCCGAGGCGGTTCATGAATTCGTGGTTGAGGATTTCCCGATGGTAGTTGTTAACGATACCCTGGGTGGGGACCTCTATCAAGAAGGCATTAAGATCTACGCTGTTAAGTAATGAATTAACGAAGGATTACTGGGGTTAGTTTCCCTGGAGGAATTTGATGTCTATAAAGACAAGCCAGGCCTTGGGGAAGAAAAGAGAAACAAGTGGTATTTATTAATGCCCGACCAGTCAACATAATTGGTTGGGCTAATGCCCTTTCTTTAAAAATTAACTAATTAAAATTACTTGAGCTAGAAACATACCAGTGTGTAATGACAACTTCGCTCATTATCTTTAACAAAGACAAAAAAACATTTAGAGAGATATTTATAACTGAGGCTTGCCGGTGAGACTGGGGGTAGTTTTACTGGTAAGACCAAAAAATGTTATATTGCAATGAAAGAATTAAATACAACCTTCCGTTTGTATAATCTTTTGAGAGGTAGATTTTTACATTCTATGGTACGGGAGGATAAAAGGAGGTGATTCAACCAGAATATTTTCAAAATTTGTTAATTTAGAAGGAAATAATCTTTTTGTAACGAAGTTATACTAGTGGGGGATATATTTTTCAAATAAAGCGCCAAAAACAAAAATGGAGAGGAGAGATTTAGCCTGTGAAAATGTTCGAGTACATGGGTAAGGAGCTTTTTGCCAAATTCGGTATCCCGACTCCGAAAGGCAAAATGGTTACCAACCCGGAAGATGCCGCAAAAGTTGCTGCGGAAATTGGTGGTCCATGTGTTGTAAAGTCTCAGGTCCTGTCAGGCAAGAGAGGTAAAGCTGGGGGTATTAAGTTTCCTAACACTCCGGAAGAAGCCAGGAAGGCTGCTGAAGAAGTTCTAAGCATGACCATCCAGGGACTGCCAGTAGAATGTGTTCTGGTGGAAGAAAAATTAAAAATTGACAAAGAACTCTACATGTCAATAACCGTTGACGGATCTGCCAAGCAGGCTGTCATGATTGCTTCCGCTTACGGCGGGATGGAAATTGAAGCCCAGCCGGAAGAGTATATCATTAAGAAACATATCGACCCCGAGCTCGGCATGCAACCTTTCTTTGCCCGTGATATTATCAGAAAAATGGGCGTAGATTTAAGAAGCCCGCACGGAAAAGAAATGGTGAAAATAGTCCAATGCCTTTACAAGATCTGCAAAGAAAAAGACGCCGAACTGGTAGAAATCAACCCGCTGGTATTCAGCGACGACAGAGTCATTGCCGCTGACGCCAAGGTCACTATTGACGACGACGCTATGTTCCGCATGGTGGATCTGCCGATAGTTGATGACAAGTCACCAGCCGAAAGAGCGGCAGCCGACCTCGGCCTTTCCTTTGTTGAACTGGACGGCGATATCGCTGTAATGGCTAACGGCGCAGGCATCACCATGGGAACTCTCGATACGCTACAGGCTTTCGGCGGCACCCCGAGAAACTTCCTTGACTGCGGCGGCGGGACCGGCAGAGAAGCTACTGCCAAGGCCCTCAAGATCCTTCTTAGCTTGAAACCGAAGTCTATGTTCATTAACATCTTCGGCGGCATTACCCGTTGCGATGATGTTGCCAATGCCTTTAAAGATATAAACACTGAACTGGGCGGTTTCCCCGTACCAGTAGTGATACGTCTTGTAGGTACCAACCAGGATGCCGGCCGGGAAATCTTGAAATCAATCGGTATAGAAGCGTTCGATTTCATGCAGGATGCCGCAAGAAGAGTTATTGAACTTACAAAATAGTAATCTAATCATAATTGAAAGAGACGAAATCTCTAGAATTTCTTGAAAAGGGAGGATAAGTAAAATTGGCTATTATCATTGATGAGAATACGAATGTACTAGTCATGGGAATAACCGGCAGACAGGCTTCTTTCCATACCAAGCAGATGCTTGCCTATGGGACCAAAATTGTTGCCGGATGCACCCCCGGCAAAGGCGGGCAAGTAGTAGAGGGCATACCCGTATACAACACGGTGAGTGAAGCCTGTGAAAACCACAGAATCGACGCATCAGTTATATTTGTTCCCGCCCCGGGGACTAAAGACGCCGCACTGGAAAACCTGGAAGCAGGCGTGAAGGTTGTAGTCATAGTTACAGAGGGCGTGCCGGTGTTTGATGAAATTGATATCGTTGCGTATGCGAAACGCAAAGGAGCCTATGTGCTCGGTCCGAACACATTCGGCATCGTTTCCGGCGGCAAATGCAAGATGGGCATCCCGCCCAACCAGTATTTCATCGAGGGCGACGTAGGCGTAGTTGCCCGCTCCGGGACCTTGACCTATGAAATAGTCGGCAACCTCACTGCCAATGGCCTCGGCCAGTCCACCGTTGTTGGCATGGGCGGCGACCGGGCAGTGGGCCTGACCTTCGTAGATGTGTTGAAGATGTTTGAAAAGGACGATCAAACCAAGGCAGTCGTGCTGATTGGTGAAATCGGCGGTAATAACGAAGAGATCGCCGCTGAATATATCAAGGAAATGACCAAACCAGTCGTTGCCTTCATCGCTGGCAAAAGCGCACCTCCTGGCAAGCGTATGGGACACGCGGGAGCCATTATTGAGCGCGGCAAAGGAACCTACCAGGGTAAAGTTGACGCATTGACTGCTGCCGGCGCCAAAGTTGCTCCGCTGCCGTTTGAAGTTCCCGCGCTGATTAAAGAGGCGCTTGGAAGAAAATAATTAATATGGAAGGAGGAGATCTTTTGTTTAAACAAGATCAACTGGACAAAATAGCAGCCAAGAAAGAGAAATGGGCTGCGAAGCTGGAAGCGACAGTGCAAAAGCGTCCGGAAAGAGAAGCCGAGTTTGCCGTTGATTCCGGGATTACCATTAACACTGTTTATACGCCGCTCGATCTCGCAGACAGGGACTATGATCAAGACCTGGGTCTGCCAGGGGAATATCCGTTTACCCGGGGTGTGCAGCCAAACTTGTACCGTGGTCGTTTATGGACCATGCGCCAGTATGCTGGTTTTGGCTCTGCTGAAGAAACCAACCAGCGTTTCCGCTATCTGCTGGAGCAAGGCCAAACAGGTTTAAGCTGCGCTTTCGACCTGCCTACCCAAATCGGTTATGACTCTGACCATCCGCTGGCACGGGGTGAAGTTGGTAAAGTGGGCGTGGCGATTGACTCTCTGGCGGACATGGAAACTCTTTTCAACCAGATTCCCCTGGGCAAGGTCAGCACATCGATGACTATCAACGCACCGGCAGGTGTACTGCTGGCCATGTACATCGCCTGTGCTGAAAAACAAGGTTTTAAGAAGTCTGAAATTAACGGTACTATTCAAAACGACGTGATCAAGGAGTATATCTGCCGGGGCACATATATCCTGCCTCCGGAACCTTCAATGCGTCTCATTTCCAACATCTTCGATTTCTGCTCCAAATAAATCCCACAGTGGAATACCTTCTTCATCAGCAGATACCACATCCGTGAGGCTGGCGCCACTGCCGCCCAGGAAATAGCTTTCACCCTGGCGGACGGGATCGCCTACGTAGACGCTGCTATAAAATCAGGCTTAGATGTTGACAACTTTGGCCCAAGACTTTCTTTCTTCTTTAACGCTCACTTGAACTTCCTCGAGGAAGTCGCCAAGTTCAGGGCGGCCCGCCGCGTCTGGGCCAAGGTTATGAAAGAGCGTTTCGGAGCCAAAAATCCGAGATCCTGGACCCTGCGTTTCCACACTCAGACTGCCGGCGTCAGCCTGACTGCTCAGCAGCCCATGGTCAACATTATGCGGACTGCTTTTGAAGCCCTCTCCGCTGTACTGGGCGGCACCCAGTCCCTGCACACGAACTCTTACGACGAAGCGCTGGCTCTGCCTTGCGACGCGTCAGTGATGATCGCCCTGCGCACCCAGCATGTTATAGGATATGAAATTGGTGTCTGCGATCTGGTTGACCCGCTGGGTGGTTCTTACTACATTGAAAGCCTGACCAATGCCCTTGAGGAAAAAGCCATGGATTATATTGCCAAGATCGACGCCCTTGGCGGTGCTGTAAAGGCCATTGAATACATGCAGAAAGAAATCCACAACTCTGCCTACCAGTACCAGTTGGCTATTGACAATAAGAAGAAAACCGTCATTGGTGTAAACAGGTTCCAGATGAAAGAAGCGCCACCTACAGGACTGCTGAAAGTTGACCTTTCAGTTGGTGATATCCAGGTGGCAAAACTCAGGAAGATGAAAGCGGAAAGAGACAACGCTAAAGTTGAAGCTTTACTTAAAGCAGTTCGTGAAGCAGCGATGAGCGAAGCCAACTTGATGCCTGTATTTATCGATGCTGTTAGAGAATATGTAACTCTCGGTGAGATTTGCGGCGTTCTGAGAGACGTATTCGGTGAGTACAAGCAGCAAATCGTATTCTAGGAGAAGGAGGAAAGCAGATGAGCGAGAAACGCATTCGTGTTCTGGTCGCCAAGCCAGGCCTTGACGGTCACGACCGTGGAGCAAAAGTTATAGCCCAGGCCCTTCGTGACGGAGGCATGGAAGTAGTATATACGGGCTTAAGGCAGACCCCTGAGCAGATTGTATCAGCGGCGCTGCAGGAAGATGTAGATGTTGTTGGTATGAGTATCCTTTCCGGAGCCCATGCAACCCTGTTCCCGGAAGTAGTAAATCTTCTTAGAGAAAAAGGCGCAGGTGACGTACTGGTGGTAGGCGGCGGGATTATACCGGAAGAAGATATCCCGGCTTTAAAAGAAGCGGGTGTTGCCGAAATATTCGGTCCTGGTACCCCACTAGCAAACGTTGTTCAATATATCAAAGATAAAATAAACTAGGTTAAAAGAGGTTAAACTAAATAACCAATAGCGCGGGCAGGGCGGGTTAGTTCGGTACCTGCCCCGCGCCAAACCCTGTTTTGCAAAGTAGGGTTGGAGAATTAAGAATTCAATTTATGGAGGGATCCGGATGATTAAAAAAATAGACCATATCGGTATTGCAGTCAAGGATCTCGATGTAGCATTAAAATTTTGAGAAGGCCAGTTAGGCTTAAAATCAATTGAAACCGAAGTGGTTGAAGAGCAGAAGGTAAAAGTAGCGTTTCTGCCAACCGGTGAAAGTGAAGTTGAGCTTCTGGAATCCACAACACCTGACGGTCCTATCGCCAAGTATATTGAAAAGAACGGCGAGGGGATCCAGCACATCGCTTTCCGGGTTGACAACCTTGAGCAAAGGCTGGCTGAACTGAAAGAAAAAGGCGTCCGCCTGATTGACGAGAAGCCGCGGCGTGGAGCTGGCGGCGCAAAAATAGCCTTTTTGCACCCGAAATCCACCTTTGGTATCCTGGTTGAACTGAGTGAGCGCGACTAGAATGGAGGTAATCGCATGAGTATTCAGGATAAACTGGACCTACTCAATAGTTTAAGGCAACAAGTTGAAGCTGGCGGCGGCCAGAAAAGAATTGACAAACAGCATGAAGGTGGAAAGAAGACTGCGAGGGAACGGATTAGCGAATTATATGATCCTGGTTCCTTCAGGGAAGTCGATGTTTTTGCCGCAACACAAGACGATTACAAAAATAATAAGACCCCGGGTGAAGGTGTTACATGTGGTTACGGTACCATCGGCGGCCGCAAGGTCTATATTTTCGCCCAGGACTTTACAGTGGTCGGCGGCTCACTGGGACGCATTCACGCTGCCAAGATTTGCAAGACTCTTGATATGGCAATGAAAGTCGGCGCTCCCGTTGTCGGCATTTGTGACTCCGGCGGCGCACGGATTCAGGAAGCTGTTGATGCCCTTAACGGATATGGCGAGATCTTCTACCGCAATACTATCGCCTCCGGTGTTATCCCGCAGATTTCAGTGATTATGGGACCTTGCGCCGGTGGAGCTGTTTATTCCCCGGCTCTTACCGACTTCATCATGATGGTTTCCGGTACCAGCCAGATGTTCATTACAGGACCGCTGGTAATTAAAGCCGTTACGGGTGAAGATGTAAGCATGGAAGCTCTGGGTGGCGCTGGTACACATAACCAGGTCAGCGGCGTTGCGCACTTCATGGCCAGCGACGAAGAACAGTGTATTGCCCAGATAAAATCCCTGCTAAGTTATATGCCATCAAATAACCTTGAAGATCCTCCGACATTTCCTCCCGTCGAACCGTCACTTGATAAAGAGACGTTGTATAACATTGTTCCAGATGAACCCAACAAAGGATATGATGTTCGCGATTTGATCAATGCTGTTGTTGACGGCGGCACTTTCCTGGAGGTTCACGCATATTACGCCCAGAACGCTGTAGTAGGATTTGCACGGATTAATGGCCAGTCGGTTGGTATTATTTCCAACCAGCCGAAGGTGCTTGCAGGCTGTCTGGACATAAACGTATCAGACAAAATTGCCCGTCAAATCCGTTTCTGCGACTGCTTCAACATACCCATCATTACCTTTATGGACGTACCTGGCTTCCTGCCTGGGGTGCAGCAGGAATACGGCGGGATTATCCGTCACGGCGCCAAGATGCTTTACTCCTATTCAGAAGCTACTGTACCCAAAATTACCGTTATCACCCGTAAGGCATACGGCGGAGCTTATCTGGCGATGTGCGCATCTTCCTTGCGTGCGGATACCACTTATGCCTGGCCTACTGCTGAAATAGCCGTTATGGGTCCGGAAGGCGCCGTTAACGTCATTAACCGCAAGGAAATTGCCGAGTCTGATAACCCGATTGAAACACGCAAAAAGCTGGTTCAAGATTATAAAGACCGTTTTGCCAACCCGTATCAGGCCAGCGCCAGAGGTTTCATTCAAGATGTAATCGATCCGAGAGATACACGTGAAAAGATCATCAGCGCTCTCTGGGATTTATCCACTAAACGCGAAGCCAGGCCCAAGAAAAAGCACGGAAATATCCCCATGTAGTGCTGAGTACCGGCATGGAGGAGGAAAAAATATATGGCAAAAGGCAAGAAATCCGCTGTTAAACCCGAGGTACTGGCTGCTGTTACAGCGGCACTGGCTCTTTACGGTTATTCAGCGGAAGCAGGATTTACAGTAAGTAGTATTAAAAAAAGCAACCCATGGAAGAGGGCCGGCATGCTTGAAGCAATGATGGGCCGCGATCTGACAATGAGGGATTACCTGTAAGATAATAAGGCAACGAGAACAGGCAACCATTAGGAGGGAAATTTTGCATGAAAAAGTTCAAAGTTAAAGTTAATGAAGAAATCTTTGAAGTAGAAGTTGAAGAAATTGGCGGCAGCCCGGCAGCGGCGGCTCCGGCAGCACCCCCGGCAGCGCCTCCGGCAGCACCCCCGCCGGCTCCAGCCCCTGCGGCAGCACCTAAAGCAGCACCCGCAGCTCCTGCAGCAGCTCCTAAGCCTGCCGCTGGTGGCGGTGGCGCCGGCACTTTGTGCGCGCCTATGCCTGGGACGGTACTCGATGTTAAGGTCAAGGTTGGCGATGCCGTCAATGCTGGCGACGTACTTCTAATCCTGGAAGCTATGAAGATGGAAAACGAGTTGCAAGCTGATAAAGCAGGGACAATCAAAGAAATTAAAGTAACTAAGGGTCAAGCCGTTAACGGCGGGGATGCCCTGATAGTTATCGGTTAATTATAAAAGCCGGTGGAGGTTTTAGCTTAACTTGCCCTCCACCGGAATTAGAATATGAACAACAGATTTTGTTCAGAAATTTTTGAGGAGGGTATGTTATGAAAAGGAACAAGATCACAGTTGTGGGGGCAGGTAACGTTGGCGCTACAGCAGCCCACTGGTGTGTAGCCAAGGAACTGGGTGATGTCGTACTTGTTGACGTCATTGAAGGCGTGCCGCAGGGTAAAGCCTTAGACTTAATGCAGTCTAACCCTCTGGATGGAACAGACAGCTGGGTAAAAGGCACAAATAATTATGAAGATACTGCCGATTCAGATGTTTGTATCGTTACAGCCGGTATTGCCCGTAAGCCAGGCATGAGCCGTGACGACCTTCTTAATACCAACTTCAAGATTGTCAGCTCGGTAGCTGAGAATATCGCCCGCTACTCACCCAATACAATTATTATTGTTGTATCCAACCCGCTCGACGTTATGACCTATGCCGCCTGGAAGGCCAGCGGCTTCCCGGCCAACCGTGTTTTCGGACAGGCAGGCGTGCTTGACTCAGCCCGTTTCCGCACCTTTGTGGCCATGGAACTGGGTGTATCGTTTGAGGATGTTAACGCTTTAGTGCTTGGCGGTCATGGTGATACAATGGTATCAGTGCTCAGCCACGCTAACGTAGGATGCATACCGATCACCAAGTTAATACCCGCCGAGCGCCTTGCCGAAATAGTCAAGAGAACCGCTAATGGCGGGGCCGAGATTGTGAACTTCCTTAAGACGGGCAGCGCCTTCTACGCTCCTTCCGCATCTGCGGTTCAGATGGCTGAAGCGGTATTGAAAGACAAGAAGCGGATCCTGCCTGTGGCGGCATACCTGAACGGCGAATACGGGGCCAAGGACATCTACACCGGCGTACCGTGTATTATCGGCGGCAACGGTGTTGAAAAGGTTCTTGAGATTGATCTAACACCGGAAGAGAAAGCGGGCTTGGATTATTCCATCCAGGCAGTTCGCGACCTGATGAAGGTAGTCGGACTGGGCGCATAAAAAGTCCGGCTAGCGATAAAAGGGGAGGATAATAAGATGGCAAAAGGACCAAAAGCTGTATTGATTACGGATACTACTTTCCGGGATGCCCACCAGTCCTTGTTGGCTACCCGGATGAAGACCGAGCATATGATCCCGATAGCGGAGAAACACGATGAAATAGGCTTCTTTTCAATGGAATGCTGGGGCGGCGCAACTTTTGACACCTGTATGCGTTTCTGCGGCGATGATCCGTGGGAGCGTCTCAGAGTGATCAGACGCCACCTGAAGAAAACCAAAACTCAGATGCTGCTGAGAGGTCAAAACGTAGTTGGTTACCGCAACTACGCTGACGACGTACTGATTGATTTTATCAAAAAAGCGGTTTTTAACGGAATGGACATTTTCCGCTGTTTTGACGCCTTAAACGACTACCGCAACCTGGAAGTCGCGATTAAAACCGTCATTGAAGAAGGCGCTCATGCCCAGGGTACCCTTTGTTACGCTATCAGTCCGGTCCACACGGTTGAGCACTATGTTGGCCTGGCCAAGGAACTGGAAGGGATGGGCGTACACTCACTTTGTATTAAGGACATGGCTGGCATCATAGCTCCTTACGTAGTTTACGATATAGTCAAAGGTATCAGGGCAGCCAAGGTTACCCTGCCCATCCAGATACACTGCCACTACACCAGCGGCATGGGCTCCATGGCTTACATGAAGGGTATTGAAGCAGGCGCTAATATTATTGACTGTGCCATATCTCCAATGTCCGTACAGACTTCACAGCCTTCAATCGAAGTTATGACATCAGCTTTCTCGGGAACTGAATATGACACCGGATTAAGCCTTGAGCCAATGATTGAACTGGCCGACTACTGGAAAGAAATCCGCCCGCTTTACGCCGCGTTCGACCTGGCTCAAAAGTACCCGGATGCCGGTATCCTGGTATCGCAGGTACCTGGCGGCATGATGTCCAACTTCCTGTCCCAGTTGCAGCAAGCTAACGCGCTGCACCGCCTGCCTGAAGTGCTTGCGGAAATGCCGCGGGTTCAGGAAGACTTCGGCTGGCCGCCGTTGGTCACTCCGTCCAGCCAGATCGTTGGTTCGCAGGCCGTATTGAACGTTCTGATGGGCCGCTACAAAATGTGCACCAACGAAGTTAAGCAGTACATGCGCGGATACTATGGTCGTCCTCCCGCGCCTATTAATGAGGAAGCCCGCAAGATGATCATCGGCAATGAACAGCCTATTACCTGCCGCCCGGCCGACATGCTCGAGCCCGAGCTGCCGAAAGCCAAGGAAATGATTGCTCCTGTGATGGAAAAAGAAGAGGATATTATTTCATGCGCTATTTACCCGCAGGTTGCACCAAGGTTTCTTGAGGAGAGAATGGCCAAGAAGCTAAAGGTTGATATTGAACTTGCCAAACAAAGCACCCAGTACTATCCAGTATAAATTCTAAGTAGTCTATAATGTCATTTTTCGGGCCGGCGGATATTTCCGCCCGGCCCGTTATGACGAACTAAATGTTTCGCAAACCTAAAAGGAGGTTAGTCAACTAAATGGCCAAAGACAAGATGAAAACCATGGACGGAACCAAGGCAGCGGCATACGTATCGTATGCTTTTACCGAATGTGCCTGCATTTTCCCCATCACTCCATCCTCACCCATGGCGGAATACGTGGATGAATGGAGCGCTCAAGGCCTCAAAAACATTTTCGGGCAAACTGTAAACGTGACTGAAATGCAATCCGAAGCCGGCGCCGCCGGAGCTCTGCACGGTGCGTTGGCATCTGGAGCACTATCAACCAGTTACACTGCATCTCAAGGTTTATTGTTGATGATCCCCAACATGTACAAAATAGCCGGTGAACTTTTGCCGGGCGTGCTGCACGTAACCGCCCGCAGCCTGGCGACTCACGCCCTGAACATCTTCGGCGACCACTCTGACGTCATGTCCACCGTGCAAACCGGCTGGGCTATGCTGTGCTCAAACAGTGTCCAGGAAATTATCGACATCGGCCCCGTTGCCCACGCAGCCGCGATCAAATCCAGGATACCGTTCCTGCACTTCTATGATGGATTCAGAACCTCGCACGAACAGCAAAAAATTGAAGTCATTGATTATGCTGACTATGCCAAGCTGGTCGACCTTGATGACGTCAAGGCCTTCCGCGACAGGAGCCTGAACCCAGACCGCCCGGTTACCAGGGGCACAAACCAGAACCCGGATATATTCTTCCAGGCCAGAGAGGCCTGCAGTCCGTTCTTCGAGCCAGTAGCAGATGTAGTGGCAGGTTATATGAAACAAATGGGCGAGATCTGCGGCAGGCAGTACAAGCCGTTTGATTATTACGGAACCCCGGATGCTGAAAACATCATCATTGCCATGGGTTCCGTTTGTGATACAGCAGAAGAGACAATCAATGCCCTGATGGCCAAGGGTGAAAAGGTCGGTATCGTTAAGGTCCACCTTTACAGGCCATGGGCGCCTAAATATTTCTTTGACGTGCTGCCCAAGACAGTGAAGAAGATTGCTGTCCTAGACAGGATCAAGACTCCCGGATGTCCCGGAGAGCCGCTGTACATGGACATCAAGAACACTTTCTATGACGCTGATATCAAGCCAATTATCGTCGGCGGCCGTTACGGACTCGGTTCCAAGGACACCCTGCCTGCCGATATAGTGGCAGTATTTGAAAACCTGAAGGCTGCACAACCGAAGAACAACTTCACCATCAGCATTGTAGACGATGTTTCCAACACCTCACTGCCGAGAGGTGAGGAAATCGACGCCACACCGGAAGGGACCATCCAGTGCAAATTCTGGGGACTCGGTTCCGACGGTACAGTCGGCGCCAACAAGCAGGCAGTTGAAATCATTGGTGACCACACGGATCTGTTTGCGCAGGCATACTTTGCCTATGACTCCAAAAAGTCCGGCGGCATCACCGTTTCCCACCTGCGTTTCGGCAAGAAGCCGATCAAGGCGCCTTACCTGATTAACTCGGCTAACTTTATTTCCTGCAGCAACCAAGCCTATGTCAACATGTATGATGTAACCGCGGGCCTTAAGCCGGGCGGCACCTTCCTCCTCAACACAGTTTGGTCGCCGGAGGAATTGGATGAAAAACTGCCGGCCGCGATGAAGCGTTATATTGGCAAGAACAAGATTAACTTCTACACCATCAACGCTGTTGAACTGGCAAGAGGTCTTGGACTGGGCAACCGTACCAATATGATCATGCAGTCCGCATTCTTCAACCTGGCGAAAGTTATTCCCATCGACGAAGCCGTTGGTTACATGAAGGGCCAGATCCAAAAAGCCTATGGCAAAAAAGGCGAAAAAATTGTCAGCATGAATAACGCTTCTGTTGACGCAGGTATCCAAAACGTAGTAAAAATTGATGTGCCTGCCGCTTGGGCTACCGCACCGGATGATGCTGTTATTGATAAAAAAGATCCTGAGTTCATCAAAAACATCCTGCGCCCGATTACCAGGCAAGAAGGCGACAAGCTACCGGTCAGCGCCTTTTTGGGAGCAGAAGACGGCAGCTTCCCGTCCGCCACTTCAAAATTTGAAAAGCGCGGTGTAGCAGCATTCGTGCCCAGGTGGATCAAGGAAAACTGCATCCAGTGCAACCAGTGTTCGCTGGTTTGCCCACACGCTGCTATCAGGCCGTTTCTATTAAATGAAGAAGAAGCCAAGCAAGCTCCTGCGGAATTTGAAACACTTAAAGCCGTTGGAAAGCAACTGGCGGGATTAACTTACCGCATACAAGTTACCCCATTAGACTGCATGGGCTGCGAAGTCTGTGTCAACTGCTGCCCCGCCAAGGAAAAAGCTCTCGTCATGGAACCCTTTGAGAGCCAGGTAGAAGTCGAAGCCGCCAACTGGGAATTCGCCACAACGGTATCAATAAAAGACAACCTCTGGAACAAGTACAGTGTAAAAGGCAGCCAGTTCTGCCAGCCGCTGTTTGAGTTCAACGGCGCCTGCGGCGGCTGCGGTGAAACCCCGTACATCAAACTTCTTACCCAGCTGTACGGCGATAGGATGCTGATAGCCAACGCCACGGGATGCTCTTCCATTTATCCCGCTGCTGCCCCGTCCCTGGCCTACTGCAAAAATGCGGAAGGCAAAGGGCCCGCATGGTCCAACTCCCTGTTTGAAGACAGCGCTGAATTTGGTTTAGGTTTATACCTGGGTGTGAAGAAGATCAGAAATGATATTGCAGAAATCGCAAAAGAAGCAATGACCCAGGACATACCGCAGGAAATCAAAGAGGCGCTGCAGGGATGGCTGGACAACATGTTCTTAGGAGATGGCTCCAAGGAAGCCACAGCCAAACTTCTGCCGCTGCTGGAAGGGCAGACAAATCCCTTACTGAAAGAGATCGCTGATAAAAAAGACTTCCTAATTAAGAAATCCAACTGGTCCTTCGGCGGAGACGGTTGGGGCTATGATATCGGCTACGGCGGCTTAGACCACGTACTGGCATCCGGTGAAGACATCAACATCCTGGTTGTGGACACCGAAGTTTATTCCAATACCGGCGGTCAGTCCTCCAAGTCCACACCGACTGCGGCTATCGCGAAATTTGCCGCTTCCGGTAAGAAGACGAAGAAGAAAGACCTCGGCGCAATGCTTATGACCTACGGTTATGTTTATGTAGCGCAGGTTGCGATGGGCGCAGACCAGGCACAGTGCGTTAAAGCTATGAAAGAAGCAGAAGCGTATCCTGGTCCGTCCCTGATCATCGCTTATTCCTCCTGCATCAACCATGGTATTAACATGACCAGGAGCCAGCAGGAAATGGATAAAGCTGTTAAGGCTGGCTACTGGCACCTCTACAGGTTCAACCCCGAGCTCAAGAAAGAAGGGAAAAACCCCTTCATCCTGGACTCCAAAGAACCAAACCTGGATCTGTTCAAGGACTTCATTATGAGCGAAGTTCGTTACAATTCACTGGCAAAACTCTTCCCCGCAACTGCGGAAGCATTATTCGAAAAGACCAAGGAAGATGCCAAGGTAAGGTACGAATCCTACAAGAAAATGGCGCAAGGATAGTACAAGTTAGCGGCGGAGGCTTAAAGCCTCCGCCTTTTTTTGTTTTATTCAGAAAACAGAGATTAAATATCACATATGCAATATATTTAACTTTCCTTAAGGATATTGAAGTTGATGATATTTATTGCAAATTATTAATATACTTGTTCCAATTTACAATCTATTATCATTATTTCGACTTTTCATAAAATAGCTTAATTATCTGTCTTTTCAGAGTATTACTATTATTATACAGTTTATTTTAAAATTATACACTTTTTTTGTGAAATATGTTATTCTATATACACCTTTAGTTTGCATATATTATTTTATAGTGTTTGTTTTGTCTGTGTATATGATTATTAAACATATAAACCTTGGAAGGGGTGCATCATATGGGGGAATGTGGCGTTGAATATAATGCTGCAGCTAAGTTAAAAAACAACATCATTAGTCAAGGTTTATGTAGTGGTTGTGGTGCCTGTATTGGTTACTGCCCATATATAAAGAGTTGTGGGGAAAGGGTAGCGGTTATTCACAATTGTAAGATAATCGATGGAACCTGCTACAGGATCTGTCCACGTGCTCCCATTAGATATGATGATTTAAGAAAAGATGTTTTTGGTTCTACAGAATTAGATTTGGTACTCGGAAATTACGAAGGCATTTACTTTGCCAGGGCTTGTGATAAATCTATCCACCGCAGGGGGCAGTATGGCGGGGTGGTAACAGCTTTGTCAATATTCGCTTTGGAAACAGGTATTTTTGATTGCGCACTGATGACGGGAGGCAATTTTACCAAGGCTAAACCGGTTATTGCTGCTTCCGCCGGCGATGTGCTCGCATGCGCTGGCTCGAAATATAACGCCTGTCCAAGCTTAAGCCTGTTTCAGAGCGCTTTGAAAAAAGGCTATCAGAATATTGGCGTCATTGGCAGGCCATGTCAGTGCACGGCAACTCGAAAGATGCAGCAGGTTACAGAGATTAAAGGTGAGAGGATTTCTTTCATTATGGGGCTTTTTTGTATGGGTTCGTTTTCGCCGGAATTTTATAAGTTTATTAAAGATAAAAGGCTGGAAGAATACGAAAAAATGGATATACCCGGTGATGTAGTATTCAAGAGAGGGAACAAGGAAACATGCTTGCCGTTTGAGGAAATACGTGAATATATTCGGGATTCATGTCATATATGTTATGATCCTCTATCTGAACTGGCGGATCTGTCAGTGGGTTCAACTGAAAATGATTACGGTTGGAATACTTTGATTACAAGGACCACTAAAAGCGCAGACCTGGTAAAGGATGCTATCGCAAACAGTGTTATAGAAATAAAGGAATATCCTGGGGAACTCTTGCCTTCATTAAGAAAAGCGGTGTTCAATAAAAAGAAACGTGTTTTGGAAAGACCAGACGCGTCATACTTGGAACTCTCCGAACGAGAAAGAGAATATTTCCTTGTCACTGGAGGTGGAGCCTAAATGAGCTGGAAAGATGTAATTGAAGGTAAGCCGGGGGATAAGGTTTTACTAAACGGAAATGAAGCAATTGCCCGCGGCGCCATAGAAGCAGGATTGTGTTTTGCCGCATCATATCCAGGTTCGCCTACCACTGAGATTATCGAAACACTGGCCAGAATTCCATCCTCTGAAATCTATACTGAATGGTCAATTAATGAGATAGTTTCTCTGGAAGGTGCTGCCGCAGCTTCGTTTGCCGGGCTGAGAGCTATGTGCGTGATGAAGTCAGATGGTTTGAATGTGGCCTTTGATTTTCTTACCAGTATGAATCTTGGTGGATGTAAAGGCGGACTGGTAGTAATGGTTGCAGACGATCCACAGGGGCATTCAAGCGTAAAAGAGTATGACGCGCGTTACCTGGCGAAAGCAGCCATGGTCCCGGTGATCGAACCATCGTCTGTGGAAGAAGCAAAGGACATGACCAGGTTGGCTTTTGAACTCTCAGAAAGAATCAAGGGACCGGTTCTGCTTCGCTCCGTTACAAGAATATCTCACTCCCGTGGTCTGGTAAAACTCGGAGAGCCGCTTCAGGAAAAGAGGACAGCCATTTTTCCTGCTGGTGAATGTTTTTTAACTAAAACCGTATTTCACATGAAAGCAAGAGACAGGGTAGGTAAGGCTGCTCTTGTTCTAGAGGAGTGCGGACTAAATTTCGCCGAAGGACCTGAACAGGCGGAAACCGCGATATTTTGCAGCGGCACAAGCCTGCTGTACGCCAGGGAAGCAATAAATATACTGG
>CAZJGV010000052.1:0-15999 GCA_964545615.1 uncultured Pelotomaculum sp.
TTAATGAAACCTGTTATCGTAAAGCTTAAAAAAATCATGCTGTTTTTATACAAAAAATGTGACAATAAAGGGAAAGAGATCATTGGTGAAACGGATATGTGAACCAGTGCTTACAGCTCAAAAGTTGATTTGTCAGGGAGCAATTGATTAAACTGCTTTTTTATTGCTTCTTTTTTTTCATTGTAATTGGTTACCGCTATGCTGTCGTTGATACAGATCATTTTATGTTTTTTTGAAGACATAATATCAAAAAGTTCCTGATCGTCCTCTCCTAATATAAAGCAGCGACCGCAGTCCGTCCTTCTTGGGCAGAACTTTCCGGCCGCAAACTGCCAGTAGGAAAAGGCATATTGGTTAACATCATGTATGGTGCGAAATTTATTCAACGACGCAGCTTCTAAAATTACAGTTTCTTTTTCCCATACCTCTTTAAACGTTGATTTCAAAAAAGATGCGGGCAGGTGGAGGTTAAGAAAACCTGAAAAGCCCCCCACTGGGGCGTAATATATATTCTTGAACACGAGTTTGCCATACTTCAGGCTGAACCACTTGCTCAGATTTTTGGACAGCGCTTTTCTTTTTGAAAACGCATGATTAATGATTGAGAGATTATTAATCAAATAGTGGAAGAAGGGATCCCCGGGGACCAGCGGCACAAGGGTCGACATGATCGCACTGTCACAGGGAAGGCCTTTTATAAAAAAGTCTGTCGGCTTCATGTAGTCCATAACGAATGAATCGTCGTTGAAATAAACAAATTGTTCTGCCAGGCCTGCTATCCTATGGAGGTTCAATTCGATGGCGTGAGAATTGAACGTGGGAAGATATCTTTCGGGCATATAGTCGGAATGTTTAACAATATTCAGTTTGGCATGATTGATGTTCAGCCACATCGGCAGGTGGCCGTGCGTTACGAAATGAATTTTATTGACCCAGGGAGTAAATTTTTCCACGCCTCTGAACCAGTACTGCAGGTTATCCCAATCCCTGTAAAAAAACGGGGAGGATTCATCCCTTATTTTCTGATATCTGTTTTTGCAATTTTGCCATTCACTGTCATTTCCGTCAACCCAGGTAATGACGAAATCAATACTATTCATACCTGCTCCTTGATTCCTGCTTTATATGTCCAAATGTCTGTGGACAGTGCCGGACAAGCCGCTTCATTTTATCTGTTCTTGAATCTTTTCAGGCACTATATTATGAATTAGTTGCCAGCGTAAGGATAGCATATTTGAAAAACTGTTACAAGAATATATAACAATGTAAAGGATGTGGCAGGATGTGGGCAGCGTATTAATTTCTATTGTGGCGCCAATATACAAGGTTGAGGCTTATATACACATGTGTATCCACAGCTTAATCAACCAGACTATGAGTAATATCGAAATAATACTGGTGGATGACGGAAGTCCGGACAGGTGTCCGGATATATGTGAAGAGTATGCGGCAAAGGATAAGCGTATAAAAGTGATCCATAAGATAAACGGAGGCCCGTCAGATGCACGGAATGTTGGCGTAAAAGCTGCAGTTGGCGAATACATTTTGTTCGTTGACGGTGATGACTATCTTGAATTGGATGCGTGTATGCGCTTATACAAATATACTGATGGCAAGCCGGACATTATAACCGGTGCGGCCAAAGTTGTTGAAAAGGATAGAATATCAATTTGGGCTTACAGCAGAGAACTTATGTCCAAATCAACAATATCAGGCGCAGAGTTTTTGAAGCATGAACTCAAGGACGGTTTATTTTTTCTTACCGTTTGGATGAATTTATACAGACTGGATTTTTTAACAGAAAACAATCTATGTTTCAAATACGGTGTGTATCACGAGGATATTCATTGGTCTCCCAGGGTATTCTTATCCGCTAAAAAGGTTGTATGCACTGATGAAATATTTTATAACTACATTATACGTCAAGGCTCTATAACACAGACTGCGAATTTAGAGAAAAATGCACAGGATATTTATGATATCTGCTGCGATTTGCTTAACACTTACGAGACTATTGAGGATGAAGAACTTAAATCATTGTTATACGGCAATTTAGTGTTGCACTATTTGTCCGTCTTTAATGCTGCCAAGCTATACAGGAAAAAATACAAGCATCTTGTAGATAAAGAATTTGTAAGAAAACACGCCTATAGTAAGCGCAGCAGGATGAAGGCAATTCTATTCATTTTAAGTCCGCGGCTTTTCTGTTATATTAAATCCATTGCAAATATATTTAGCGTTATAATGCATAAGATATAAGTATTGCTGGTTTGGAAGTATTGGTAAAACATCAATGATTTATAGAATCAAAAAAAGAATTGCAGCATGTATTTAAGGGCAAGGGAAAGAACCAGTACAGCCATAATTACCTTTAAAACAGTTTCCCTCAGATATTTTTGAACATAAGCACCACAATATGTTCCCGCTAAACCACCAACACCAAACAAAGCCCCCAGAAGAAAGTCCGGTGCCACATTTATAGAGGCTCCAACTGATGTTGTTGCTAAGATTGTGTAAAAACCCACCCCGGCAATAGAGGTTAGAAACGAACCAAACAAGGCTGCCCCCGCCACTGTGTAAACCGGTAAATCAAGCATCGAAACACAGAATGGGGCAATAATGGAACCGCCTCCGATACCGTATATTCCTCCGACTAAACCAACAATCAGTGCTAAAATAAAGATGGTCATGGTGGGGAAGGAATAAGTCTCCCCCCAGAATTCGTATTCAATCTTTTTGAAGGAAAATGTTTTTGTTTGAACAATCGCATCAGCGGGTAGTCCAGCTGTAACTAGCCTGCTGGTTTCGGTCTTCATCTGGGCGACTCGTTCCCTAAACTTCCTGTCTAAAACTTTGTTCTGGGCTTTTTTCTTTTTTGAGCTTTCAGTAAATTCTACGACTAACCTTATACCAAGGTATAAAAGCACACAGCCAACAAAAAACTCAAAGGCCTTTGGGTCTGGCAGGTAAAAGATTCTAACCCAAGAGCCCAAAAACACACCAGGTAATGTTCCAACTATTATTACCCAGGTCAATGGCCAGGCCATTCGTCCTTCTTTGATGAATCTATATAGTCCTCCAGGTGTCGCAATGATATTATAAATTAAACTGGTTGGGCTGATTGACGGGCTGGTAAAATTTAAAATGCTCATTTGAAACGGGATCAGCAAAAAAGCTCCTGTAACTCCGGCAGGTGCGGTTAGGAATGAGACTATAAAAGCAACCAACGGCGGTATTAATGGATTTATATCTACCCCTGAAACAGGAAAATACATTTAAATTCCTCTTTCATAAAAATAAGAAACATGGCTCTAACGTATATCCTTTATATTTAACATCTCACCCGAAAAATAATTGTAGTGTCCGGTTGTTTTTGTAACTTCAATAATATTGGGGGGGAATATAATCTTTAAAGCAAAGCCAGGAGCAGCCAGAGATGGCGGTGGTGCAGTGTATCAATAAAAAAGGCATTAACCAGGAGAGCGACCAGGGCTGCTTTAATCCAGAGGTTGTCACCTGTGTACCTGGCGTTACGCCAGGCATAAATCAAGAAGCCCATGAGCAGGATGAAACCGATAAAGCCATTTTCCGCCAGTGCCCGAATATATAAATTATGGGCCGAGGGGGTGATTATTTCTGCCCCATGCCCTTCTTCTATTGCTGGGGATAAACTCTCAAAACTCCCCGGGCCTGTCCCCAGGACCGGCCGCCCCTTAAATATTTCCAGACCGGCCTTCCAGGCGTAAACACGCCCGCCACGGTCATAATCCTGGATCACACCATCAGGATATATTCTCAGCACTCCTGCCGGGGGGAGTGACTTTTCCGTGACTACATAGCGGCATCAAGCTATATGTGGAAATACTCGATCCAACTTGGTACTAGTTGGAGGATAAAGGGCCAGGACAAAAGATAATGATTCAACTACAAGCACAGACAAGACCATTAAAGTAAATCGTTTCCGCCAGGTTGACGGCGTCAGTAAAAAGATAATGAGGCAACCCAGGCCGAGGCTCATTACGGCGCCACGGCTCAAGGTTAAAAAGACCGCGCACTCGCAAAAAAGATATAATGCTGCCATACCAACCGGCTTGACGTACTGAAGGCATCTCCATAAAAAATACAGGGCCGCTGGAACTATGAAAGCCCCGGTGACATTTGGATCTTTAAAAAGGGCGGTGGCCCCGCCGGAATGATAATCAGCCAGAAGGGATTCTCTCGGCAGTTGCAATAACGGTGCGCCCATTATGGTTACCCAGATTAACCCGACTGTAATCAGAGCGGAGCCAAGGTAAAAATAAATGATTTTATTACGGAGGCTGAAGTCTCTGGAAGCATGCCGGATTATATAGTAAAATACGGCAAGGTAAGTGGTGATTCCGGCAAACCTGGCACTCTCATGTATGGAAGGCGCATACGCTAACCCGATCCAGCCGGTTAAAAGAAAACCGAGCAATAGCCAGTCTGTGTTTTCCAGGGGAACCCCTTTCCCGTTGCTTATCCGGTCAATCAGCCAGGCAGCGCCAGCCAGAGCAAACAGGATATCGCAGGGAGCAGGCTCAAAACACACAAACCAGTAAGTTGCCAGGCCAAGCAGAGTGAAACAGATAAATACTTTGTAAAATGTACTTTCAGTGTCTATGTTCTATAAACCCCCTTTAACTTAAATCCGGCAAACTAGAAGGGTTAGCTCTTGCTATTGCTTTATTTTGAATATGATTGGCACATGGACTGAGGAAAGTTTATCACAGTTGAAAAAAAAAAGGAATCCTGTCAAAACTCAGAATATCTGTTCCTGCCCCCGGCGTTAAGTGTTTTATGATAGGTACTATGTTTAAAAATATGATGACAAAGGGAAAGAGATTATTGATCCTTACAATTCATACGTTGATTTATCTGGAAGCAATTGATTAAACTGCTTTTTTATTGCTTCTTTTTTTGATTAAAATTGGTTTCAGATATGCTATCGTTAATACAAATCATCGGGAGATATTCTTTCGGCATATAATCAGCATGCTTGACGGTATTCAGTTTTGTATGACTGATGTTCAACCACCTGGGCAAATGACCGCAGGTTTTTTGCTTTCTTGCCACTGTTTGTCATCCCCGTCAACCCAGGTAATTACGAAATCAATATTGTTGTTCATATCTTCTCCTTGAAATAATAGAAAGCAGCTTATAAAAATGACACGTACTGCAAAAATACTAAAAAGACTATTGGCTGCATTTTTTTGGAGTGTTGGGTTTTTCCCTTCCAAACAGAATGGTTAGGTCAACAGTAATCTCTCTAATATGCTTTCTAAAAACCTTATGCAAACGTTCTTTCGTTGTTCCCCACGATAATGGAGTCATAAGAACTAAGTGTTCGATGAGCGTACTATCCATAGTTACACTGTATTGCAAACGCTGAATATCCAGGAGAGTCAAATTATTCTTAAAAAGCTCTACCATTTTTTCGTTTGAATAAAACTGTCTATCCGTTTGTTCATAAAAGATTTGTCTTATTTCTTGAAGATAGTTGCTTTCAGGAATAACCTTTATGATCATTCCATCATCAGAAAGTATTCTTTGAAATTCAGAATAGTTGGACGGCGATAAAATGTTAAGAATGAAATCAAATAGTTTGGTGTCAAACGGACATTTGGAAATATCCGCAACACACCAAATATTATTTTTATACTCCTTTGAAGCAAGAGAAATACCCTCTTTAGCAATATCCAAGCCTACTCCCAATAAAAGATTTGTAGTGTTTTGAAATATTCTTTCCTTTATGCCGGATAAATTAAAGCCTTCTCCGCATCCGGCATCTAATATTTTAATTAAATTACTTTTGGATTTGACTTCACTAATGATCCCCTGGCTAATTTTTTCTATCAATGGCTCAAAAAAGCCACTTCTGCAAATGATCCTTCTGGACTTAAACATTGGTTTATCATATTTAGTTTTGAGAGCGTGGGAAAACATATTAATATAGCCCTGCTTAGACACATCAAAACAATGATGATTAGTACAAATTAAACTCTTTAAAGCAATCATCTTCATTTGCCCGGAACATATTGGGCATCTAAAGATATCTTCATATTTTGAAATGAGAACTGCATTTTCCCTGCTTTTTGACACTATTAAGTACCCCGGCTTTATTTCAATATATCCCTGCCAATTATACACTACAGTTTGGCTCTAGCGTTTCATAAGTCAACTGCCCGCTTTACGCTCCAGTTCTGCTGCGTACCGTTGCTCTTATTATACCTTTTATCAACATAAAAATTTAGCCTGTGAATAATTCTGTGGATTAAGTTTGGTCTGTCAATAAATTTTAAATACCTATGGGCAAGGATTTTTAAGATCAACATCGAACTAACTCAAAAAAATATTTCAGGAGGTTGGAGGGGATTTTTTAGTGCACCAGGTGATTATTATCGGCGCGGGACCGGCTGGATCATATCTGGCATATTTGCTGGCCCGTTCGGATATAAACGTGCTGGTTTTGGAAAAAGAACGGTTTCCCAGGTATAAACCCTGCGGGGGAGGATTGACTCCCAAGGTTGTTAATCTGCTGGATTTTGATTTGGGCCAGGTGATCGAAGATACCATCCGCAAGGTCATCTTGTCCTACCGATTGGCCAGGCCGGTTGAGTTCATTGCCCCAAAACCGATAGCTTATATGGTCGGCAGAGAACATTTTGACGCGCTCCTGGCGGATAAGGCGAAAGAAGCCGGAGCAATAATCCTGGAAGGGGTCCGGGTGGAGCAGGTTGAGGTGACCGGCTCTAAAATATCGGTATACGCCGATGGCTCGATGTGGCAGGGGAACATACTGGTTGGCGCTGACGGCGCTCAAAGCGTAGTGGCACGTCATCTCGGGCTAGGCGGACGGAGGAAGCTGGCAGCCAGCCTGGAAACTGAGATTTCCGCACCGGCAGGTGTACTGGCACGATACAGCGGCTCTATTAAAATAGAATACGGTCTTATCCCCTCCGGTTACGCCTGGGTGTTCCCCAAAGCTGATCACCTGTCGGTAGGTGTGTGGAGCAATTCGCCACGTTCCAAACTTCCCCGGCAGCTGGAAAATTATATTCAGTCGGAAGGGCTGTCCGGTCCGGAAGCCCGCGTTAAAACACGCGGTTGGATCATACCTGTGAATCCACAGCCGGATGATTTGCACCGCGGTCGTGCCCTGGTGCTGGGAGACGCCGCGGGCCTTGCGGATGCTTTTACCGGGGAAGGCATCTTCCCCGCCCTTCACAGCGCCTGTCTGGCGGCTGAAGTAATCATCGGGCAAGTCAGCCGGCCTGTTCCTGATCTGAAAGGATACACTGACCTGGTACAGGAAAAGATGGGACCTGAACTGGCCGGCGCCTTTCGTCTCACCCGCTGGGTACCACCCATCTCCGGCTTCATCCACAGAGTTTTGCACCGCCACCAGGGACTTATCGAGAACTTTATGGATGTGGCCGGGGGAAACCTGTCCTATAACAGCTTTCTTCAGTATTTCGGACGTCACTTGAAAGACACCCTGAGCATCAAGCTGTTCTAGCAATTCTGTCCTTCTATGTCCGCCAACGACTGTTTCAGCTTTTTGTAAGTCCCTTCCAGAGATTCTGAGATTACTCTCACATCGCCAAAGACCGGCATAAAGTTAGTGTCACCACTCCAGCGGGGCACCACATGGATGTGAAAGTGCCCCGGCACTCCCGCTCCGGCCACCCGGCCAAGGTTTACTCCCACGTTAAAGCCCTGCGGGTTGAAAGCACGAAGCACCCTGACCATTTTCTGGGTCATTTTAAAAAGCTCCGTCATCTCAGCTTCGGTAAGGTCCTCTATTTCGCCGACGTGCCTGTAGGGTACTATCAAAAGGTGCCCGTTTATATATGGGTACAGATTCATGATTACAAAAGTCTTTTCACCACGCAAAAGGACCAGGTTTGCCTCGTCCTCATTTTGATCCGACAAGGCCTTTTCACAAAAAACACACTTATCACCATGATCCCCTCCGATGTAAACCATGCGCCACGGCGCCCAGATTTGCTTCATTTCTTGCCCTCCCTGACATCAATATGCTGCCTCTCTACAAGTAAAATATTTGTCCTGCTTTTTTTCGACAGGATGTATTGGTATTTCCTTTATTTAAAACCATAAGTTTTTTCGGTTCCTTCAAGGGAACCGGTAAGCCTGCCCTTTTTTTAGCAGTAAGGGCGGCATAGTTTTGTCGCTCGTTTTCATGTGTCGCAACCACGTTTTCTTCCGTGCATATAACAATTTTTACTGGATACAATATGCTGTGATGATGGATAACTGGCAGGTGTGGCATGAATATCCTGAAAACTATTCTGGAATGTATCTCCTACCGGGAAAACCTGGACCGGGAAAGCTTCATCCTCAGAGAAACAGAAGACGATGTAAAAAAAACATCAGGGGCTAAAAAACCCACCCTACCTGATAGTGATAAAGAAGGAAAACCTCAAAGCGGCAGGCGCTCTTTTAAAAAACCAGTCCGCCCCGCCGAGGCCAATCGGAAAGAACCAGCGCAGGATAAGGAATCGGTAAGCGCCTCCCTGCGGGAAAATAAGCTGGTGCTTGCAGAACTGTTCGGTCTGCCTGACAACAAGGATATTGTTACCAGGATTTTTTCTATCAATACTACCCCCCCTGTTGATGGTCTGGCCGTGTTTATTGACGGAATGACCGACAAGTCCCTCCAAGATCTGCTTTTTCAGGCCCTGATGGCTTTTGCCGATAAACCTGCGCCGGCTGACAAAGGAAAACTGGCGCAGGTGGTCAAAAAAGCCCTCTTGCCGGGAAACCAGGTCAAGGTAGTATCCGGTTTTCAGGATGTACTAAACGCGGTAAATTTCGGAGATACGGCCTTATTTATTGACGGTTGCGCGGATGCGGTGCTGGTGGAAACCAAGGGCTGGGAGCACCGTGGTGTGGAAAGGCCGGTGACCGAACAAATAGTCCGCGGCCCGCAGGAAGCTTTCACGGAGACACTGCGGTCAAACACAGCTCTTCTGAGAAAGCTGATCAAAAATGAAAAACTAACCACAGAGTTCATGGTTGTCGGGGAAATCAGCAAAACAAATGTGGCTGTCATGTACCTGCGCAATCTGGCCAATCCCAGCCTGGTGGCGGAGGTAAACAGGCGTATTAAAAGCATCCGGACAGATTATGTGCTGGACAGCGGTGTCCTGGAGCAGTTTATTGAAGACCACCCTTACAACTTAAGCCCGACAGTCCTGGCCTCGGAACGGCCCGACATGGTTGCTTCCAAAATCGCCGAGGGCAAGGTGGCGATTCTGGTTGACGGCAGCCCCTTTGTGCTGACCGTGCCCTCTACCATGTACGAGCAGCTGCACACCGGGGAAGAGCTCTATCACCGCTGGCAGTACGGCACCTTTATCCGCTGGCTGCGCGCTGCGGCCTTCCTGCTCTCTTTCCTGCTGCCCGGGTTTTACCTGGCGGTAGTTTTATTCCACCAGGAGATGATCCCGACAGAGCTGATCCTGGCCATCGCCGGAAACCGGGAAAAGGTCCCTTTTCCCTCGGTGATAGAGGTGCTTCTCATGGAGTTCTCTTTTGAGCTGATTCGTGAAGCCGGTTTGCGTATACCGGGCATTATGGGCTCCACCATCGGCATCGTGGGAGCCTTGATTTTAGGCCAGGCCGCCGTGCAGGCCAACATCGTCAGCCCGATCCTGGTAATCCTGGTGGCGGTAACAGGCCTGGCTTCCTTTGCCATCCCATACTATTCACTGGGCTTTTCCCTGCGTATTTACCGCTTCTTCTATATAGCGCTGGGAGCGACACTGGGCTTTTTCGGAATTTCCATGGGCCTCTTTGCCCAGGTTGTTATAACAGCCAATCTAAAATCCTTCGGGGTTCCTTTCCTGGCCCCGACAGGACCCAAAACCACCGATTGGGCTGATCTGGTCACAGTTGCCCCTTTATTTTTCCACGAAAAGCGGCCGGATTACATCAACCCGCTTAAGATTAGCCGCCAGCCGAAAGTCTCCAGGGGGTGGATAAAAAAGGATGGTAAAGATGAGGATGGTTAAAGAGGGCACTTTTGGCCCGGCGGAAGCAGTTTTACTGCTGGCTGTCTCCAACATCGCCAGGATCTTCCTGCCCTATCCCAGGTACCTGGTGGAAATCGGCGGAACAGGCGCCTGGATGACCCCCATCGGCGGTCTGTTAGTCGCTCTGGGCGGAGTATATTTAATGTCACTGGTGCTTAACAAAAACCCCGAACATACAATAATTGAAATTACCGAGGAAGCTTTTGGACCCTTTATGGGTGTTGCCATAAATATCGTCATAGTATCTTTCTTCATGGCAGTAAGCGCTATTTTTACCAGGGAATTTAGCGAGGCATTAATTATCGCCGCCCTGCCCGAAACGCCTATCAGCGTGATCACAACCACCTATCTGGCAGTAGGGCTGTTGGGCGCTTACCTGGGCGTAGAAGCGATGGCGCGGACGGCTCGCCTGAGCTATATTTATATTTTTGCCGGCCTGACCATTCTCATTTTGGCTTTAATTCCGCAGTGGAATGTAAACAACTTTTTTCCAATATTCGGCGATACGCCTTTTAATGTCTTCGGCCTGGGAACATTCAGCACCGCCGCTGTAACGGAAATTATTCTCGGCGGGGTCCTGGTCCAGTCCATGGGCGGGGCAAAAAAGTTTGCCGGCATCGGTTACCGGTCCATGCTGATCGCTTTTGCCCTTTTGCTAGCGCTGCTGGTTGCGATCGTGCTGACCCTGGGCAGGGATCCCGCCCTGGAGGCCACGCTGCCTTTTTACAGGATCTCCAGGAATATTTACCTCGGCCGTTTTTTCCAGCGGGTGGAAGCGATATTTGTGATCATCTGGAGCCTGGTGGGCGGCATAAAAATAGCCCTGACCCTTTACGCCACGTCGGTCTCCCTGGCCAGGACTCTAAAACTGCCCGACTACCGCCCCCTGATCTGGCCTCTGGGCTTATTAATCTTCATCCTGAGCCTTCTGCCGCCTGACATGCTCACTGCGGTTAAACTGGACGCCGATTTTTTGAGGCCCTATTCCCTCATCCCTAATTACTTACTGCCCGGGCTGATCTTAGCGGCATATTGGCTTAAAAGGAGGGCTGGCCGTGGCGCCAACTAGACTCTGCGCTTTCTTGCTGATCGTCCTTAGCCTTCTGTCCCTGACAGGCTGCTGGGGAGCCCGGGAGACAGACGAAATTGCCTACGCCCTGGCGGTGGGTTTCGACAAGGGGGAAAAGGACAACCTGGTGGTAACAGTAAGTGTAGCCAATCCCTTGACCGCTTCAGGAACCAATGGCGGCGATAAAACGGAAGGCACGCAGTCCGTCCTGAGCGTTGAGACCTACGCGCCTATTGCTATGACCAATTTAATCAACACGGTCATAGACAGGCGGCTATCCCTGCAGCACACCAAGGCTTTTATGTTTTCGGAAGAACTGGCCAGGGAAGGGCTCAGTAGGTGGATCCTGCCCCTGATACGCTACCATGAAGTACGGGACACCACCGGCATTTTTGTCTGCCGGGGCAAGGCCAGGGACTTTATCCAAAAAAACAGCCCCTTTATGGGAATGGGCACCGCCAAGCAATTTGATTTGATAGCCATGCTTTCACAGGAACACGGCCTGTACCCCAATGTCACTTTAAACAAATTTTACGGGTCGCTTAAATCACATTCCATACAGGCATCAGCGCCCCTGGCCGCAGTTCATGAAGGTGAACTGGAGTCCGCCAAGCCAGGCTTCAATAAGGGAGGGGAACTGTCCCTGGGCCAATACATTGCCGGTGAAATACCTGTCGCCGCCAAGGACAAGACCCAGTTTTGCGGAACCGCGGTTTTTCACAGGGACAAAATGGTTGGCTACCTGGATGGACGGGAGACAAGGTATCATTTGATGCTCATGGGCAAGTTCAACAGCGGGATCATCAGCATACTTGACCCGCTTGCGGAGGAACCCGCCTTTGCCGGCTTTCAGGTCCGCCAGGCGCGCGGCCCTAAATATCAGGTCAACATTGACCAGGAAGGGAATGTAACCATTAATGTGGATATTTTCCTGGAGCCGGAACTAGTCGCTTATACCGGCCAGACCACTTTGGCCAGGCTTGATTTAAAACCAACCTATGAAGAAGCACTTTCCAGTTACATTGAGCAGGGGTGCAACGCACTGATCAGGCGCACCCAGGAGGAGTTCGAGTCGGATATTTGCGGCTTCGGCGACCAGGTCAAACACCACTTCCTAACCATACAGGCCTGGGAGGAATTCAACTGGCTGGAGCGCTTCCCGGACACTCAAATAAGTGTTGCCGTGCACAGCAGGATCAGGCGGACCGGCTCCATCATGAAAATAGAACCACTGCCACAGGAGTGACTTAAAACATGAAATGGCTGCTGCTGCTGGTTCCACTGGCTATAAGTTACTATTCCTGCACTTACGGCCGCTGGGCGCTGCAAAAAGGATACAGACGGGGCGGAACCGGAGTTTTTATCCTGGCCGCCCTGGTCCTGGGAGTTTCTTTATACGCTATCTTTTTCAAACCTGAATTTTAGTAATTTACAAGCTGATGGCCGCAAATATGCGGCTCATCCGATTGCTTTTATTTATAGTAGATGTGGTTTTCAAAAGTTAAAGGCGGATTTCATTTCTGTACATTTTGCTGATTGAAAATCTGGTGCAGCTGTATAACATTGCTGTGAAAACCATCAAGCCCGTCCTTAATGTTCTTAATTGTAGATTGAGTTACCTGGGCAATGGAATGTAAGTTCTCCAGGTGCTTCTCCGAATCCGGAATGAAAGCCATTGAAAATATCAGAGGATATAATAGGCGTATCATTTTTACCACCCCTTCCCACTGGAAATTTTATGCGCGTTATCTCTCCTTAATAAGCTATGTAAAAATTATGACAAAGGTAACAGGAGTGAATAATTTTTAGGGAAACATTTCTTAGTGAAAAAGAGCAAGAATCAAGACGCCCTGCATATGATAGATCAGGGTATAACCTTACCCGACAATATAAGGCCGCTTAAATAAGCGGAAATAACCCGGCCAGGCCGGGTTATTGACTTTCTTTATTCTTTTTCATTTTCCGATAACCAGTGCTTCACCACGGCTTCAATATCTTCGTCCTCCGCTGCACTGACCATCTCAATCTTCCTGTCCGCGGTTAACTGGCTTCTTATTTTAGCAACCAAGATCGGATTTTCTTTTTCAATTCTTTCAATCATAGCTCTGACTCTCTCAACATCCCTGTCCTTTTTTGCACAGTCAGACGATCTTTTGCCACCGGCTTTAAAAAAAATGACAAACAGAATGAAAAGCCCGGCAGTTGAAATGATCAGTGCAGTGATCAATAGCACTCCGTTCATACAAACACCCCGGTCTCTTTAGCTCGCTTTTAACAGATCTACGAATTTATTAACCAGCCGGGGATCAAACTGAACACCGGCACACCTTTCAAGCTCAGCCAGCGCTTTACTTTGCGACAGGGCGTTGCGGTAAGGACGGTCACTGGTCATAGCGTCATAGGCGTCAGCGACAGCCAGTATACGGCATTCCAGCGGGATTTCTTCCCCTTTTAGCCCCAGTGGGTAACCCTGGCCGTTCCACCACTCATGGTGTTTGAGGATAAACTCGGCAATAGGGCCAAGATCCGGCGGTGACATGGCGATAATATAGCCAATCTCGCTATGCCGCTTCATCTCTGTATATTCTTCTGAGGTAAGCGGTCCCGGCTTAAACAGGATACTGTCCGGGATGCCCACCTTGCCGATATCATGAAACTGAGCCAACAGGCGCAGGTCAGCCAATTTTCTTTCAGGCAGTGAGATGGATTTGGCCAAATCAGTAACCATGTCCTGCATACGATCCGCATGACCCTCGGTGATATAGTCCCGCGCCCCCAACGCCTTTTTAAGAGTTTGTACAATAGCGCTGCGCGCACTCTGGCTGCGGTGCAGCTTTTCTCTGTACATGTTGTTGTCCGCTTCTTTGAAAAGATCGCTCATACTTGACGGGTTAAAACTTGTCGCGCTGCCGATCGATAGGCTCAGAGGAAGCTCATTGTTCTCCCCGTTATAGATATTTAATGCGGCAGCTATTTTGTCACAGGCATCTCTTGCGGCCTTTTCATCGCAATGCGGCAGCATTATGGCAAACTCATCGCCACCGGTCCTGGCCACCACGTCGCTGCCGGCAAAAGAACATTTGATGATATTCGCCGCCGCCACAAGCAGGGCATCGCCGCACTCATGGCCCAGCGTGTCATTTACAAACTTAAGGCCGTCAACATCACAAACAATGATACTGACCGGACTGTAGCGCGCGCCGGCAAAACGCTGCATCTGTTCTTCGAAAAAAGCGCGGTTATAGAGGCAGGTCAGATAATCATGAAAGCTCAGATATTTCAGCCGCTCTTCCGTGCGGTTGCGCAAAATGATTTCGTTCCTGAGCTCATCGTTGACAGCTTTGACTTCATTACTTCGCTTCCTGGCAAAGTAATAAAACCACAAGATAAAGATGCAGCTTAAAATGGGCGCCAGTATAATACTGATAATGTGAACCTCCGGTTTGCTGAAATAAGCGCCAAAGCTTTCTCTAAAGACCTCGTATAATGCAAAAAAGACCGTGATGCCGACAATAAAGGGCATGGCATTAAAAAAAGACAGCTTTCCATCTCCGTGTATAACCCCGTTTATCTGGTTTTTGACGGCTTCCGGTTTTTCAGGCAGATTGTACATTTGTTTTTTTGCCCCCTATGTCTTCAATAGGGTTTATAAAAAATTAGAGAGAAATCCCTGATGGACACCTCTCTTAAAGGGATAATCCCTGGAAGGGCTGGCTGAATCCAAACATATCCCTGTCTGGATATGATAGTATAACTAGTTCTTTAATTGAGCCCCGCTTCCTGGCATCTGAATTTATAGCCCGCAGGGCGTTAATGGTCTTAATATTGCACCCCTGGTAAAGCTCTCGTGTAAAATCGGTATTTGAGTTGCTGAGCATAACATAACATCCCCTGGCGCTAAGAATTTCAAAAACCTCTCTTAACCGCCTGTGGTCCGCCATGTTGAAGGATCCTGGAGTGTATCCGGTAAAATTCGAAGTAGCGGAAAGAGGCACATACGGAGGATCTAAATAGACAAAATCACCGGCCCCGGCGTTTTCCAAAACCAGCTCAAAATCGCCTGCAGCCAGCCGGGTAGATTGAAAAGCAAGACTGGCGTTGCGCAGCACCTCGCTGTTAACGATAACGGGATCGGTATAATCCCCGAAAGAAACGTTAAACTGACCTTTGCTGTTGACCCGGTATAGTCCGTTAAAGCAGGTTTTGTTCAGATAAAGTGTCCGCGACGCCCTTTGCAGATCTGTAAGCTGGGCAGGGTTTTGAGCTCTTATTTCATAGAAATATTTCTGATCGTAAATATGGTTTTTAGTGACGGTGATAAGAGCATCTACTTTGTCTTTTATCACTTTATAAAGATTTATTAACTCCTCAACAGAATCCGACAGATAAGCACTGGCATTTCTCCTTTTAATCTCGGGAAATAAATAAAAGAACACCGCGCCCCCACCTAAAAAAGGTTCGTGGTAATTATTAAATGCCACCGGCAAATACCTTGATAGCTGAGCAAGTATTTTAGTTTTGCCGCCGGCCCATTTCACTACTGGTTTTACAAGTGATTTGCTCACAAATTTAACACCCCAGCTTAATATATTATATAGTATGGGGTTTTACAAACTTCAAAAATGATCGAACTCGATCATTTTTGATCAGCAGGAGTTAATTGCGTGAATCATCTCCCTCTAGCTTGATCTAAATCGTTGTTATGATCATTATCTCCAGAATGCGTTTGTTTAACTTGTTTTGTTAACAAGTTTTTCACCCAACAGGCAAAGCAATTATCACAGCAGGGCGTCCCCAGTTTCTCAGTGCAATAGCCTTCATCCACTAAAATCCTCACTACTCTTTCCCGCTCTT
>CAZJGV010000053.1:0-13888 GCA_964545615.1 uncultured Pelotomaculum sp.
CTTTTAGCGTCTTTTAAATAGAATATAGCCGCTGGTATTATTACTATAAAGCCACAAATCAGGTACATGTATGACATACCAAGTTTACTGGACAACAACCCCAGCATAATGGAACCCACTCCGATACCCAGGTCAAAAGCGCTCATCATGGTACCGTTCGCAGCCCCTCTGCGAAATGGTTCAACACGGTTAATTGCCATGGCCATATTGGTGGGCTGGATAATTCCAAAACCTATACCCATGACGACTGCTGATATTATAAAAAGCACCACTCCACCAGCCATAAAGAGCAAGACAAAAGCTAAGGCCAGAGAGCTAAAACCAACAGCCATTACCTGAACAGGCCCGCGTTTGTCAAATATCTTACCAGCGTACGGCCTTACGAAAAGGAGAGATACAGCGTAAGCCAGAAAATAAATCCCCGCATTGCCAACTGCCAGTTCATTGGCATAAAGGGTAATAAATGAAACTATGCCCCCATAAGTTACCGCAACAAAAAACATGGTAGCTGATAAAGAAAGCACTCTTGGTTCTATAAAATCACCAAGATCCAGCTTTCTTTTTTGTTTATTAAGATTAATTTCAGGACTCGTCAGGCCCAGTGCGCTTACTAAACCGATCGCCGCTACAAAAAAGCCGGATGTGAATAATGTGTTAAATCCATAGCGGCTTAGCAGGAAAAGACTTAGAATAGGACCTACAGCCATGGCCAGGGTATTGGTTAACCCGTAAAACCCCATTCCTTCTCCCCTTCTGGAACGGGGGATAACATCACTCGCAATAGTCCCGGCGCCGGTAGAGGTAAAACCCCAGGAAAAACCGTGCAGTGCTCTTAAAGCAAATAATGCAAGCAGACTATATACAAGATTATAGGCAAGTACTGTCACCGCAAAAGCAAACAGGGCAATCAGCAAGATTTTTTTCCTGCCCATTGTATCCAGCATATAACCTGCAATCGGGCGAACAATAACTGCCGTTATAGTAAGAACTCCAATAATGAATCCAACGTTGCTTTCATTGCCGTGTAAGACATCCACTACAAATACCGGAAGAGTTGGAAGCAGAAAGTAAAAACTTGTAAATGTCATTAAGTTAACCAGGCATATAAGTATAAAATCTTTAGTCCAAAGCGGCTGTTTTATATTCATTAAACCTACTCCTCGTCCCTGAATCCTAAATCCCGGATTTGCGCCTCCTTGTTCCGCCAACCTGGTTTTACTTTTACCCACAGGTCCAGGAAAACTTTCGAACCAAGCAGTCCTTCTATCTCCTCACGGGCGTTCTGGCCGATCTTTTTCAACATTTGGCCGCCCTTGCCGATCAGGATAGCTTTCTGCGTCTCTTTTTCAGTATAAATTATTGAGCGGATGGCGATCAAGCCGTTGGGCCTGTCTTCCATTTCCTCGATTACCACCGCCACCGAGTGGGGCACCTCTTCGCTGGTCAGGTGCAGCACCTTCTCCCGGATCAACTCGGTTACTATAAAGGTCTCGGGCCTGTCGGTCACCATCCCCTCCGGAAAATACTTTGGCCCCTCAGGCAGGTAAGCTGTCACCGCTTCAAGCAGGCGGGACATATTCTCACCGGTCAGGGCGGACAGGGGCACGATCTCCGAGAAATTGCAGATCTTGCTGTACTGGTCGATCAGCGGCAGCAATTCTTCATGCCTGACCAGATCGATTTTGTTTATGACCAGCAGTACCGGTGTCGACAGATCTTTGAACTGCCTCATGATATAATTGTCTCCTGGTCCTGGTGGTTCTGACTCAACCAGAAAAAGGACGGCGTCTACTTCCTTTAATGTCCCCAGCGCCTGCTGCACCATTTGTTCGCCCAACCTGTACTTCGGCTTGTGAATGCCCGGCGTATCCAAAAAAATAACCTGGGAGTCTTCCCGGTTTAGCACGCAGAGAATCTTATTTCTGGTGGTCTGGGGTTTTTCTGATACAATAGCCACCTTCCTGCCCGCCAGTTTGTTCAGGAGGGTTGATTTGCCCACGTTGGTCCTGCCGACGATGGCCACAAACCCGGACTTAAAGCTGCTCTTTTCTTCTGTCAAATATATCACCTTTCGCTACAGTTTTAAGATCATTATGCCCGGCTGCATCTGAATTAAGCGTTTTCGGGTCAAACGCCTCGGGCAGCAGTTCCGCCACAGTCAGCAAGCGGTACTCACCCGCCCGGTTGGCCATTAAAACTTTTATTTTCGCGCCGAATTCCGCCAGCACCTGCCGGCAGGCGCCGCAAGGCGCACAATATTCATCGGTGCCGGCTGTTATGGCAATAGCTTCAAAGTCGCGTTCACCGTTAGAAACAGCCTTGAACAGGGCCACCCGCTCAGCGCAGCAGGTAAGGCTGTATGACACGTTTTCCACGTTGCACCCCGTGTAACAGCGCCCCGCTTTGGTCAGCACAGCGGCGCCCACCCTGAAATTCGAGTAAGGCGCGTAAGCCTTCTCCCTGGCCGCCATGGCTTCGTTGATCAGTCTTTCAACAGGGAAAATCATATTTCATCTCATTCCTTCGTCTCATTGTCTCACCCTTAACTCAGAAACAATCCTTAAAGGGTATCTTCCCCGCTGCAGGCTCGGATTCATCCTAACAGACAAGAACCATACCCGTTTGCCCTTATAAAAGGCTTATTAGCAAGGCAAGAACCGTCCCCACTTGCTAATAGACAAGTCGAGAACCGTCCCCTTGTATCACTTCTGATCACCAGCCGGCCAGGCGGAAAACGGCCATGGTCCCCAGGATGCCCAGGAGGGCGCCGGTGATCACTTCAAAAAAAGTGTGGACCTCTGTGTCAAGCCTGCTGTGAGCCACCAGCAGGGCCATAACAAAAGCTACGGTGGCCACAAGAGGGTTGCCGGTCAGCAGGGTCACAGCAGTGCCTCCGGCAAAGGCTACAGCGGTATGCCCGCTGGGCAGGCCGCCTTTTACAAAAGTACCCCTGCCGCTAAAAGCCTTACCTACTCCAACCAGCACAGAAACGAACAAAAGAGCCACCAGGGTAACAGTAAGAGGTGTTTGTTTCAACCTGGGGCCCAGATAGAAAGAGAATCCCTCCAAACGCGGGTAAATAATAATGTAAGCGACCACAATCGAATTCAGCGCGGTCATAAGCACAGCCCCGGCCGCAACGTTTTTTGCTATGCGAGCCAGGGGGTGGAACTCCTGTACACACAGGTCTACTACCGCTTCTATGGCTGTGTTAAACAGTTCCGCCATGATTACCAGGGTAATGGCGAAAAATACCATCAGCAACTCACGCGAGCTGAGCCTGAGATAAATCGCCAGCCCCAGCACCAGTAAGGCCGCAATAGAATGGATGCGCATATTGCGCTGAGTTCTGATAGAATAAATCACTCCGGCAACGGCGTAGTTAAAGCTGTCCAAAAGTTTGCGCAGGAACATGAAGAAAATACCTCACAATTGCTTTAAATATAAGCACAAGGGAACGGTTCTCTTGTATCACTCTCTTGTCTCACTCCTTAAATAGGAGGTGGGACGTAAGGTGTAAATTTATTCAGGAAAGTGGACACACCAGAGGATAGTTCCTTTGGAAGCATTACACCTTAAACAAGTTCGGCGCTAACGCGCCGTGTTCGATTGAAATCGAACCTACATCGCTGCTCTTATCCTCTCTGGGGCCGCAACAGCAGCATGGTTTGTCCGTTTTAAAAGAGCGCCTCAAGCCAGGTCAAAACACCCCAGCACTTCCTCTTCTTTGGCGCGCATGATTTTTTGTCCATCTTCTTCCCCGTGGTCATAACCGAGCAGGTGCAGCACTCCATGTACGGTCAGATAGGCTACTTCCCGGCGAAAACTGTGTCCGTAATCCATCGCCTGCCGCTGGGCAGTCTGTACGGATATTACCACATCTCCCAGGATAATTTCATCTCCACCCGCGACAGGCTCCCCCTCTAGCATGGCAAAAGAAAGCACATCGGTGGGGCTGTCCACACCACGATACTGACGGTTCAGCTGATGCATGTAGGTATCATCGACAAATACCATACTTATTTCAGCATCCTGGCGGTAGCCGGCGCTGGCCAGCGCTTTGTCCGCGACAACGGCCAGAAATTCGGTCAGTTCATCATCCACCGTTATTTCTTCCTGCAAGTTGTTTATGAGGACCGGCATGTTTTTTTCTCCTTTCAATTTCCTGGGACATATCCGGATATTCAACCCGGTTATGGAAGATACCTGAAATGACTCTGACAAATGCGGTGGCTATTATCGCCAAATCCTTAAAGGTAAGGTCACATTCTTCAAGTTGGCCATCATTTAGTTTATCTTTTATGATTTTTCTAATTAATCCTTCAACCCGGCCCGGAGTCGGGTTTTGCAGGGAACGAACCGCTGCCTCCACAGAATCCGCCAGCATCACTATGGCTGCCTCCTTAGTCTGAGGCCTGGGTCCTTCATACCTGTATTCCTCTTCGGTGACAGTTTCACTCCGGTCGCCTTCCAGCGCCTTGTGGTAGAAATATGTTACCAGACTGTTTCCGTGGCTCTGCTCGATTATATCTATTATACCCTGGGGCAGCTTGTGCTCCCGGGCCATTTCCACCCCGTCCTTTACATGGGAAGTCAGGATCAGCGTGCTGAGTGAAGGGGTGATCTTGTCGTGCGGGTTGTCGCTGGTCATCTGGTTTTCAATAAAAAAATAAGGCCTTTTTATTTTGCCGATATCATGGTAGTAAGCCCCCACCCGGACCAGCAAGGAATCCCCGCCCACTGCGTCGGCGGCTGATTCGGCCAAATTTCCCACGATAATACTGTGATGGTAAGTACCAGGAGCCTCGGTTAGAAGTTTTTTTAACAGGGCATTGTTGGGGTTGGAGATCTCCAGCAGTCTGACAGGGGAAGTGATATGGAAGGTGTTTTCCAGGAAAGGCAAAGCACCGTTAGTGAGTATTGAAGATAAGATGCCGTTAATCACGCCAAGCGCCAGGCTGGATGAAATCAGCAGCGCCAGGGGGGTTCCGTTAACCAGACCCATGATGAAAATTGCCACCACATTGGCGCCGCTGGTGTAAATGCCTGCGCGCACCAGATCTCCCCGTTGGCTGAGTTTGGATACACTGTAAACACCGGTTATCCCGCCGATCAGCCCAACCACGCCGAAGCGGAGCTGGTTTCCAGTCATAACCCCCAGCATTAGACTAATCACCGCCACCACCAATACAGCCAGGCGGGAATCAAGCAGGATCGCAATTAGCATCCCCACAGCCGCCACCGGCACCATGTAGCCGAATTGGGCGCCGAACTCAGGCCACTGGTTAACATTAATGGCGACAATGGCCTTGCCTACCGCCAGCACCACTACCACGATCATACCCAGCAGGTACAGGTGTCCGGCATGATTGTAAATCTCCCGGTTCTGCTGGTAGAGATAAAAGAGGACCACTGTCATAAGCAAGACCACCAGGAGAAATATACCGAGGATTACAGAAAAAGGAAGTCGCTGGCGGGTGAGACCGAGAGCCTGGAGTTTAACCATGTGCTCCTCGGTAACTATCTCCCCTTCCCCGATAATCTTTTCCCCTTCCTTCACCGATATCATTGTCGGCGGAACAGAGGCCATGACTTCGTCCTGCTTCTGTTTTGTCATTTCTAAATTGATAAAAGTGTTGGCGCGTAAAAATTTATCAACAATCCCTTTGGAAAAGTTTTCGTAATGTCTTGTCAGACCCAGACTGCTGATCTGGTTACTTAAAAGTTTTTTCGCATCACTCAGGCTATCCTGATTAATCCCATCCCCGGTTTCCATACTCCTTGCCACCAGGTCGTTCAAAATGCCTTCAACGAAAAGCGTGTCCTGGGCTGGAGAGGAGGCCAGTCCGCTAATATCTTCTTCTTGCATAACGAAGGGGAGTACCTGGTGCAGTTTGGCAACCTTGCCGGCATTGTCAAGACCGGTGTCACCCTGGATATCACGCACCTTACCCCCCAGATCGGAAATATCTTTTTGCACGGCGATACTAACCTGCGGGTCCTTAGTAAACACTTTGTCCACTTTTTCAGCGGCAAGGCGCCTCTGATCTGAAGTCTTTTGTTTATCCTCAAACACCAGGTTTTGCTCGGCCTTAAAGGTTCTGGGCGAAACCTGGCCAACTACCAGATTGGACTTCTCCGGGACAAATTCAATCGCCATGATCAAGGTAATCAGCAGTAAAAACAAAACCGCAGCACCGCCACGCCTTACCTTGCGCTGCTTGCTTAAAAACGAAAGGGCGACAAGAAATTTATCCTTTACCCAGCTTAATTTGAGCATGGGTTACACTCCCCTTGACAAACCACATTTATTTCATTTTTTCATAGGCCCTGATGATCTCTTCCACCAGCGGGTGCCGGACGATATCTTCCCCGGTCATGGTGTGGATACCCAGCCCTTTTATATCTTTAAGCACTTTAAGAGCATTGATCATCCCTGAAACCTGCCCCCGGGGCAGGTCAATCTGGGTGATATCTCCTGTAATGATGGCCTTGGAGCCAAACCCCAGGCGGGTCAGAAACATTTTCATTTGCTCCGGGGTGGTATTCTGTGCTTCGTCCAGAATAATAAAAGAATCTTCCAGTGTCCTCCCCCGCATATATGCCAGGGGAGCAATTTCAATAATATTCTTTTCCAAATATTTTTGGGTGTTTTCCACACCCAGGATATCATAAAGGGCATCGTACAACGGCCTGAGGTAGGGATCTATCTTTTCCTGCAAATCGCCGGGCAAAAACCCCAGTTTTTCTCCGGCTTCAACTGCGGGGCGGGTCAGTACCAGTCTTCCCACATCTTTGGCGCGCAGGGCTTTAATCGCCATAGCCACAGCCAGGTAGGTTTTACCGCTTCCGGCGGGACCGATGGCAAAAACCACATCATGATTTAATATGGATTCGATATATTTTCTCTGGCCGATAGTCTTGGCTTTAATCTGTTTGCCCCGGGTTGTAACCATGGCCACATCGACGGCCAGACTCTCCAGCGCGTTTTTAACACCGCCCTGGGCGGTCCTGATCGCATATCCGACTTCATGAGAGGTCAGGCGGTTTCCCGCGCGGTAGAACTTCTGCAGCTGGGATAAAATTCCCTCGGCCTGCTCAACCTTTTCCTTATCCCCAGTTATAACCAGTTCCTGACCACGGGCCACAAACCGGACTCCCAGCGCCTTTTCCATCTGGGCCAGGTGCTCGTCGTTCTTCCCGAATATTTCGGCCGCAGTGCTAATATCACTCATGCCAACCCTTGACTCAAACCTCTCCGTCAATATACGGTGAGACCTCCTTAACCTCATGGATTAAAAATTGCTTCCTCCCCGATATCTTCAACGGTTTCAATTACAGCCCTCACCCGCACCAGGTTCTCCATATGCCCGATCGAAACTTCCTCCATCCACCGCTCCTGGATCCTGGCGCCCGGGGGGATCTGCCCCCCGGCGGCCTCCAGCGCCCGCTCTCCTGCAATCTCGCGGGCTCCGGCCTGTCCGTGATCTTCCTTGTAATCAACCAACTCGTAATATTTAACAGTTATTAGTTCGACGGGTATGTTAAGATTCCTCCATTCCGGCATGCTTTTAACCAAAGTATTAGCTTCATAGAGATCATAGGGAATAATCTGGCTTCCTGATAGAATTATTTCCTTCCCTTTAAATTTCATACTGACACGTGTCTCGCACCTGCCGGTCAGGCGCTGGCCGGTCTCAACAACAGCAGCCTCCCCGTAACCCTCGTACCAGACTCTGGCACGGACTATGCCCTTGGCGTGCACCAGTCGTGCGGGTTGGACCGGTTTGTGCTTCTCGCCCGGTTTCGTTGCCTCGCCCTGCATCAACGGCTCTTCCGGTGGAGGTATTTCCCCGGAAATGAGCACCTGACCCTGGCTGACAGTATCACCTTCCCGCACTGCGGGATGGCCGCTTAAGATCAATATTTCCTTGATCAGCCCCGTCTTTTTTGCAACAATATGTGATGGCCGGCGTTCCTCTTCATCGGGCACGGTACGCTCAGACACTTCTATGGTAACCCTGGTTCCTTTAATATAAACGCCTGTCCAGGCCACAAGAGGAATTCTTTCTCCTATATAAGCCTCCACCCTGACAGGTTCAATCTGCCATTTCGGGGTTCCCCTGCTCAATCCCGCTTCCTCTGCCGCCAGCAAGATTTCATTGACGGCGAGCCTGTCATTGCCCCTGACCTCAATAAACCATATAAAGGAGGAAAGAAAATAAAGCGCTCCCACGAAGAAAAATGCCCCCAGCGCCAGTGACCTCCTCTGTTTAATCCAATTAAGACAAAAGGGAACTCCAACACGCCTTTTTACTTTGAACCGGCAGTGCGTTCTCCGGGCAATATGCCGCAGGGCTTTAACCGTGCTCAAATGAACTTTCATAACAACCTCGCTGTCACTTACCCTGATAATATCCCAGAGGTAAATCCCCCTGCCGGCGGACATGTTTACAAACTTTTCCGGCGCGGCGCCGGTGACCAGGATCACCAGGTAGCCCTGCAGGTAAGACATAAATTTGAACAAAATCATATATAGACCTCCTTGCCCTGTTGATCCCGTCATTTTTTACAGGAAGCTTACTGACTTTATCATCCCTTCCACGCACAGTTCATCGGGCAGCACGTTGCGCAGCAGCAGGTTTTCACCTGTGACAGCCACTTCGTATTCCATAACGTTGACCCTGACTTTCTCCGTTGTATATTCAAGAATACCCCTGTGATTTTCGATAAATATTTTTATATTCCCGACTAGAACAATCTTTGGCAGGTCCAGCATCACATCCCCCGGGATCTCAAGAAATTCGGAAATCTGCCTTTTTATTTTCTTTTTATAATCACTCCAGGCCATTAAAATCCCCTCCTTGCACATTTTATGTTTCCGGCCCAGGATACATTACTATTAATTGGCAAGAGATCCAATACTTGCAGGGTATCTTCTAAAAAAATGGTTTTCCGGCAGGTGGGAATTAACAAACCTTACGGCTCAAACATACCTTACATAAGGATAAAATAACCAATGAAAGGGTGTTATCAAGTTGCTTGATCAACTATTCGCCAATCAAGGTAAAAAGATTGTAATTGAACTGGTTAACGGGAGAAAGATATCAGGTACAGTGTTGTCAGCAAACCAGCAATACCTGCGGCTGGAGAGCGATGAGGGCATAGGTAATATACCGGTGCAGGCTGTTTATATTGTCTGGGAGGCCCCGTCTCAAGCTCTAACCAAAGAGAATATGGACGAGATAGCCGGGAAACTGAGAGACAGCGTAAAAGCCAATATCGCCTGCACCTCCTTCCCCGGCTTCACCTGCAGCCAGAGCTATATCTGCAGGCCCCCCGACACCTGTACCTTCAATTTCTCTTGTCCGGGCAGTTACGTGCCTGGCGGCGGCGGTTCCCAGTGCGGCTTATTGGGCGGCTTTACCTGCGCCGGCGCGCAGTTCTTCGGCTTTGCAGGGCCACAGAATCAAGGCTACCCGTCGGCCAGTCAATATGAACAGGATGGGTTCAAATCTGAAATAGCCTGCACCTCCTTCCCCGGCTTCACCTGCTCCCGCAGCTATATCTGCAGGCCGCCGGACACCTGTAACTTTAGATTTGCCTGCCCGGGCAGCTACGTGCCGAGCTTTCCTTCGGGCGGTGGTGGATGCCCGGCATTCCAATTCGGCCAGCCCTGTACTTTTGCGTTCCAGTGTAGTCCCTTCCAGTTCGGCCAGCCTTGCGGACCCTTCCAGTTCGGCTGCAGACCCTTTGTATTCGGTGGTTCCCAGTGCGGCGTGGCAGGAGGTTTCACCTGCGGCGGCCAGCAGTTCTTTGGCGTAGCGCCGGGAGGCGGCGGAGGTTCCCAGTGCGGTGTTGTAGGAGGCTTTACCTGCCCCGGTCAGCAGTTTATAGGAGTAGCCGGCCCGCCAAGACCTCAACAACAGACACAACAAAACCCGCCCTTGTCACCCCTGGAATTTTCAGTTAAGCCGGAAGGCCCAAAAGATGATGACAAATTAAAAAAGGAATAGGTTATGGAAAAAAGAAAACAGGACTCCCTGGTAAATGAGATAGTTAATTTCATAGGGGAGCAGACCAGATTGAATCCTGGCTGCTCCCCCAGGGTTCTTATAGCGGCTATACGGGAAAAATACCTGATTAGTTCAGACGAGGCTAAAAAACTGGCAGGGTTAGTGGAAAAAGAATCAGCCATGGACCGGCTCGGTCTGGCCGCCATAGAATTAAACCTGACTTTCAACTGTAACCTCACTTGCGCCTACTGCTTCATCCGGGAAAAGAACCAGCATGAAAGAATGTCCTTCAGTACGGCTAAAAGGGCAATCGATCTGTTAATCGAAAGGGCAGCCTTCCCGATGGTTAACATTACCTTAATCGGAGGAGAACCACTCCTGGAATTTGATTTAATTAAACAGATAGTTCCCTATGCCGTTGACGCGGCCAGTAGGCGCAATTTAATCGTCACCTGGTCGGTGACAACAAACGGAACACTGCTCAACGAGACGATCCTGGAGTATTTCGCTCAGAACAGAATTAACATGCTGATCAGTCTTGACGGGGGACAGAAAAACCACGACCGCTACAGAAGAACGAAAAGCGGGGAGGGCACCTGGCAAAAAATCGCCGGTTTGGTACCGCTGATCAAGAGTTACCAGCCCTGGTTGGGCGCGAGGATGACTGTCAGCACCGAAGCGATAGGGGATATGAGGGAAGATTTTAAACAGCTGGTAGACCTGGGCATCAACCAGTTTATTATCGCCCCGGCTCAGGGCGCTGTTTGCTGGAGCAAAGAGCAAATAGAACAATACGGCCTGAACCTGGTTAAAATACTCCAGGACTACTATGATTTAAAACACCGGGATGTTCCCATGTTCATTGAGGAGTTTGAGAAAGACGAAGACGAGTACGGAAACTGGGGCTGCCGGGCTGGCAGCACTTCTCTGGCCCTGGCGCCTAACGGTGATGTGAGCCCTTGCTCAAAAATGCTTGGCTTAACCGATGAAGACGGCAAATACGTTATCGGTAATGTCAATGGAGAGATTGACGTTTCACTGCTGGAGCCGTTCCAAAACCCCATCTCCCGCCAGCCGCAGCATTGCAAGAAATGCTCCAGAAAATGCAACGGCGGCTGCTACGCGGTAAACTTTGAGCAGACCGGCGACCATTTCACCGCATCAGAAGAAAACTGCCTGTTCTGGGCAGTCTGCCAGGAAACCAAGAGCATCTCCAGGCAGTACCGGGTACCTAAGTTATTAAGTTATTGAGTTTAGGGACACCTCCTGTTAAAATAAGACAGGAGGTGTCTTTTTTATGGGACGGAAACCCAGATTGGAAGAAGAGGGCAGAATTTACCACGTGATACAGCGTGGGAATAATCGTGAATATATCTTCAGTGACGACACAGATAAGGATTATTTAATCGGACAATTTTGTCTTTTATGCGGGGTCACAGGATGTCATGTTTACGGGTTTGTTATCATGGGAAACCATTATCACCTCGTATTAAAAACTTCCGCGGAACCACTACAGTCTGTTATGCACCGGCTTAATCTGCGGTACAGCAAGTATTACAACCGTGAACACGAGCATACAGGCCATGTGTTTCAGGGTCGGTACAAAGCTATTCCCGTAAGTGATGAGAGATATATACTATCGTTAGTTCGATACCTTCACCAGAACCCGGTTAGGGCCGGTATCTGCAAGTGGGTTGAGGAGTATAGGTGGAGTAGTGATAGCTTTTACCGTGAGAATAAAAACGACTGGGTGGACACCGATCTGGTAATGGACATTCTGAGCGAAAACAGGAAAACCAGCGTGAAGGAATACATAGAGTTTATGTCTGATGAGGAAAGCGGGGATTACGAAAGTATAAATGTTATCGGTGATATTTTGGAAAGCCAGTCTGCTGTAAAAAGAGAGGAAAAAAAGATTGGTCTGAAAAAACTTGATGATATTTTACTGGCGACCGGAGTAAACGAGCAGGAATTCAACCTAATCAAAAAAGGTGCAAGGAAAAGAAACTTGACCATGTACAAACGAGCCTATGCTGAAGAAGCATTAAAGTTAAATTACACGATGAAAGCTATAGGTGAAAACATAAAAGTGTCAGATGTGGCGATACTTGATCTACTGAGGAGAAATAACTTAATAACTTAGGTACCCGGTACACTGGGTAATACATAAAAAATGCCTGGCTGGTTTGCCAAGCATTTGTTTTGGTCATGGTTAGTTTTTAATGGAATCTCCTTTTTCTGGCTGCTTCTGATTTTTTCTTCCTGCGAACGCTGGGTTTTTCGTAATGCTCATGTTTTCTGGCCTCAGCCATCACACCAGCTTTTTGACAGGTACGCTTAAACCGCCGGAGGGCACTGTCAAGTGTTTCATTTTTGCCAACTTTTACTTCCGCCACTATACTTTCCCTCCCTCCGCATAACCATAAAACGATACTTTATCTATCGAAAGAAAAAAGGATGTGAAAAAAATACTTTATAATTATACAACAGCACAAAGCACTGAGTCAACTGCACTATTTTCGAGCTTATTTGCAGGCAACATATATAAACCCATATATTTCTTTTTTGAGTGTTTTAATTTAACCCGGAGGCCACTTCATTGTCCTGCCGGCCAGGAGGTGATAATGGATATGAAAGACAAGCTGCCCTGAATCACGACCGCAGTTGCACACCAGCCGGAAGCCAGTTTCGGCAAGTCCCATTTCTCTGGCCATGCGCGCCGCGGTCAGCTGAATTTTGCCCGCCAGATCAGCATCATCCTCATGAAGTTCCAGCAGTGAAGAAATATGTTTTTTAGGAATCAGCAGCAGGTGGACAGGCGCTTGCGGATTGACATCCTTAAAAACCAGGATATTTTCATCTTCGCTGACAATTTGAGCCGGTATTTCCTTATTAACAATTCTACAGAATAAACAATCTTGCAATTTTCCACCTCCTCCCGCGCTAATTACAAATATACTACGTTATTTTATTCAACATACCAGCCGTAAATCCTGCAACTCATTGTGCAATAATTATGCCTTCCAGGAGTCCTCCCTTTAGCTTCTCAGCCTTTACCTGAACAACCAGTCCCTTTAAATCATCGCCCCCGGGAAACACGACCCTGGTGTAGTCACCGGTCAATCCCTCATACAGACTGCTGTCGCCTTTATAGGTTTGTTCAGCCAGAACGTCCAGCACCTTCCCCAGGTGCCGCGAGGCGAACTGTGCTGTCAGCTTCCTGCCAAGCTGGATAAGTTTGCGGCTGCGCTGATCCATTATTTTGGGGTCAACGCGTCCCTCAAAAACAGCGGCAGGCGTCCCCCGGCGGGGGGAGAACTTAAATACATGCAGACCGCTGAAAGAGACCTTTTCAATCATCCTGCAGGTGTTTAGAAAGTTTTCACCGGTTTCGCCGGGAAAGCCCACTATCACATCCGTGGTCAAGCTAAGGCCCGGTATGTTTTCTTTCAAAACATCCACCAGCCGCAGATATTCAAAGGTGGTGTAAAGCCGCCCCATCTTGCTGAGGATCTGGTCGTCTCCGCTCTGCAGAGGCATGTGCAGGTGCCGGCAGAATATTGGTGATTCTGATAAGGCTTCCATTAATTCTGGTGTAATATCATGCGGCTCGATTGAACTCAGGCGCAGCCTGAGCAGTCCGGGAATACCGGACAGGCTGCGCATAAGGCCGGCCAAGGTGAATTTTCCATCCAGATCTTTCCCATATGCACCGGTTTGGATACCGGTTATGATTATTTCCTTAAATCCCGCCTCCACCAATTTCCCGGCCGCTTCAATAATACTGTCCGGCTGCCTGCTGCGCAGCGGGTGCGGGAGCGGCAGCGGGGACAATGGCGGTGGGGACGGCGGGGACGGCGCCGGCTCCACCC
>CAZJGV010000053.1:13898-15929 GCA_964545615.1 uncultured Pelotomaculum sp.
GACTGTGGTTTCCACGAGATCTACCAGCCTGGCCCTGTCCCTGGTGCCTATAACCAGATCAACTCCTGGTATTTCTGTTAGCTCTCTGGGAGAGGTCTGCGCGTAACAACCTGTCACCGCAACGACAGCCACTGGATTGGCTCTTACCGCGCGGCGGATGAGCTGCCTGGATTTGCGGTCTCCTAGATGAGTGACGGTGCAGGTATTAATGACATAAACATCAGCGGTATCTTCAAAATCAACCACTTCATAGCCCCGCTCACTGAACAGCCCTGCCAGCAGGGCAGATTCGTACTGGTTAACCTTGCACCCCAGGGTATAAACCGCCACCCTCTTTTCAGCCATGCAATTCCCCTCCGAGATCCCCCCACTGATAGAGGATCATTGTTAAAACGGCCATACCGGCCGTCTCTGTTCGCAGAATCCGTGGGCCCAGGGTGACCGGGCGGACGCCACGTTCCATAGCCAGCATAATTTCCTCCCTGGCAAAACCCCCTTCGGGGCCGATAAAAACATATATCTCTTCGCTGGTTTTTTTTTCTTGCAGGATATCTTTTAATGACAGGGCGTTCTCTTCTTCCCAGGGAATCAGAGCCGCAGCGTGCCCCGGCAGACTGGCCAGAACCGGGCCCCAATCCGCGGGCTCGTCCACCTGTGGAATATCCGGGCGACCGCATTGGCTGGCCGCCTCACAGGCTATCCGCTGCCAGCGCTCCCGCTTTTTATTGCTGCTGTTACCTTCCAGTTTAACCACCGTCCGCCGGCAAACAAGCGGAATCACCCTGCTGACGCCCAGTTCAGTTCCTTTCTGAATGACAAAATCCATTTTGTCTCCCTTGGGCAGGCCCTGCACCAGGGTAACCCTGATCGGAGGTTTCGGCGGCGCAGGCAGTTCCCCAACTATATGGCAGACAATCTCACCCTTGCGCACAAGCTCCAGGGCGGCCTCGTAGGATTTGCCCCTGCCGTCCAGCACATTAATCACATCCCCCGCCCCAAGACGGAGCACCCTGGATAGATGCCCAACATCCGGTCCTGTTATGAAAATCAGGCCGTCCTTAATCTGTTCGGGGGCGGCAAAAATGCGGGGGTAGTTGGTTTTAAGCACGGTCATCGCTCGTTTCGTCTGAGGACAGTAACTGTTTCTCCGCCTATGCCCCAATTATCCGTGTCAACTTCATCAATCACAACAACAGTGGTTTGCGGGTTTTTACCCAACACATCAGCAAGAAGACTGGTGACCCCCTGGATCAACCGGGCTTTTTTCTCAGCGGTGACCCCTTCTTTTGTTATTTTAATATTAACGAAAGGCATCTGCACCATCCTTTCCATCAATAATATGTTGAAGGCTGATCTCAAAGCTCCTGTTTTTTTCCCACCAGCGCCACCCAGGGACCTTCTGTCAGCTGTTTTTCAACTGTCAGACCGGCAGCGGTAAATGCTGAAATAACCTCCTCCGTCCTTTCACGGATAATGCCGGAGGCCACAAATATCCCGCCGGGTACCAGCGCTCTCGCCGCTTGCGGGGCCAAACTGGTAATGACACTGGCGATGATGTTGGCCACTATCAAATCCGCCCCTGTTTCCAACAAATGCAGCAGGTCACCCTGTGCTACCTCGACCTGGCCTGTTACTTCATTTCTCTCTGCGTTTTCACGGGCTGTCCGGCAGGCAACGGGATCAATATCAACAGCCACCACCCGGCTCGCCAGGATACCTGACCCGGTGCCAATATCATATACCTTCAGGCCAGGCCGTATGTATTCTTCAAGCAGTCCCAGGCAGAGAGATGTTGAGGCGTGGGTACCGCAGCCGAAGGCCATGCCGGGGTCGATTTCTATGATCAGTTCTTCTTCATGCGCATTATAGTTCTCCCAGGAAGGTTTGATTACCAGCCGCCTGCCCACATGAATGGGCTTATAATACGCTTTCCAGGAATCAGACCAGTCTTCATCCAGGACTTCGCGGGTAATCATTTCAGGTGCCGGGCTTAAGACCAGGCGGCCCAGGGAGTTTAATAATTCTGCAACC
>CAZJGV010000054.1:0-15813 GCA_964545615.1 uncultured Pelotomaculum sp.
GGGGCTGCTGGCCAATACAAGCGGCACCTTCATGGTTAATTTCGTTTATTTCCGTCTGCCATTAATTCCTTTGGCATTAAGCCTGAGTACAGCGGCCCTTTCCGGCGGGCTGGGCGGCATGTTTGCTTTGCAAATATTGAAGCAATTATTGAAATTCCAGAATGCGAATGCTTCAAAACCATAGAGATGTGACCTAGTAGCTGTTAATTATTAGTGTTTGGCCATGAACCTTAGAAGGCTGCCATTCCTGGCAGCCTTCTAAGGTAAATTCCCTGGCTAACTTGCCTGTGTTTTTTATGATAACAAAAAGGTACCTTTAATGGAATTAAAGAGGAATTAGGATTATCTTGTTGAAGTAGTGTCAAGTTAAATAATAAATCTAGACTTTTAATAAAAACCTGCCGTGGAATTGGGATTTGCCCATCAATAAACAACATTCAGGATGGTGTTACTGTAGATATGTATGTGGAACAAAACCTACCCCACTATTTAGAGATAATTGAATTTCTTCCCGATGCCACGTTTGTCATAGATAAGGACCGCAGGGTAATCGCCTGGAACCTTGCTTTGGAGGAAATGACGGGGGTAAACAAGAAAGATATCATCGGCAAGGGAGATTTTGCTTACGCTGTCCCTTTTTATGGCGTGCCAAGGCCGATCCTGATTGATTTTATTTTTGGAGAAGACAGGAGGAGTGAAATCCAATATAAATATGTGGAAAGGAAAGGCAATCGATTTTTTGCTGAAACTTTCTGCCCCCTTTTATACGATCAGAAAGGTGCTTACCTGTGGGGCACAGCTTCACCACTTTTTGACGAAAAAGGCAACCTGATTGGAGCAATTCAATCCATTCGAGATATAACCAAGCACAAGCAAACAGAGAAGGAACTACGTTTGTCGGAGGAACGTTTTTCTAAGGCTTTTCGCGCCATTCCTAATCCAATGTCTATCACTTTACTTGCTGACGGTGTAATCATTGATGTTAATGACGTTTTTTTGCAGACTGTCGGCCGCACCAGGACAAGTGTTATGGGTAAGAGGATATCGGATGTCGGTTTTTGGTTAAACCCGGGTGAACGCGAAAAACTATTATCACAGCTTGGTGCAAACAATGGTATTCGTAACAAGGAAATTATCTTCAAAAAGGAATCCGGGGAGCTTCGTGACGGTTTGTTTTCAGCCGAAATCATTGAGATTGACGGGAAGCAGTGCCTCCTTGGTATTGTAAACGATATAACAGAACGCAGAAGATTTGACAGGGAGATGGCTCGTATGGACCGGTTGAATCTAGTGGGTGAAATGGCAGCGACCATTGCTCACGAAATCCGGAACCCGATGACAAACATTCTTGGTTTTACAGAAATCTTAAAAAATGAAATGGTAGCTACGCCAAACAGGATTTATTTTGATTACATACTTGAAGAACTGCATCATGCCAACGCTATCGTCGAAGAATTTCTTTTCCTGGCCAGAAGCAAGCCTCTGACCTTAAAGAAACAGGGGTTAAATACGATCATTAAAGCAATTACCCCTTTGATTCTGGCCAGCTCTATTCATGAAAAAAAGACTGTTGATTTCGAACTGAATGAAGTTGCAGAAATTCAACTTGACGAAAAAGAGATACGTCAACTGGTGCTGAACCTGGTTCGTAATGGTTTGGAAGCTATGGATACAGGCGGCAAACTGACCATAAGGACATTTATGAACCAGGCTGATGTTATCTTAGCTGTGCACGATCAAGGGCACGGGATTGCGCCCGAATTGCTCGAAAAAATGGGCACACCTTTTTTTACCACTAAAGAAAGCGGAACAGGTTTGGGTCTTGCGGTTTGTTACAGTATTGCCGCCAGGCATAATGCTGAAATAAAGATCAAAACCAGTCCCAAGGGAACAACTTTCTTCATTGTTTTCAACAGAGCGTCTCATGATAAACAGTTAACTACACCATAACATAATTTTCCTGCAAACGGATCTGAAGATAATAGAAGGCCGCCGTTACTGGCAGCCTTCCAGGGTAAACTCTTTGGCGAGCTTGCTTATAGCCCTTTTTTCAATGCGTGAAACATACGAGCGCGATATGCCGAGACTCCGGGCTATCTCCCGCTGGGTTTTACGATCCCCATCCCGCAGGCCGAACCTTAGTTCCAGCACCTTTTTTTCACGGCGTGTCAGGTGGCACACTTTTTCCTGCAGGCGCTTCTGTTCAAAGCTGCTTTCCACCATCTCAGACACTACCTCAGGATGGGTTCCCAAAACATCAATCAAGGTTATCTCGTTGCCTTCCTTGTCAACTCCGATAGGGTCGTAAAGTGACACCTCCGCCCTTACTTTTTTCATGAACCGTAAATGCATTAAAATCTCATTCTCGATGCACCTTGCCGCATAGGTGGCCAACCGGGTTCCCTTGCCGGGATTGAAGGTATTGATGGCCTTGATCAGGCCAATGGCGCCTATTGAAATCAGGTCATCCGGATCTTCACCAGTGCTGTCAAATTTCTTGACGATATGCGCTACCAGACGCAGGTTTCGCTCTGTCAGGACGTTGCGCGCCCTTTCATCGCCCCTTTTCAAAAGACTTAAGTACTTTGCTTCCTCCTCCTCGGACAGCGGCTGCGGGAATGTGTTGTTTGCGATATAAGAGACAAGCAAAAGGAGGCCGTTCACCAGTGATACCACGGTCAAGGTCCAGAGACCTGGTAGCATCAATCTATCCCCCCTAAATTTTGCACGCAATTAATAATATGCGCAGGGGGTGTTTTGGTGCGTGTCCTAATTAGAATGTTTTTAAAGGATTTTTTAGCCTTCCGGAGAAGATAATTCTTTTAAGCTTATTTGGGCAAATTTTATATAGTATGTTTTTTTATAATAGCTTCCGGTTTTATATAGCAACAAATAGAATAGATGCGGCATGAATAACTTGAAAAAGGCGCCTTGAGGAAGGGGTAAAGGTGATGAATCAGACAACCGGAGTTATCCTGGCAGGCGGGAAAAGCAGGCGGATGGGCACAGACAAAGCTTTTCTGACTGTAGGCCGGGATGCGATGATTGAGCGTGCTGCAATAGAGATGAGTAAAATATTTAAAGAGATCCTGCTCAGCGGGGGAGATGAGGAAACTGGAACACGCCTGGGCTTAAAAGTAATTCCGGACCTGATCAAAGGAGGGGGGCCTCTTAGCGGCATCCACGCCACGCTGCTCAGGTCGCGGAGTCAAAAATGCCTGGTTGTGCCGTGTGATATGCCCTTTTTAAGCGCCGACCTGGCAAGAATTATGGTAGAGCGGTCAGAAGGTTATGATGTTGCTGTGCCTCAACACGGGGACTACCTTCAGCCCCTCTTCGCTGTTTACAGCAAGAGTTGTATTCACGCGATTGAAGAAGCGCTGAATAACGACAGACATAAGGTTGTTGATTTTTACCCCCGGGTGAGGGTAAATTATGTCAGTGAAACAATATTAAAAGCTGTTGTTGATATTGACACGGTATTTTTTAATGTCAACACACCTCTTGATCTGGAAAAAGCGAGAATGATGGAAAAAAAGAAGAATAAGGTTAGGATGGCCAATTGCTAAAGATTTTTTACCCCAAAATGTATGTGTCATCAATATTGGAGATCAAGATCGGTTTACTTAAGGAACTGGGCCTGAAAGGTGTAATTTTTGATCTGGACAACACCATAGTGCGCAGGGATTCGGTTGTTTTCACCACGGAGATTTTGGAGTTTCTCTCAGAGTTGCGGGAGGAAGGATTCAAGCTGGGCATAGTCTCTAATAATTCCCGGAAGAGGGTTGAGGCTGTAGCCGGACAGATGTCCCTGCCGGCTGTGTACCGGGCGGTTAAGCCGCTGGTAGGGCCTTTTCGCCGGGCACTGAAGATGCTGGGCACTAAACCGGATGAAACTGCCCTGGTAGGTGACCAAATTTTTACTGATATTCTGGGGGGAAACCTGACCGGTTTGTATACTATTCTGGTGGTGCCGATGAAAGGAAAAGAATTCCTGGGAACCAGGCTAATTGGTCGTCCCCTGGAGAAGATAGTGCTGGCCAGGATAAAAAAGTCAGCGGGGGTTCTGCATGGCAAGTGGGATTAACGGGCGGACAAAAATTTGTGGCATAATGGGTTATCCGTTAGGGCATTCATTTTCACCGGCAATGCAAAATGCGGCCTTTGGAGCGGCCGATCTTGACTATGCTTATGTGCCTTTCCCGGTGGAGCCGGGCCAGGCGCAAGCCGCGGTGAAAGCTGTGAAAGCGCTAGGGCTGGCTGGTGTTAATGTGACCATTCCTCATAAAGAGGCAGTGCTGCCTTTACTGGATCAGCTTTCTAACGAAGCCAGGCTCACCGGGGCAGTCAATACCATTGTCAATCAATCAGGCCGCCTGTATGGTCATAATACTGACGGTAGAGGATTTTGGCGCTCTCTCGGGGAAGCGGGTTTTTTTCCTGCCGGTAAGCATGTCCTGCTCCTGGGAGCCGGCGGGGCGGCCAGGGCTGTAGCAGTTGACGCGGCGTTGGCTGGAATAAAGAGGCTGACGCTGGCCAATCGAACTGAAAATCGGGCCGGGGAACTGGCTCGCTTCATTACTGAAAAAACCGGACTGCCGGTGGAAGTAATACCGTGGCCTGACCAGGAAGGCGGCGCTATGCTGAGAGAGGCACTGTCAGGAGCGGATCTTGTAGTGCAGGCCACGCGTCTGGGGATGCACCCAAACGAATCTGAAGCTATTTCCTTGCCCTACGATCTGTTCAAGCCGGGTCAGATCGCCTGTGATCTGGTATATAATCCACTGGAAACAATGTTTTTAAGGAAAGCCGGCCAGGCCGGGGCTACTGCTGTCAGTGGGTTGGGGATGCTTTTGCACCAGGGGGCGCTTTCTTTCGAGCTGTGGACCGGCGTTGACGCTCCCCTGGAAGTGATGAGGGAAGCGCTTTTGAAAGAAGTCTGTACCTAATACTGAAACCAATAACTACCGGAGGAATAAGAGTTTGTTAAGATACCTTACAGCGGGTGAATCACATGGTCCCGCCCTTATAGCCATCGTTGAAGGCTTACCGTCCGGACTTGCCCTGACCGCGGACTATATCAACAGGCAGCTTAAAAGGCGCCAGGTTGGTTATGGACGCGGCGCCAGGATGAACATAGAAAGCGATCAAGTGAAATTCCTGTCCGGGGTGCGGGGCGGTATAACTCTGGGCAGTCCGCTGACCCTGCACATAGGTAATAAGGATTGGTCCAACTGGTCTCAGATCATGTCGGCGGACGAGGAAGCCCTGGTGGAAGAAAAAGTGGTTACCCGGCCCCGGCCCGGACACGCTGATCTGGCGGGCGCGTTGAAATACAGGCATAAAGATATCCGCAATGTTCTGGAACGTTCCAGCGCGCGTGAGACTGCCGCGAGGGTGGCGGCAGGCAGTACAGCCAGGAAACTTTTAGAGGAACTGGGCATAGAAATAACCGGACAGGTGCTTCAGATCGGCGGGATAAACGCTGATACCGGCAAAAATGATCCGGAGATATCAAAAAAATATCTTGCATCTTCTCAGGTTTTCTGCACCGATCCTGCAGCAGAGCGCCAGATGATTGACAGAATTGATCAAGCCAAACAAGACGGGGACACCCTGGGCGGGGTTTTTGAGGTCAGGGTCCAGGGTGTGCCGGCGGGCCTGGGAAGCTACGTGCACTGGGACCGGAAAATAGACGCCGGTCTGGCGGCGGCGCTGATGAGCATCCAGACCGTAAAAGGTGTTGAAGTGGGCGCGGGGTTTAATGGCGCGGCGCTGATGGGATCCCAATTTCAGGACGAAATATTTTACCGGAAGGACAGGGGCTTTTACCGGGTGACTAACAGGGCGGGCGGTATTGAGGGCGGTATGACCAATGGGGAGGCAATTATACTGCGTGCCGCTGTGAAGCCTATCCCAACATTATACCAACCGCTGCAGAGCGTGGATCTGATTGATAAAACAATATCCAGGGCGGCCATAGAGCGATCAGACGTATGCGCGGTTCCCGCCGCCTGCGTCATCGGCGAGGCGGTTGTGGCCTGGGAAATAGCCCGGGCCTGCCTGGAAAAGTGCCACGGCGACAGCCTGGCTGAATTAAAGGAAAACTGGAGTCATTATCTTACCTATTTGAGGCAGGTGTAGGCGTCGTGAAAAATATTGTTTTGATCGGTTTTATGGGAGTCGGCAAGACATCCATCGGGCGCCGGCTGGCTCAGCGTCTCAGTCGTGCCTTTATCGACACCGACGCGGAAATCGAAGCCGTTACCGGGAAAACAATATCCCAGCTGTTTACCAGGTACGGAGTGATAAGGTTTCGCTCTGAGGAAGAACTGCTGGTGAAAAAACTTGCCGGCAGGGAGGACCTGGTGATATCTACGGGCGGGGGAACGGTCCTGAATCCTGAAAATATCCGGCTGCTCAAAGAAAAAGGTGTGCTGATTGCCTTGACAGCTGCCCCGGAAGTGCTCTACAGCAGGCTGGCCAACAAGAAAACACGTCCTCTGGTTTTGAAGGGAGAGCTCAAGCAAAAGATAGATGATCTTTTAGAAGAAAGGAAAGGTATCTACGACGTGGCGGACTATTCTGTGGATACCGGGGTTTTTTGTATTGACGGAGTGGTGGAGCAGATCCTCCTTTACCTGTCGGAAAGGGAAGATATGAAATGATCAAGGTACCAGTCAATCTGGGTCCGCGCAGTTATCCCATCTATATTGGCAGCGGGATTTTAGGCAGCCTGGGCGTCTTATTGAAAGAATCAGGTTATGGCAAAAAAGCGCTGCTGGTTTCCAACCCGGCGGTTTATCAGATATATGGCAAACCTGTTAAGAACAGCATGTTGAGAAACGGGTTCGAGGTTATTACCGGAGAAATTGGGGATGGCGAGGAATATAAGACTCTTGATGAGGCTGCAGGGCTTTACGACCTGGCCTTTACCGGCGAACTGGACCGGCGCTGCCCGGTTATCGCACTTGGCGGCGGAGTGGTGGGTGACCTGGCCGGTTTTTTAGCCGCCACCTATATGCGGGGCGTGCCTTTCATTCAGGTCCCTACCACTTTATTAGCTCAGGTGGACAGCAGCGTAGGGGGCAAGGTGGCTGTAAACCACCCCAGAGGGAAAAACATTATCGGCGCTTTTTACCAGCCGGAACTGGTGCTGGCGGATCTGGAAACGCTCAAAACGCTGCCTCCCAGGGAAATCAAATCTGGTATGGCCGAAATTATCAAATACGGAGTAATTTCTGAGGGAGGATTTTTCACCTGGCTGGAAGAACACCTGGACCAGGTGCTGAGCCTGCGCGCGGAAGCGCTGGAATATGCTGTGGAAACCTCGTGCCGGGTTAAAGCGGGAGTGGTGGAGGCGGATGAGACAGAACAGGGCCTGCGCGCCGTTTTGAATTACGGGCACACCGTGGGACACGCGATTGAGGCCCTGACCGGTTACAGGGTGTTTTCGCACGGGGAAGCGGTTGGGATTGGCATGGCTGTAGCCGCCCGCATAGCTTCAAACATGGGGATGCTGCCAGAAAAAGAGACTCGCCGCATCATTTCTATGATTAAGAAAGCAGGGCTGCCTGCAGCCGTACCGGCTAATTTTTCCCCGGATGACGTCCTGGCTGTCATGCGACGCGATAAGAAGGTTCTGGACGGCCGGCTCACCATGGTTCTGCCGGCGGAGATCGGGCGGGTAAGCATTATAGCCGGTGTTACCGGAGAACTCGTAAGAAAAGCAATTGAGACAGGATCTTAAATTTGGTTCAAAACAACCGGCGCAACTATTTTTAATTGGTATCTGGACGACAGGTCCCAGGAGTGGTAATATAACCTTGAAATTCCTGTCCCTCCAGATTTTTTATTTCCGTCCGCATATATTAACGGCTTTTAATACAGGTAAAATAAATGGTTATAACAGATTTTTTGCCCTACGTATTTTTTGTTTTTGGTCTGGTTATAGGCAGCTTTCTTAATGTCTGTATCTATAGAATACCCAGGGGCGAGTCGGTGAATTTTCCGCCCTCTCATTGTCCAGGCTGCAACCAGAGGATCGCGGCGCGGGATTTAATCCCTTTGCTCAGCTACATCCGGCTCAAAGGGCGATGCCGCTTTTGCGACAGTAAAATCAGTCCTCTGTATCCCTTCATCGAATTACTTACCGGCCTGCTCTTCGCAGCGGTATATTTGCGCTTTGGCCACACGGTCCTGCTCTATAAAGTTCTTTTCCTGATCCCGGTGTTAATTACAGTAACCTTCATAGACCTGCGGCATTATATCATACCGGACAAAGTAACAGTTTTTGCTTTAGCCGGCGGGTTGGTCCTGAATGTTTTCACCCGTGACCTGACCCTGATGTCCTCCCTGTTGGGGCTAATCTCGGCAGCGGGTTTTTTGCTTTTAATCGCCCTGGTCAGCAGAGGCGGCATGGGCGGTGGTGATATCAAGTTCGCGGCTGTGATCGGCCTGTTTTTAGGCTGGCCGAATGGCTTGTTCGCGGTTTTCCTGGGCTGTATGCTGGCCGGTCTGGTAGGGATAGTTTTACTGCTTACCAGGCTCAAAGGCCGTAAGGACGCCATCCCGTTCGGCCCGTTTTTGTGTGCCGGGGCGCTGGCTGCTGTCTGGCGGGGCGAGGAAATTTTGACGTGGTATTTAAACAGACTTTGGTTTTAATCAAGTAATTAAATAGAATAATTTTATATAAATCTGAGGTGGATTATGTCTGCTGGTAAAAGAAAAATGCTGGGTGTCAGGCTCCTCAAGAAAGGACTCATTAACAACGAACAACTGGGAGAAGCCCTGCGCGTACAGTCGCAGCGAGGGGGACTGCTGGGCCATATCCTGGTAAGCCTGGGTATGATCAGCGAGGAAGATCTGACCAGGGTACTGGGAATCGAGGGACTGGCGCCAACCGATAAAATTGATAAGGAACTTATTGGTATGGTGCCTGAGCAGTTGGTAAGAAGATACAAGCTGTTTCCTGTTAAGAAAACCGGCAACCGCTTTTATGTGGCCATGGCCGATCCTTTGAATATTCTGGCCATTGATGATCTGAGACTGCTCACAGGCTTTGACATAGAGCCCCTGGCTGCCAGCGAAAAAGATATAAATAGACTGATAGAAAAATATTTCGGCATCCCGGAAGTGGAAAAGGCCATGCAGGAACTGGGCATCGAGCCTGAAATCGCGGACCAGGACGAGATATTAGAAGATGTGGTTATTGATGAGGCGCCGGTTATCCGCCTGGTCAACTCTTTAGTAACCAGGGCGGTCAGTGAGGAAGCCAGCGATATTCATATCGAGCCTTTTGCGCAGGGGATCAGAATTCGTTACCGGGTTGACGGGATCCTGCGCGAAGTGATGAAACTGCCCCGCAAGATGATTTTTGCCATTGTTTCACGTATAAAAGTGATGTCAAATCTGGATATCGCCGAGCGGCGCACGCCCCAGGACGGGCGCATACCGCTGAAGCTGCCCGGCCATGACCTGGATCTGAGAATATCCACCATGCCGACCGTATATGGTGAAAAAGTGGTTATCCGGATCCTGTATAAAGAGAGTATCAAGAATTACACTTTAGAAAAACTGGGCTTTTCGGAGTACAATCTTGAACGGTTTTCAGCTTTTATCAAGAGTTCGTACGGTATGCTGCTGGTCACAGGCCCGACCGGCAGCGGTAAAACCACCACTCTTTATACCGCTCTGAATTCAATAAATACCATAGATCAGAACATCATAACCGTGGAAGACCCGGTGGAATACATGCTGGACGGTATTAACCAGGCCCAGGTGAATGTGAAGGCGGGAATTACCTTTGCCAGCTACCTGCGCTCCATCCTGCGGCAGGACCCTGATATCATCATGATCGGCGAGATCAGAGATCATGAGACTGCCGAAATAGCCGTGCAGGCGGCCATTACCGGCCACCTGGTGCTCTCGACCCTGCATACCAACGACGCGCCCGGGGCGGTTACCAGGCTCATTGATATGGGCATGGCGCCTTTTATGGTCGCTTCGTCACTGCTGGGAGTAGTCGCCCAGCGCCTGGTGCGCCGCATATGTGAGCATTGCAAACAGGAATACACTCCGGAGGAGAGTGAAATCGCCTTTGCCGGACTGCAGGCCGGTACCGTCCTGTACTCCGGCGCCGGCTGTGAAAAATGCAATTGCACTGGTTACCGGGGCCGCATAGCGATTTATGAAGTAATGACCATGCTGCCTTCACTGCAGAGTATTGTTTTGAAAAGCGCCACAACCGAAGAGCTGAGAGATGCTGCGATCAGCAATGGCATGATCACCCTGAAAGAGGATGGCGTCAAAAAAGCTCTGAGCGGCCTTACCACGATCAAAGAAATTATGCGGGTGGCCTTTAGAGAAGAGAAAATATGACGATATTTAATTAAAAAGAAGAGTTGCTGTTGGTAGATAATTTATGAAAATTGTAGACATCGTGACCCAGGCTGCCGCGCTTGGCGCCTCAGACATTCATATCACAGTGGGCAGGCCCCCGGTGTACAGGCTGCACGGGCTCCTTTACCCGCTTGACGCGGTGGAACTCAGTGGAAAACTAAGCCTGCTGCGGGTTGAAGAGATAAAGGCGCTGACGCCACAGAATACTGAAGAAATGGCGCGGCAGGTTATGAGCCAGAGCCAGCTGGAAAAATTCAAGGAAAGAGGAGAGCTTGATTTTTCTTACGCTGTGCCGGGTACAACCAGAGTGCGGGTAAATGTGTTTAAGCAGAGAAACAGCACCGCCCTGGCAATGCGCCTGCTGAGCACACGCATACCGACCTACCAGGAACTGGGGTTGCCTGAAATACTCGCTTACCTGTCCAGAAGGCCCAACGGGCTGGTACTGGTAACAGGACCAACCGGCAGCGGCAAGTCCACAACCTTAGCGGCGATGATTGATCTGGTGAACAGGGAAAGAAGGATGCATATTCTAACCCTGGAGGACCCCATAGAATACCTGCACAAACACAACCGTTCCATTATCAATCAGCGTGAGATCGGTCAGGACACGAAATCTTTTGCCGCCTCTTTAAGGGCCGCCCTGCGCGAGGACCCGGATGTGATCCTGGTGGGGGAAATGCGCGATCTGGAAACAATTTCGATAGCCATAACCGCCGCCGAGACCGGGCACCTGGTGCTGGCTACCCTGCACACTTCCAGCGCGGCGGAAACGATCGACCGGGTGATCGACGTTTTCCCGCCCAGTCAGCAGCAGCAGATCCGTGTCCAGCTGGCCAATACAATTGAAGGGATTGTATCACAGCAGCTTATTCCCAGAAGCGACAAGCCCGGCCGGGTGGTGTCCCTGGAAATACTGGTGGCTAACCCGGCCATCCGCAACCTGATCCGGGAAGGCAAGACCTTCCAGATTCCTTCGCAGCTGCAGACCGGCCTCAAGCAGGGCATGCAGACTCTGGATATGTCTTTGCGGAATCTTTATAAAAAGAAAATGATCAGCAGGGAAGAGGTTGTGAACCGGGCGGTCGATCCGGAAAGCCTGTTAAAAACCCTGGAGGTCAAATAGTGACTTTAATCCTAGAAAAATAGGACCGTATACCCATATTACACAATGGCTATTTAGTCTAATATGTTTATACAGAGGTAAGACATGCCCAGTCTTTTTGCTTATAAAGCCAGGAATATATCAGGCTTACTCATCAGAGGGAAGATCGAGTCCGACAGCCAGAGCGGCGCCGTTAACCTTCTGCGCGAGAAGAATTACTTTGTTGTTGAAATCAGACCGGCCAGCGGTGTTCAGTTGGACCTGGACAAGCTGTTCGGCCTGAAAGTAAAAACAAAGGAGATGTCAGTCTTCTGCCGCCAGTTCGCCACTATGAACGAAGCGGGCATACCCCTGCTGCAATGCCTGCACATCCTGGTCCAGCAGACCGAAAGCAAACGGATGAGCAAAATTCTAAATGACGTGGCGGTCGGAGTTGAAAAAGGGAAAAGCCTTAGCGAAGCTTTTAAGGAATATAAGGAATACCTGCCTGAAATATTTATCAGCATGATTGCCGCAGGCGAGGTAAGCGGTACTCTGGACCAGGCGCTGAGCCGTCTGGCCACGCATTTTGAAAAGGAGCACCAGTTGAGGGAGAAAGTAAAATCGGCTATGACTTACCCCCTGGTGGTGGCCGGGATGGCTTTTGCCTGTATGGTTGCCCTGCTGGTGATCGTGGTGCCTGTTTTCGTGGACATCTTTAGCTCCATGGGTGTGGAACTGCCTCTGCCAACCCGGATTGTTATATTCTTAAGCAATGCTCTTCAAGGATACTGGTACCTGGTCCTGCTGGCCTCGTTAGCCCTGTTTTTTATATTTAAAAGGTTTGGCGCCACCGAAGAAGGCAGGAATATTTTAGACCACCTGGCTTTAAAGGCGCCCATCTTCGGGAAACTCACGCACAAAACGATTGTGGCCAGGTTTGCCCGCACGCTGGGCACGCTTTTAAAAAGCGGTATACCGCTGATGCAGTCACTGGAGACAGTGGAAAGTGTGTCAGGCAACATTCTTTTCGCCAAAGAGATACGGGGCGCGAGGGTAATGATCAGCGAGGGGGAAAGAATGGCCCCGGTTTTGATGAAAGGGAAGTTGTTTCCGCCTCTGGCCATCAACCTGATCTCGGTCGGCGAGGAGTCCGGCGCGCTGGACAACTTGCTTGAGAAGTTGGCTGTATTTTACGAGCAGGAAGTGGAAACGATGGTGGGCCGGCTTTCCAGTGTCATTGAACCTCTCCTGATCGCGGGGGTGGGCGTTATGGTGGCCTTCATCGCTCTTTCCATCTACATGCCTTTATTCGGAATGGCCAGCGCCCTGCAGGGCGGCAGCGGCATGCCTTAGAAATGCAGGTGCGAATTCATTAGCAAAAAATGTATGAGAATATTACAGGCACATACATAAAGATACCTTACAACTTTATAGTGTTTTCCGAAAAGGGCTAACTCTTCGAAAGGAGAGGGCGCAAAGCTGCGGGCCTAAGGCGGGTTAAACCGCTAGGGCAGCCGGGCTGCCGAAAAAACTCTGATTTCGAGCCCTTTTTCTGTAGAGAGGCTCGTTTTTTTTCAAGAACTGTAAATTTGCAATTTAGATGAGTAGAGGAAGGTGATGATTAAAGATTAGGAAATAGTTCTCACGAAAACCGTATTAGCCAAAACCAAACAAAGGAGGAGAAAAAATGTTTAAAAAGCTGATGCGTAAAGAGGAAGGCTTTACCATGGTGGAAATGATGGTCGTGCTGATCATCGTAGCCGTGCTCATAGCCGGAGGCATAAAATTTTATCTGGGTTATATTGAAAATTCAAGGGTAACCAAGGCCAAGGCCCAAATCAGTACCATGCAGGCGTCACTGGATACTTATTACGCGGAAAACGGAAAGTATCCCTTGGGTACAGGAGCAGATGCTGCAGCGAAACTGGCTGATTTAAAGGTCAAAATGTTGAATGCCGGGTTGGTTGTAACGGGTACCCCTGCTGCTGTAGTAGCACCAATAGTACCCACAGAACTTGTCGGCACAGACGGTGTGGATGGCACTCTTAACCTGCAAGATCCATGGGCTACTACAAATATTGAGTATTACAGATATCATTCCGCAGATGGTGCATCATACTATATAAGAACCGGAGAAAACTCGGTACAAGGTCAAAATACTGCCATCACAGTAGTTTTTGGCAGTGGAAGCAATGGTATATCTAATCAGCCGACAGTCGGTACACCATAAATATAATAATAGAATCAATTTAAGTAATATTTGCGTGGGGAGGAATGTGGGCTACTGTCCCTTTCTCCCCGCAATTATATCACTTGGGAGAAAACAGAGTTTTTTAAGATGTAGGCAGGATAATTATTTACCTACAGGATATATGATCAAGTTAAAGTATAACCTTTTAGTTTAAACCGTTTTAGATTAAGGTGGTTTTTAAATTATTGTGAACTTCTCACTTTCCTCAAGTAAACTTGTCAACTTCCTGTGAGGAGACGGGTTATATGTACATTAATAACCAGAAAGGTTTTGCCCTGCCTCTTGCCCTGATGGTCATGGTTTTTTTTGTCATGCTGAGCGGGGCGCTGGTTCAGTACAGCCTTTCTGAAAACAAGCTGTCCTCATTGGACATGAAAAGAATGCAGGCCCATTATATCGCGCAGTCAGGGGCTGAAGCCGTAGCCGCGTATATTATAAACAATCCGCAAAGCGCGAAAAACCTCATAAACAAAACTTCCGACCCGAGAGTCAGTCTGGGCGAGGGAACGTTTGCGGCTACCGTAACGGGTGAGGTAGATGGTCCGCTGACTATTTCCTCTACCGGCTATGTGAATGCCTATGCCCCGGCTCGCGAGATCAGTGAAACCGTTAGCCTGTCCCTGGTTCCTCAGTTCACCAGCGGAGGTGGCGGGGGGCAGTTTGATGAGGCTATTTTCAGCAATGAGGGTTTCTATATGAATAACGGCACCATTAACGGAGATATCGCCACCAACTCGACCGAAGCGGAATGTTTATATCTGAAAGAAAAAAGCAATCCCCAAATCAACGGAGACCTAAGCATCGGGCCTGGCGGTGACCCGGCAACTGCGGTTCATTTACCAAATCAATGGAATCCACTAAACTACTTTTTAAGTGGGACAGTTTTAAACCTTGACGAGGAGAGAACTTACGAATTGCCGCCCTTTCCCGTTTTTCCGGACCTGCCTGCGCCGGAAGAAGGAGGCCCTGTTTCAAACGGTGTCCTGACAGTGGGCAATTGGCCTTATCAAAACGTTACCATTAACGCGGGCGCTCATTATACGACTATTAAAATTGTAAGCAACTGCACTCTGACCATTGACGTGGGCAGCGGCGAAAGCGTGCTCAGTGTCGATAACCTTAATATCGAGTCAGGACATATAAAACTGCAGGGAACAGGCAGTTTAAAACTGTATGTGGGCTACAGCTTTATATTAAAGGCCGGCAGTAGGGTTAATGAGAATGGCAGCCCAGACAAGCTTACCATGTATTACGAAGGAAACGGCGCTATCAATCCTGTCGGAGGTACCATGTTCAAAGGACAGGTATACGCCAAAATAGCCGATATTACTATTAATGAAGGCGGTAGCATCACCGGCCATATTGTTAGCGGTGGAAGAAATGTAAACGTTGAGGGAGGTGGTGAAGCCATTGTACAGATTCTCTATGCTCCGTTCGCGTCGGTTAATTTCAAAGATGGCGGGTATTTAAGGGGCGCGATCATATGCAATGATTTATATATGGAAGGCGGCGGGATTGTAACTTACGATGGTTCGAGCAACGATTCTTTTAACTTCGATATTGGAGGACAGGAGGAGGTACTGAGCAGCTACCAGAAAGGAATATGGCAATCATAGCTTTGAAAGCGGGTTTGTGTTGAAAAAAACCTACTGTGAGGTTAAACCCTTGAAACACCGGAAAAAGCTCCAGACATCATGTGAATACATAAAGAAGGCTCTATCCGGCGTGGCGGGATTGTCCTTGCTGGAGACAATTATCGCGTTGTCCGTCATGGCTTTTATTGTCATATCATTTTCCCTCCTATTTGCAAATAACTATAAGATCATCAACAACTCCGGACAAAAAAGCGCAACCAATTATACTAACCAGAGTTCCATGGAAAACTATATAGCCCAGGGCAGCACGGGCACAGACCCCTTGCCCATGACTTTTAAGAAAGAGGATGGTAGTGAACCGATTCAGATAACCGTAACTGGATCGACATACAGCGCCGGAACCCTGACCTCCTTTTTGCCCTCCCCGTGAGTAAGGTTAACGCCATAGCGGTAACCGGGGTAAGCCTTGCCCCCGGCAC
>CAZJGV010000055.1:0-15654 GCA_964545615.1 uncultured Pelotomaculum sp.
GTATAGCTTCTTCCAGTAATAATACCGGGATACCAGTTCCACCTTGATTACCCCCTTGCCCTCCGGCGCCATGGTTTTGTCGAACCCGTAAATCTGCATCTCCAGGCTTTCGTTGATATGGCCGGCAATCTCCACCGGTTGGTCAAGAAGCATAACCAGAGCGGACGGTTCACTGGAAAGGTCCCTGGCGACCCCGAGAAAAACATGCACCGCCCAGTTGGTTTCATCCTGGGGTTCCTCGCAGTATTTACTGATCCGGTCATTGATGTAGCGGCCTTCCAGCATGTCCATAATAGTTTTGCGTCCGTCCGCGTTGGAAATGATTATATCCGCCGCATGCTCGCTGCCGTCCTCAGTCCGCACCCCGACAGCCCTGCCGCTTTTTGTCAATATTTTTTCAACCTTCTGCCGGTAATAAATTTCTCCGCCCAGTTCCTTGTAACGTTTTTCGATCGATTTGGCAAATTCCAGCGCGCCGCCGGCGGGCCAGGCAATATCCTTCCTTAACCCATAACCGTGTTTGGCCAGGTGTAAGAACAAAGGGATATCCGGGGCGGAGTATTCCAGCAGGGGAAAAGCCTTTTTCAGAAAAGGGTCGCTAAACCGGTCAGCAAACTGCCGCATGCTCACTTTGAACCACTTGCTGACAGAAAGCATGGCGGGAGCTTTTTTAAAAAAGTCCCAGGACGACCCCATCATTATCTCTCCCCAGATATCACTTTTTGAAAAAGAGCTTATCGCTCTGACGTATTCTTCTATCACCGGCGCGTCACCGGGCGCCAGTTCCTTTAAATGCTGCTCAAGCATCTCCAAGTCATAGTAGTCATTGAACATCTTTCCGTCAGGAGAAGCCACACTGACACATTCTTTGGTGTAGATCAATTCTCTGGGCATCGCGCCTAGTTCTTTCCAGAGCAGGTTGATTTTTGAAAAAAGAGAGCATCCCATGAGGTGGTGAATGCAGACGTCAAAGGTATATCCCCTGCGATTCCAGGCGGCACATTGCCCGCCGGGCGCTGAGTGCATTTCAAATATTCTGGTCTTGAAGCCGTTCATCCGGGCATATACGCCCGCAGCCAGGCCGCCCATCCCGGCGCCGATGATTATGATTGATTTATTATCCATTAATCTTCACCTCTTTTAAAAATGTATTGCTGCCAACAATTTTATGCTTTCCTCTTTCACATATACAATTCATAAACTTGATCATTGCCATTATAGCTTAAAACTTAGGCGGTGATATGCTCATTGAATTTTCATATTTCCCTTAATAATTATTTTTCGACATTAGTCGATCCTGAAGGGAAAATGCCTGATGTTGTCAAAATATGCATTCATTCCTAGAAAATATCCAACGGGGGCTGTTCATGAGTTACAAAGATATGACCAGAAAACAACTGATTGCCGAGTTGACCGCCACTTTCAGGGAAAATGAGACCCTAAAAAACCAAATTGAAGAGTTGCAAAAGAAACTAAGTGAAGAACAGGCTGAAAAACCAGCATTTACTACTGGCCAATATTTTACCGACATCATTGAACATCTCCCTGACGCCACCATAGTCATTGACAGAGATAAAAAAGTTATCGCCTGGAACCTGGCAGCCGAGGAAATGACCGGGGTGGCCAAAGAGAGTATTCTTGGCAAGAGTGATTACGCTCACGCTGTTCCCTTTTACGGCAAGCCCAGGCCCACTTTGATAGATTTGGTATTGGAAGAACACGCTGAAATAATCAAACACTATGACATTGTTGAAAAAAAGGGTGCCACATTATTCTCAGAAGGTTTTGTGCCCTGTATCTATGAAGGAAAAGGGGGCTTTCTATGGGTAAAGGCTTCCCCGCTTTTCGACAACAACGGCGCCCTGATCGGGGCAATTGAGACGGTTCGCGATATAACCGAAAGAAAAAAAATGGAGAAAAGTCATGCGTCCGAGAGACAGAGGCTCTACTCGCTGCTGGACAGACTGCCCGGATTTATCTGCCTGCTTAAACCGGATCATACAATTACCTTTACCAACAACAACTACCGTGAACGGTTTGGCGAAACCGAGGGCAAAAAGTGTTACGAAATATTCAATGAAATGAGCATCCCTTGTGAGGTTTGCCCATCACAAACAGTATTTAAGACAGGAAATTCCGTTGAGTATGAGTGGACCAGCCCCCATGGAGAGACATACCATATTTATGATAGTCCGTTTTATGATGTCGACGGCTCTTTACTTGTACTGGAATTGTTAATCGATATCACCGAGCGCAAGCGTATAGCGGAAGCATTGTCGCTGAGCGAGGCGCGCTACCGGGCCATAGTAGAAGAACAGACGGAATTAATCTGCCGCTGCTCAGCCAATGGTAAGCTTAACTTTGTTAACGGAAGATTCAGCCGCTTCTTTAATCTAACAAGCGAGGATTTGCTTGGGAAATGTTTTATTACGCTGATCTTTAAGGGTGACAGGGAAAAAACCGAGGAAATTATTCGCTCGCTTAATTCACAGAGTCCGATTCTCACGGATGAACACCGTATCTTAATGCCGGATGGCAGTATACACTGGCTGCAGTGGTCATACCGGGCTGTCAGCAACGAACAAGGGCAAACAGTTGAATTTCAGGGAGTAGGACGGGATATCACGAAGCGCAAAATTGCTGAAGAAGATCTGGAGACTGAGCGCAAGCGTTTGTTTAACTTACTGGATAAGCTTCCAGCACAGGTCGTTCTTTTTGCGCCAAATTATGAAATCCGTTTCGCCAACCATACTTTTTATAAGCAGGTTTGCACATCGAAAGGCAGGTACTGTTACGAGGCAGTCTGGGGATTGGACAAACCCTGCGAAAACTGTCATACCATGAAAGCCTTAGAGACCAACAGGCCCGTGGAATGGGAATTAACTTTCCGGGGCAGGACCTATCATTATTACGATTATCCCTTTTTTGATTTTGACGGGTCCCGATTAGTCCTGGAGATTGGTATTGATATAACTGATTTAAAGCAGGCCATGGAAGATTTACAGCTGTCGGAAAAACGGTTTGCTATAGCCTTCAACGCCAACCCGGGTGTTATGGCTATAATGTCCTTAGTTGATTCAAGCGGCGATATCCGTTTCATTGATGTGAACACAAGTTTTGAAAATGTGTTTGGTTATCACCGGGATGAGGTCGCCGGGCGGATAACATCCGAATTAGGAATCTGGGCCAACCCGGTTGATCTGAAAATACTAAAAGGTATTATTCTGGAACAGCAGGGGTTCCGCAACATCGAGCTAACTTTCCGGATTAAATCCGGTGAAATCATAATCGGTTTGGTATCCGCCGAAACTATAGAATTCGGCGGTGAAATATGCCTGATTGTCAATTTTATTGATATTACGGAACGTAAGCAGATGGCAAAAGAAATGGCCCGCCTGGAACGGTTAAACCTGGTGGGAGAAATGGCTATCGGCATCGGCCACGAAATCAGAAACCCGATGACCACTGTCAAGGGTTTTTTGCAGATTTTGATGACCAGGAGTGAATATTTTAAGGACAGGGATTACTTTGAACTCATGGTATCCGAACTTGACAGGGCCAACTCAATAATCACCGAATTTCTATCGCTGGCCAAAGACAAGGCGGTCAATTTAAAACCGCAAAACCTCAACCACATAATTCAGGCCTTATCCCCTCTAATTTCTGCTGACGGCATGGTTACCGACCAATCCGTCGAGTTTGAACTGTGGGATATACCGGATCTAAATCTGGATGAGAAAGAAATACGTCAGTTAATCCTCAACCTGGTCCGCAACGGGTTTGAGGCCATGCCCTCAGGGGGAATGTTGACCATAAAAACCTTCCAGGACAGCGACGAGGTAGTTTTGGCGGTAAAGGACGGCGGCAGGGGGATTGCACCTGAAATACTCGAAAAAATAGGCACACCGTTTTTTACAACCAAAGACACGGGCACAGGGCTGGGCCTCGCGGTATGTTACAGTATCGCAGCCCGCAATAACGCCAGGATCGAAATCGAAACCGGACCAGAGGGCACTACTTTTTACGCCAGATTTAAAATATAAACTCCTGATGTCAGCATAATCAACCAAACGCAGCGCCGGATTCGCTGGTGCAATAGCCCCACCTTGTAGAAAGCATATTTTCAAACGATAATACGCCCCATCGAAACCAGATCAGCCCGTCAGGGTATTTGTTTATTTTGGGTGGAACAGAAACAGGTAACCACAGGTATTGCATATAACCGGCATCACCGCCAACCCCTTGTCCGGCGATAGTTCAAAACCATCTTCAACCTTGACCAGCGAAGGCAAAAGACAATAAGGATTATCCATGGTGCCGAAGTTTGTGCCGTTGCAGTTGGGACATGGTATCTTTAAATTCACTGTTCGTTTTTCCAATGTGTCACCTCCCTGATACTTTTTTCGACACTGGAAAGGAGTTCCCTTTGAAATGCAGTGCCGGTATCCTTTAAATTTTAGCAGGTTATGGGAAAAAAGCCAGGGGTCGGAACAGTAAAAAAGCGATTTATCTTTAAAGGGCTAAAGATTATTATACCCATTGGGAGATAGTTGAAATAGCAGCAGCAAAAGCTATTTTTAAAGCGACTCAATGCTCACGGTACGTGTGTCGGCGTTCCAGGTTACTTCGGCTCCCAGCGACTCAGCCACGTACCTGGCCGGCAGCATGGTGCGGCCGGCACGGATTACCGGGCTGGTGTCCATCTGCACTTTTGACCCGTTGTAGAAGGCTGTGCTGCTGTCGATGGTAAAAACACTTGCCTGGTTGGCCCTGCTGATAGTGACAACCCTGGTTTGACCGTTCCATTCCGCTTTAGCGCCAAGCGCTTCAGCAATCGCCCGCAGGGGTACCATCACCCGGTCGTGCTGATCAATATAAGGGGACACGTCAAAGGAGATCGCCAGGCCGTCAACAAGTATTCTTATCACCTGCCTGTCGGCTGCCGGAGGCTGATCCTGCCCGTCGTTATAAATAAGGTACTGTTTGCGCTCCTCTTTGAAACGGTTCAGTTCCGGCTGGTATAAGGCTTGCATTTGTGGGGGCGACAACCATTCCTCCAGATAACGGCCAATTTTATCCGTTCCCATTATTTTATCGAACATAACCACTGTTTGCCCGCTTTTGGGGATCGCGAACCCGTTCAGAGAATGAGCGCAGGTAAGGGCGTAAAGACCGGTCAATGCGGGATTAAAGCTGTGGTAATCCACAATTTGCAGCCGCACACCGCCGGCTGCTCCCCTGTCTTCAGGCTTAAAAACCACGCCGGGCAGTCCGTACTGGTTAAGCAGTTCGGCAAATTCATTTGAGTCAACGCCTTTCCCGCCAATCCACTTGAAATCATCCGACTGGTAAATCCCGGTGCCCTCCCCCAGGCCGGTAGCCATGTAACCGAAGACAGCATCCAGGTCCGGAATACGGGGTGAGGTTGGAATCCATTTTAGCTCCGTGTCCTGAAAAACCATGGAGCGATTGTACCCTTCCATGGGGACCACAGTAAAATCGGCGCCTATTTTCCGGTTAAAAAAGCGGGCGAGTTCCCCGGCGGTCATCCCATGCGCCATCGGCAGGTAGTCCACACCGACAAAAGTCCGGTAGGGTTCTTCCAGGACCGGTCCCTCCACGATCAGCCCCCCGACAGGATTGGGGCGATCCAAAACAATGACCGGTTTGCCGTACTTTTGAGCGGCAACCAAACAGTAGTTCATAGTCGACATATAGGTATAGGACCTGGCTCCTATGTCCTGGATATCAAACAACAGCACATCGATACCTTCCAGCATCTCCCGCGTGGGCATCCTGGTCTCTCCGTACAGGCTGTACACCGGAATGCCCAGTACCGGGTGCACATATGAAGCCACGTAATCTCCTGCCAGGGCAGTCCCGTCAAGTCCGTGCTCCGGCGCGTAAAGGGCAACAAGCTGAACAGTATTGTCCCTGGCCAGAATGTCCACAGTGCTTTCCCCGCGGCTGTTCACACCGCTTTGATTGGTGACCAGACCGACTTTTTTCCCCTCAATTAAATCGTGCCGCGAGTTCATTAAAACTTCACTGCCCAGCCTCACCTGAGACGCATCCAGCGGGACGGCAAAACGCAGCATCAATAGCGATAATACCACGAGCAGTGCCAGAGTCATCTTTTTTGCCATAAATTCAAATCTCCTTATTATTAGAGTTAAACTCACTTATATTCTATAGACGATCTGAAAGGCGGATTTGGATCAGAATACCACGTGTTCCACACTTGATCAAGCTCCATAATTTTCTCTGCAACAGTTTTACTTGATCAGCATAAAACATATTGACAGTCACACTGATATAGTGTACTATGTCACTAATACACGTGTAAAGTAATCTTGAGGAGGAACACTTAAAATGAGCGCCTGGTTGACTTTATTGCAAAAGGAATACCGCATGACCCGGAATTCCGCTTTCTTAGCACTGGCTATTCTCATCATCGGAGGTCTCTGGCTGGTCTACCTGTCTTACCGCTACCACCCGGGGATTATTTTCGCGCCGGCGGCCTTTATCCTGGTATTTCTGCTGTTTTACCCGGCCATGTACATCCTGAAAAGCCTGGCCTGGGAATGGAAAGTCACCCCCCATCTTTGGCTGCACTGTCCCCAGCCGGGCTGGCTGCTGCTGGCGGCCAAACTGTCCGTCGCCCTGCTGCAGATGGTGGTGATCATGATGATAACAGCGGCTCTGCTGTTGCTGGGGATTTTTATCAGCCCGCATCCGGAGCAAATGGGTGGCATGGTTCTGTCGTCACTAATTCCCCTGGTGGTGGAGGTCGGTTTTTATGCCGCTGTTTTCACCTTCGCCGCCAGTATTTACATCGGGTCCTGGGCTACTTTGATCTCGGTGACATCTGCCCTGGCCGGTAACGTTTTAGGCAGGTTCCGCTGGCTGGCCGGCATCGCGACCTTCGCTGTGGCGACAGTTGGCCTGGGTAAACTCCATGAAACGGGATTTTATAAACTGCTTACCCATTGGGGGCCTCTAAACATCCATTTGCGAAACTTTCCGGAAATATCCGGGGATTTAAGCACGCACATGTCCATAAATATGGGAGGTCAAATGGGCCAGATCCATGCCGGTGAAGTTTTCTTCTACTTTCTTCTGACGGCTGCTTTGTTAGCCCTGTCCGCCTGGCTGATCGACCACAAGGTTGAGGTGTAGCAATATGAGTCAATCATTTAACACAACCCAGCCTATCTACCTGCAGATTCTGCGGCGTATCTGCCGGCAGGTGGTACGGGGTGAACTCAAAGCCGGAGACAAATTGCCGTCAGTAAGGGAAATGGCCTTGCAGGCCGGGGTGAACCCAAATACCGTGCAAAGAGTTTACACGGAACTGGAACGCCTGGAGATTGCCGAAACCAGACGCGGCCTGGGTTCTTTTATCACAGAAAATGAATTAAGGCTGAAACAGCTGCGAGAAGACCTTAAAAGTGAGCAGATCGGCAGCTTTATCGCGGACATGAAGGAAACTGGCTTCAGTCCGGACGAGATCCTGGAAGGTGTACGCAAAGATCTGTTCAATACAATAAGCGGAAGAGGTGTTTAGAATGACCGGCCATATTGTAAGATTTGAGCATGTGACTAAAAAGTATTTAGGTCAGGTGGCCTTAAATAACGTGAGCTTCGACCTGCCGCAGGGGAAAATAGCCGCCCTGGTGGGACCGAACGGCAGCGGTAAATCCACTATTTTGAAACTGGCCGCCGGCCTGGCCCACCCCAATCAGGGCTCGGTGACGTTGCGGGAAAAAACCGTTAACCGGCGCGCCGCCGAAAATGTGGCTTACCTTTCAGAATCGGATGTGCTTTATCCTTTCTTTACCGTTCAGGAAGCCATAAAGTATAACGCCGGTCTCTTCGCGGATTTTGATATAGAAAAAGCACGTGAAATCCTCAGCTTTATGCAGCTGGAACCTAATAAAAAGGTCAAGCACCTCTCCAAGGGCAACCGCGGCAGGTTAAAAATCCTGCTGGCCCTGTCGCGCCGGGCGCCGCTGATCCTGATGGATGAACCCCTGGCCGGGCTCGACCCTCTGGTGCGGGATTCCATAATTAAATCCATGATTTCCTACCTTGATCTGCAGGAGCAGACCGTATTCATGTCGACCCATGAAGTATCCGAAGTGGAACCGGTGCTCGATCTGGTTATATCTTTAAGTGAAGGGCGGATCATGGGGATGGAAGAAGTGGAGAATATTCGGGAGAAACACGGCCTGAGCCTGGTGGACTGGATGAAAAAAACGATGGCAAAATAACCCTGCCTGGCCCCCCGTCGAACTGTTTACCAAAAAGCCAGCTGTTAACCCAACGGCTGGCTTTGTTGTGTCCGGGCACAAAATTCAGTACTGCGGACACCCCCCGTACATGGCTACCCGTGAGCAGCAGGAAAACCATCTAAACCTGCTATACAAGCGACAAGCGGCAGCCAAACTGACTGGAAATTTCAGACAGCATCTTTTCCATTTTAATTCTATAGTATTCCGGTTCGGCACAGCCTAGCTCCAGGTCCGCCAAAGCTTCGGGAAAGTGCCTGTGGTACACCTTTTTCAGCCGTTGGACCACTGCGGGATACGGATTCAGCGTATCCGCCAGCACTTTTTCCACTCTCGCCCTCTTCAGTTCCCTGAACAATCCGGTCAAATCTTTCTCGCCGTCCCCCAACCCCGGCAGTACCGGCGCTATAAACACCCAGACCGGCAGGCCAGCCTCAGCCAGCTGCCTGGCGGCGGCCAAACGCAGCCCGGGCGGCGGTGCACCGGGTTCTAAAACACGCGCCGCTTTTTCGTTGATGGTGGTCACGGTAAAGCCTACCGAGCAGCGGGGCAGCTGTTGCAGCAGTTGAAGATCCCTGACTACCAGGGCAGACTTGGTGAGAATCTCCACTTCCAGCGACGGGTGTCCGGCCAGGGCTGCCAGGCAGGACCGAGTTAGTTTGTACCAGGCTTCAGCCGGCTGATAGGCGTCGGTTACACTGCCCAGGATGAGCCTGCCCTCCGGTGCGCGCCGGCCTTTAAGCTGCTTCTCCAAAACCTGGGGAAAGTTGACCTTAGCATCGACAAACTGCCCCCAGGGTTGCTTATGGCCGGAAAAGCGGCACATAAAGGAAGCGTAGCAATACACGCAGGCGTGGGCACATCCCACGTAAGGATTCAGGCAGTACTGAAAGCCGGGAATGCCTGTTTTGGTAAGGGCTGTTTTACAGGTTTTTTCTAAGGGTAAAATAAGATCCCGCAATTGAGCTGCTCCTCCTGTGATTTTCATTGAGGGATTAGTTATGATTTATATCATAGCAAAGCTTCGGTTAAGTCTTCTCAGCGAGTCAGGAGTTGGAAAAGCAGTAGAGGGTGTCAAGAAGACGGGGTTGCAGACATCCTTGTTAAAAAATGAAGCAAGGGAACCGCCCCCCTGCTTAATTTAAATCTATTCAAGACTGCACTGGACAGCTGTATTCGGACAGTCGGCAAACTATGTTAGCCTTTATTTATGCAACACGATTGTCAACAACCCCGTCCCCCTGACAACCCTGATAGTTCGGGCATCTCCAGAATGTCGGCCACGTTTTCGAGCCAGTCACCTTCAAAAAGTTCAATCAGACCCCTGTCGCAGCCGGCTGCAATTTTCGGTTCAATCGGCAGCCGGGCAAGAATATCGATATCATGCTTCCGGGCGGTTTCCTCAATATGGCTGTCACCAAATACATGATATTCCTTATCGCAGTCCGGGCACTTAAAAAATGCCATGTTTTCGACTATCCCAATGATCGGGATGTCCATCATTTTAGCCATCTTAACCGCCTTGGACACTATCATTGAAACCAACTCCTGGGGGGATGTTACAATTATTATTCCATCAACAGGGATTGATTGAAACACGGTGAGAGATACGTCCCCCGTGCCGGGCGGCATGTCAATGAACATGAAATCCACGTCGCCCCAGATTACCTCTGTCCAGAACTGCTTAACCGTGTTGCCAATAATAGGGCCCCTCCAAACAACCGGGTCTGTGTCATCTGCCAGCAGCAGGTTGATCGACATGATATCGATGCCCGTTTTGCTCTTGGTAGGCAGCAGGCCCAGCTCACTCCCTGACGCTTTCTCTTTGATGCCAAATGCCTTGGGTATAGATGGCCCCGTTACGTCAGCATCCAGGATGGCCGTGTTGTAGCCCCTTCTTTTCATTGTCACGGCAAGCATTGACGTAACCAGCGACTTGCCGACTCCACCCTTGCCGCTGACAATACCGATAACCTTTTTGATATTGCTCAGTTCGTGCGGCTTTTCGAGAAAATCTTTCGGCTTTTCCTTCCTTTCAGCACATTCTTCGCCGCAAGTACCGCAGCTTTGGTCACAATCTTTGCTCATTCTCTTTCTCCTTTGCAATTATATTATTATTTGTTCGCTTTTAAACTCATTAGAAATTGAAGTATTTTCCGCCAGGGTTTTATAATCATGCGCTCCATCCTTCAGCTTTCATCAGGCGTGGTTTCGTCCGGCCCTGTGCCTGCGGCACGTGCCGCACCCGTGTAGCTGATCGTTCCCGTTACAAAGCTCATAATCCCCGCCCTCGATCTTCAGTATGTACCCTTCAACCAAAGACTGCGCAAGTTTTTTGCGGGCATCGTTGTATATTCTCTGGACAGTCGTGCGGGCGACGTTCATTCTTTCCGCGCACTCCTCCTGCGTCAGGGCTTCCAGATCTATGAGGCGGATGGTTTCAAATTCATCTATAGTCATTATTATCGTCCCCCCGACTGGATGTGGTGCGTTGAGAGGCCCAAACAGGCTGTTCTCCGGCAGGCTGCACACTTTTCTCCATTTTCTCGGCCTGGCCATGATTTTATTCACCTCAAGTATGTAATGTAAGTAACAGGGGGTTTACCCCTGTTACTTGTGCTTCCCTTATAGATTTTCTAACTGTTTGCTGATGATGTCAAGCCTGTTTTGAAGAAGTTCCTTTTGTTCTTCCAGCAAATCTTTTTGCGTCCTGGCTGTAGCTGGATCTGCGGCGAAGTTCACGCCATATCCTCTTCTGCAGCCAAATCCACGGCCCCAACCGAAGCCAAGGCCCAAGCCGGCGCCATTAGCCCCTGTACAGAATCCAAGACCCCTGCCGCTTACCTGCCCATATCCCAGCGGGCCTGTACCGTCTCTTCCCGGCATGCTCATTCCCTCCTTTAAGTTATTGACATATGCCCTTTATAGCTTCATTGTACACTATTGTGAACATATGTCAACAACAAGTTCATCTCTGCGCGGGAAGTTCTTGTTATTTCAAAAAAACAGCTCAGGCAGTCTCAAAAACCGGGAATGTCTGCTCTTAGATAAATCCCTTTTCTTTAGCCAGCATAGCGCCTTTAAAAATAGCGTCGTCAGTGCTTTTCGCTTTAAGCATAAAGGTCTGGGCTGTGCCAACCGCATCAGGGGCAAACAATAAACCATATAAGTTATCTTCTGCCTTATATTTGACAATGAGCAAATATTCCGTGATAGCAGCTACTACATGGTACTCTCCCAAACTATCACCCTCTCTTATCAATTGGTGCCAGTTGTTGAATTGTTGAATAACTTTTGCTTAAACCATACCGGAACTACCCTTCTTTTTTAACCATGCCGAAACCGCTGGATAGCAGCACCCCCAGGATGACCACCCCGCCGGCCGCAAACTGGCCGGCGTTGACCCGTTCCCCCAAAAACAGCATCGCGCTGATAACGGAGACCACCGGCACCAGGTTGATGAAGAGACCGGCCTCCGAGGCATCATAGTACAGCAGCGCGTAGTTCCAGAGGAAGATGGGCAGCGCCATAGCGACTATACCCAGGAAAAGCGCATTAGCCACCGTCAGCCAGCTTAAGGCAAGATTAAAGCCGCGCATTTCCATAACCACGAAAGGGAGTGTGAACACCATACCGTAAAGAAAAGTGGCCAGTGTGGCTGTCACAGGGCTAATCGTCAGATTAAAACGCTTATTCAGTATGGTATAAGCGCCCCAGGCCAAAGAACTGCCCAGCATTAACAGGTTGCCCAGGAGCGGACGGCTGCCGCCCTGAACTTCGCCGCCCAGAAAAACGATCCCCACCACTCCGGCAATGGCTAGTAAAATGCCGGCTGCGCGGTATGTGTTAATCCTCTCCCCTAAAAACATGATTGAAAGCAGTGCGATAATCACCGGTATCCCGCCATGGATCAGAGAGCCGGCGGAAACGCTGGTATAATACAGCCCCCGGTTCTGCATGGCAAAATAGAGAAAGGCTCCGGTAAAGCCGAGCAGGGCTAGTTCCCCCCAGGGAACTCGCTGCCTGCGGCTGGGGTCACGCAGGAAAAAAGCGCAAAACGGATAAAGGCCAGGGTGATAGGCGGCACCTGGCTCATGGCCTGCTTGGTAGAAACGTAAGTGGAACTCCAGATCAGCACCGCGCCCAGTAGCGCAAGCAAGGCGCGTTTCCGGTTTTTGTCGGACATATCGGTTCTCCAGCCAAAGTAGGAAAAAAGTTAAAATCTACTAATTTTCTACATATGCCTCACTTTCTGATCATACCATATTGTGGGCCAGGCTAGTATCCCCCCAAAACCTTTTCATAAGAATAGTATACCGGCCTGACGGTACCTCCAAGGTATTTGATTAAAAACCAACCAACAACAAAGGGGCTGTCCCAAAAGATAGGACAACCCCTTTTTACCCGAATAGTACCCTTATAAAAACACTGGAAACTCAGGCCACTAAGCCCTTTTCCCTTAAGTATGGAGCCTCCCCTTCTTTATCCTGATTATTTCCTTAATTGCTGCAGTCTTCCCCTTAATTCAGGAGCGTGATTAAACATCTCCTCCGACAAATCGCAACTGAATAAATCACATTCAGAGCAATTACTTATACTTCTTTTAATATTACATGCCCTGATCCGGCACATCCCGCAGTAGTTGAAATTAACATCGGACTTGCAGCCGAGACAGTTTACATCCTCTGCTTTTACATTTGCGCCGTAAAGCTTGCTCCACTCTTCGGAAGTCTGCCTTCTTAAAGCGTCGTCATTATTTGCCGTGGCTTTGTATGCGTTGCACTCATCGCACATCAATCCGCAGTATGCCATCATTTTTCCCACTATTATCCCTCCCGGTATTGCATTGATCAGTTAGCAAGATAAGTTACAACTTGCTCCATACTGTTGACAGCATCATTTATTCAACATTATTCTAAAGGCGTGGCTATCCTGGTCAAAAGCTCGCTTTCAGGCACCTCGTTCGGTGAATTATAGTAGTATTCGTAATACACACCTTTTGGTTCATAGCCGTTTTCTGCAATCCATTTAAACATCTCATTGTAGGGCTGCTCCATTCCAGAGTACGCACCTTTGTACATAAAGGACACGTACCTGCCCTGGGGAATCTCGCCGGATTCAATTTCAGCTTTAGACGGCAACGGCTTCGCGACAGGAAAACCCATTTCCACATCCAAATCCTTCATATCAAGGTTATAATAGGCTGTATACGGCGCGTCCGCCGGCTGTTCGCCGAGTTCGGCCAGATACTGCATTATCTTCCCATAGGATTCGCCAATTACTTTCGGCAAATTCTCTACCGCCGTTCTTGCTCTAATGGACAATACAGGTTGTGCTTTCTGCTCGCTTAATTCAAATTTAAATATCATCTCATTCCCTCCCTTTCAGATTTATAATTTTGGGTGCCCGTAAAAAACACCTGTTCCAGAAGAAGGTTCTTGTAAAACGCTCTCCCAATCCTAATTTTACATCACAAATCTGACAACTATATGTCATATTAATAATCGTCATTCATATATTTCCCAGGTCTTTTTTAATCTATCTATGACTATTTGCCGGACGTGCTCCGGCTCGATAACCTTCACCTGACAGCCATAGGATAAGATATATCCGTACACCCATTCATCTTCAGGAAGTGTTACTGTTACATCACAAGTACCGTCAGCGTTTTTAGTGATTATCTCATCGTCAAAGTCGTCATAAAGCCGGTGTAAAGCCTCAGTCTGAAATCTTAGCTTTAAGGTTACCAATTCTTTAGGCCTTTCGACGGACCTTTCTTTTTGAGCTATATCCTGTTCTCTGCATTCAAAGGATTCACCAGTCACAGTCAGGTTTTTCATCCTTGATATGCGGAAAGTGCGAAAATCCTGCCTCCTCCGGCAATACCCCCACAAGTACCACGCCTGAGCTTTGAAAACCAGCCGCATAGGCTCGATACTGCGGCGGCTTTTACCGCCTTCGGCGTTAACGTAGTCGAATGAAATCAGCCTGCGTGCCATAATTGACTTTTTAATGTCAATAAACTTGTTATCCTCATTCGGCTTGCTGCCCCAGGGAGAAAAGTCAATATACACCCAATCGTCAGCAGCGGTATTTTTGAATACAGCTCCGATTTTATCAATAATCAGATCAATTTCAGGATATTTTGTCGCCTGCAGGGTTTTAAGAGCCAGGAGTATGCTTTCTCTTTCATGCTCTGAGATTAAGGCTTTGTTAATAGTATAGCTTTCCAGGAGAGATATGCCGCCGCCGCTGCCTTTGTTAGTGAATACAGGAACACCGGCGGAAGACAGCACATCGATATCCCTGTATATTGTCCTTATGGAAACTTCAAACCTCTCAGCCAATTCTTTTGCTTTAACTGTTCCTTTATTCAGCAAAATTATGGTTATCTCAAGCAGCCTGTTAATCTTTATTGCGCTCACCTCAGCTCACTATTCTCCCACACTGGATCTGCATCCAAAAAATAACTCCTCCCGTCATTAGTCTAACAGGAGGAGATGTCTTTAACAAGCAGCTTACATCTTCAGCATCCGGCCAGTTTTCAGAAAATGGTTCATTGATTTTTCCATCCTGGCCATAAGGTCTGTAAATTCTTTACCGGCCCGGCTATCAATAAAAGTGTTGCCTATCTCGCTTAAAGCAGTGATTGTATAAGTAATATGCGCGTTTGTGCAGCCATCAGGGTTGTCCTCTAAACTTATCAACAAGTCTACAACTCTGCAACCGGGCGTAACTCTTACATAATGTACCGTATGGTTTTCAAGATCTTTATCAGTCATAACCCAAACTGTCTCTTCTTCCTCGCCCGGAAATTTCGTGGTAAAAATACAATCTTCCTCGGCGATGCCGGATTCTGAATAAATCATCTCGCAACTCCAGCCATCCAGCCATTCATACTCTCTTACCGGGCACAAGAGAGGAAAAACTTCAGCCGGTGAAGCTGCATATTGCTGGATATCAGTTTCCTTAAAACGCTTAGCTTTAAAAGACACAGCCGCTTTCACTCCTTTTTACAGCCTGGTTTTTCCCCCGTTCCTTGACAGCGCTCTTATTTTTTTGATCTCCTCCGGGGGTAGCCCTAAAGATTCCAGAAAAAGCTGATGCTCTTCCGGAATTGACTTTTCAAATCTGCTATGCCACTTTTCCATATCTTCCCGACTTAAGCCCACTGATTTTAAAAGGGCAATCCAGGTATTCAGATTGATGATCCTGACGTGTTTCAGCAGTTGGTTATTTTTTAAAATCCGGATAATAAAATGCTGTTGATTACGCAGCTTCTGTATTTCCTCATTAAGTTCCTCCAGCCGCTTCTCCAGGGTGGCAACGGCCAGGTTTTCCGGCGAGCCTAAAATCTTTTTTA
>CAZJGV010000056.1:0-15604 GCA_964545615.1 uncultured Pelotomaculum sp.
TCATTATTATTAACAAAAAGATGCCCCTATGACTGAAAAAGGGCGAGATTCATTCTAAAACAAAAGGAGGAAAAGCCAAAAAAAGCTTTTCCTCCTTTCCACAATGGGAGGCGCAACAGTTTCCCATTGCACCCTAAAGGCCTGCAAACCATGCACTAATGTTTAGGTTAATCAGCGCTCGGAGAATCATAATTTATTTATGATCATATACAGTCTAAAAAAACAAAAAAGGGGATATATATAGTCTAAAAGCAGACTATACCCACACCAGTAGAGTCAATATCCTCGCAAGCTGGCAATCATAGCCTCTTTTGACTGGCTTTAGACCCATAGTTTTGCGCCACCGGCTTTCGTTCGGTTTTGCCCAACACGATGTAAATATTAAACTGTAATGCAATATTATGATCTGTTTGCCTATTTGATGAAATTTTTCTAGATTAGTATTGCCCAAAGATAAAGGCAACATTAAGATAAAGATTTTTGTAGTTGTATTCTGTATTTTGAAATCAAATTCCTGCTAAAAAGTCAAAATTTTTTAAAAAGATTTATGTAAATAGTGAAACAACGTATTATTAAAATTACTTTATTTTATAAATAAAGATAATACATCAAATAAATAATTTAATTCATTGTGCCGATTTCGAAAAATAATCTGAAACCTATCGCCGACTATCTAAACTTCTTTAGTTTCAATCAGTTTCCTTTTCAACTCCAGATAACGAGCGGTAAAATGGATTTGATTCTGGGCTTCACGGTGGTCAAACCCGTAAGCTCTTCTGCTCACCGCCAGAACCGGCGGGGCCTGAATTCTTTTGGCCACGCCCATGCCACAGTAAAGCTTCCACCATCTTTCCAGATCATCGACAAACTCTGCGGGGCCTGTAAACAGCTGTGCCACCAGCCCCGGCCGGCAGCCGATCTCTCCTTCTAAAACCCCCTTGGCGTACCAGGTCAGGATATCTTCAGGAGTAGCCCTGTTCCAGCGCTCCATAAAAGCCCGGAAAAGATAATCGTGGTAGGGATAAACAAGCGGGTCGCCCTTGCCCTGATCCACATCCTGTTCAAAAGAAAGCTCGGCGCTTGGGACCAGGTCGATCATCTTGCCGGGAATTACTTCCCTGCCGAATATATGTTCATTGAGATATAGTGCGAGTTCATAAACCTGGTATTTCCAGAGATCGGCCAAAGCGGCCAGGAAACCGGCCAGGTCACCATACAGGGTAGTGTATCCGACAGTCATTTCACTTTTATTGGCGTTGCAGGTAAACCCGCCGCCAAAGGCCGCCGCCACACCAGCCAGGATCCTGCCCGAGCGGTCACGGGCCTGAATATTCTCCGAGACAAAAGGTGATACAGTCAGATTGAACTCAGTGTTGTCTTTAAGGTTGACAACCGGTGTCTGGCTAATTTGTTTGGCAGTGAACTCAAACACTTCCTGAATAGGCATGATTGTATAACGGCAGTCAAGATTCTTAGCCAGTGTGGTGGACAGATCCCTGGTTGTCTGTGAATTGAAGACACTGGGCATGTTCACCAGAAGCACGTTTTCCGGTTTGAGAACGGTGCTGTACAAACAGGCGCTTACCGCAGAGTCAATACCTCCAGAAACCCCGATTACAACCTTCTTCATCCCTATAAGGGACAAAAATTTGCTTACGCCGTAATGAAGAGCCTTATAAATACTGGCCATATCCCGGTCATCCGGTACTGCAACCGCTGGCGGGTTTTTCTCCCGGGTCGTCAGATCAAGGTCAACTATTTTCAACTCTGCCGAGAACGGGGGACAGTAGTCGATTATTTTACCGGCTGCGTTGTAGGCGGTGCTGTAACCATCAAAAGTATAAACTGTTTTCCCGTTATTCTGGATTCCCACATTATTAACATAAATCAGCGGAACACCGGCAGCAGCAACCTGTTTTGAAAACAACCGGTTGCGCTTGTTGTTTTTCCCCAGGGTGAAAGGTGAAGCGGAAATGTTAACGTACAGGTTGACCGGACCGTTGTGGTGAATGGCCGCGATAGGCTGTACCGCATATTCTTCGCTCCAGCCGTCCTCGCAAAGGATACAGCCGAGTTTAAAAGGCTCGCCCGCTATCTCTATACCAACAGGCAGCAGAAGTTCTTCCACCGGCTTGCCCATCTCCGGCGCCAGCTTGCGCAGGCTGTAAAAATGCCTGGTATCGTCAAATTCACGGTAATTTGGCTGCAGTGTTTTTATTCTGAACGGATAGGGGTAGTTTTCACCACCCCGCAGCCTGCCGTTTTGCGCAATAAAGAAAGCGTTGTACTTGCGTACTCTGCCGTCATCGCCTATCTTTTTCCAGTCAACTCCCACATTGCCAAAAAGCACACATATATCCCGGGAGGCTGCAACAATAACCCGGCCGTATTCCTCGCAGTCACGCAGGAAAGCCTGCTGCTCCCAGGTGTCCCCAAGCAAATACCCGGGCAGGGCCATTTCCGGGAAAATAACAATTTCAGCTTTTTGGGCCCGGGCCTCTTCGATCATGTCCAGCATGGTCCGGCAGTTTAAATCAGGACTGCCTGGTATAACTTCCATTTGTCCCAGAGCTATTCTCAGCAATACTCCCACCTCACCAGTTTAGATCGTACCTTTAACAGAAATAATTATACGACTTTTTAAATATTAGCATGGAATCATGGATTTGTTAACAAAAAAGCCCTCACTCCATCTTAGAAGTGAGAGCTTATCTTTTATACAATAGACACCCGGTAAGTGCGCAGCCAGGCGTCTACCTGAATCAGGAAGGCCAGAAACTGGGGGCCTCGCATCAACTGACCGAACCAGGGCCGGTCAAAAATCGCCCCGTCTGACTCGGCCAGTTCGCGTACAGCGTCAGCGTTTACCAGTGGCAGCAAAGGTGAATTTGGATCGTCCAGAATATGCAGGACCATATCACGGACTGCAACCAAATACTCCGGATTGTGAGTTTTGGGGTAGGGGCTTTTGCTTCTTTTCAGCACATCATCCGGCAGCATACCTACCAGCGCCCGGCGCAAAATACCTTTGGCCATGCTGTCGCAGCTCTTCATTGCCCAAGGGATATTCCAGACATATTCAACCAGGCGGTGGTCACAGAAAGGAACGCGCACCTCCAGGCCGACACCCATGCTCATCCGGTCTTTGCGGTCAAGCAGCGTCTGCATAAACCGCGTGATATTGAGATAAGATATTTCACGCATTCTCGCCTCAAAACGGTCCTCGCCGGGCAGGCGGGGAACTTCCGCCAAAGCCTCCCGGTAGCGCTGTTCAACATATTTTTCCGGCTGGAGCAGGGCGGCCAGTTCAGGCGAGATGAAACGAAACCGCTCGCGCAGCAGCCTTATCCAGGGAAAAGTACTGGCACCAACCGCATCCTTGCTGTGAAACCAGGGATAGCCGCCAAAAACTTCATCTGCGGACTCCCCTGAAAGGGCCACGGTATGCTCTTTTTTTATTTCCCGGCAGAAAAGATACAGGGAGGAATCTATGTCAGCCATGCCGGGCCAATCGTTAGCCAGCGCCGCCGGCACAAGTGCCTCAGCCAGTTCAAAATTATCTATTTCAATCACATGGTGGCTGGCGCCGAGATAATCCGCCACCCGCCCGATCCATTGCGCGTCGGAGTTGGGCTGGAAGTGGTCCGGGCGAAAGTGGCGCTCATTGCCAGCGTAATCCACGGAATAGGTGTGCAGCGGCCCCAGGCTATCCCGCTTGAACGCCGCCGCAGCAATCGCTGTTATCGCGCTTGAATCAAGCCCGCCGGATAAAAACGTGCAGACCGGGACATCGGAAACCAGCTGACGTTCAACAGTATCCGTAAAAAGCTCCCGGACACGGGCGGCCGTTGTATTCAGGTCGTCAGGGTGGGGGCGGCTGGCCAAAGACCAGTACCTGCGCAGGCGGCTGCCGTCCTGATCATGCAGCAGGCAGCAGCCCGGCCTTAATTCGGCAACCCCGCGGTAAATACCATGCCCCGGTGTGCGTGACGGCCCCATGATAAAAATTTCAGCCAGACCCTCAGAATCAACCACCGGGCGCACCGCGGGATGAGCCAGGAGTGACTTGAGCTCGGAGCCAAATACGAATATACCGCCCTGCCGGGTGTAGAAGAGAGGTTTCACACCCAGCCTGTCACGGGCCATAAACAGGCACTGTTCAGCCTCACTCCATATGGCGAAGGCATAAATCCCGTTAAAACGCTCAACACACGCAGTTCCCCACTGCATATACGACAGAAGTAGCACCTCCGTGTCAGAATTACGGGTAAGAAAAGTGTTGCCAAGGTTTTCTAATTCATGCCTCAATTCCAGCGTGTTATACAGCTCACCATTATAGGTGACAGTATAAACCTTATCTCCCCGGCTGCGGGTCATAGGCTGGCCACCCCCTGCGGGGTCCACTACAACCAGCCGGCGGTGTCCAATAGCAGCGTGCGGGGACAGCCAGGTCCCGGACGCGTCCGGACCCCGGCGGGAAAGCGTATCTACCATGACCTCCAGGATATGTCCCTGACTGGTAAGGTCCGCCTCCCAGTCAACCCAGCCAGTTATACCACACATTAAACCAACCCCCTCAAAAACAAATGTCATTTCTTAAAAAAAATAACCCGAAAGAAGTGAAAACACTTCTTTCGGGACTTCGTTGTCCCTGCTAACAAGCTCAATATATCTTTATGCATGCAACTCAAAAAAGAGGCATGGACATTTGATTAAAAGCAATAAAAAATCCACCCGTTTTCAAGGGTGGAAAATTAATTTTCAATACGTGTATTGTAGGTGGTGCTATTAATCCCCGGCAGCAATACGTAGTCGATTTTTTTAAATTTATCTGAACCGCTATTCTAAAGAAGAAGCGATTTTAATTATTTCCTCCCCGGGCAGTCCGCCGCTTACAGAAAAAACCCACTCACCGCGCTGCCAGCGCACGGTCGCATAGCCGCCTGAAATGTTATCGTTCGAGTCCCGACTGCTTTCTTCCAGGACGGCCCTGGCGCCGTTAATATTAACCGGGACCCCCCCTTCAACCAATTTATCATAATTGAAACCTGTCTCTTGAACCCTGCTCTGACTTATCGTGACATAAGAACTGCCTGACCGGTAATTCTGATATACCACCCCTGAATGCCACGAGACATCTTCAAGCTTCATCCCCTGCGGCAGGTAGGTTGGCTGCGCCGGGACAAAGCCCGCATCCCCGGCTGCTTCCTCATAATTTCCTCCGCTAAAGGCCGGCGGGCTCGCGCCTGCTCCCTGGGGGGCGCTTGTCACAGCCACAGATCTCTTTTCCAACTGCGTCAGGGTATCCTCAGAAGCATCGGGACTCATGACCACGGCTGGTGGCAACGGTATTACGGCTGAAGGTTTTTCCGCCTCCCCCGCCGGTTGCTTCACTGATTGCTCCTCAACCCCTTTTTCAATATCGGCGTCATATAGCTGCAAATCCTGGCTTTCTTTATTAGGGGCCGCCTTTTCATTTGTGGCGGTGATTTTATTCTCCAGATCAGCCGGGCCGGAACCAAAGGATGAAGTTCCTCCTTGCGACTCGGACATCACCACTTTTTGCTGTGTCACGGCCGGACTGAAGAGATTGTAATAACTAAATAATCCCGCAGTCAGAAAAACCAACATAGCAGCCGCAAACGCGGGAGTTCTGGCCAGTGACTGCAGGCGGCCTGGCCGGTGCTGCGGCCTTTTTTCCAGAGCGAGGGCAGCTTCTATCCGCTCATTGAGGCTGTTTGGTACCTCAATCCCGGCTACCATTTCATGCATAATCTTTTTTAAAGTATTATCCGCTTTTTCCAGCCTGCCGAACTCACCCCGGCAGTTTTCACATGCCGCCAGGTGACCTTCGACTTTCCGCTCCTCGACCCTGGTAAGCGTTTTATTAAAGAAGTCATTTAGCATTAACTTAATGCTATCGCAATGCATTATCCCAGCCTCTTTCCAAATGTTCTTAATCAAAGCGGGTTAACTGTCAGGCGCTCTTTCACCAGGTTGCGGGCGGAGTTCAACCTCGACTTGACGGTGCCCGCAGGTATACCCAGCATATCGGCGACTTTCTGCACCCCCAGGTCCATTCCGTAATAGAGGGTAAGAACCAGACGATACTCCGGTTTTAAACCTAATATAACCTCTTTGAGGTCAATCCTGCTTTCGATTTCGTCCATTTCCCCGTTCCCAATACTCAAATTTAGAGACATCTTATTAAAAGCCGCATTTTCCCGGTTGAGCTTCCGGAGCCTGTCATAACAGCGGTTGACAACAATCCTGTAAAGCCATGTTTTAAAAGACGACTCCATCCGGAAAGATTTTATGCTACGGTAACAGGTCAAAAAAGCTTCCTGAACCACGTCTTCCACCTCTTCGCGGTCGCGCAGAACCATGAACGCGGTACGATACGCGTCCGTGGAATATTTTTGCACCAGTTTGGCAAATGCTTCATTGTCCCCTGATTGGGACATCCTGATTAGTCTTTCATCAGACAAGGTTAGCTCACCCTGCATTTCTTTTATATCAACTGAAGGCCTTCTGTAACATTAGACTGGTTTTATACTTATAGGGTTCATTATATCAGTAGTACTTCGCTATTGACACGATAATTGCCTGGTGCCATAATGAAACTGGCAATATTTTCCTGGGGAGAGTGTCGGGAACACAGCGCGGTCCGGGACCCGCTACACGGTTCGATTCCGTGTCTTCCCTATATCAAAGGAAGCCCTGGCTTTTAGCTGGGGCTCTCCGTATTATCGGGCCTGCGCAAAAATTTTGCCAGGGCTGTCCCTGCTAAACAGATTTATTCATTCTCACTTTTAAAAAAATACCAGCCTGTCGAATAATGATTGAAAATTTTGAATATTATATATTGTCAAACAATGTGTCCCTCATGTAATATATTAATAGGATCATGGTTGAAAGAAGGGTCAATCATGTATGAGGTATGCGATTATGAGTTTTTATATGGTAATAGAATGGCCACGGTTTTTAAATTTCGTGAGGGCATGAAAATTATTGGCTTTATTTACGGCAGCTCTTTTGAATTAAGGGTTTTAACTATTGGCAACAACCCCAGGAGGAAGGGTTTGGGCTGTAAAGCTTTAGAGTTTATTCGTCCCAGCTTCAAAAAGATATATGTAAGTGAAATATGCGAAGAAGCCCTGCCTTTTTGGCTGAAAATGAAAGAGCGTGGGCTGGTAGACCACTTGCTGTCAATAAAAGACGGCAGGACCTTATACCTGATTAAGCGGACCACAAAACTAGGAGAGACCGGTTAGAAATCCCAATGGTATTAAAATCGGGTTAGATCCATATAACTCCTGCCAACTTCTGCGACGGACCTTTGGCTGTTTTGCAGATTCAAACCTGCGCTGGCTGCCTTTAAATAATTCGAGGTGCTTGCAAGCAGGTTATCGTTTACGTTCAGATCTATTCCTTCATGCTGTTTTAACACTGCCAGGATCTCTTCAAAGGAGCAGTTGACGGCACGCTCCCCCAATCCCCCTATTGTGGTGCTGAGAAAAACAGCGCCTGCTTTAAAAGCGGCATATGTATTGGCTGTAGCCAAACCAAAATCGTTATTTCCGTGAAATTCAATATCCATTCCTGTGCTTTCAATAATCATATCGATTATTTGTTTGGTCCGGAACGGCTCCAGCACCCCCACAGTGTCGGCAAAGCGTAAACGTTCCGCTCCCTCCCGCCGGGCGTGAACAGTAAATCTTATTAGAAACTCCGGATCAGCCCTCGATGCGTCCTCCGCTCCAACCGTAACCCTGCATCCGCGCTCAATGGCGTAGCAGACTGCCCTTTTCATACTTTCAATTACCCATCCCCTGTTTTTACCTAGCTTGGAATCTATATGGATATCAGAAACAGGCGCTGATACATGGATATGCTTTACTCCACACGACAGCGATGCCTTAATATCACTGATATTAACCCGGTTCCAGGTAGATATAGCGGCTTTAAGGCCCAGTTCAACAATTTCCTTTATTGCTTCTTCTTCAGGTGAACCCATTGCAGGAATGCCCGCTTCTATATTCTATCCCGAGGGAGTCCAGCATTTTGGCTATTTGAACCTTTTCTTGGACAGTAAAAGCTACCCCCGGCGCCTGTTCGCCATCCCTGAGAGTCGTATCCACAAAATATACATGCCTCATATCAGTACCAGTACTCCTTTGACCTTTTTAAATCCCAGTAAGAAATTAATGATAATTCTGTCTGATATCCACGCAGATTATGAACCTTCTGCCTTCTAGTCCTACAAATAAAGATGAGATGGTTACACATAAGTTGCCAGAAGCTAAGGATATATACGGTTCGGTGGTATAACTGTTTAAACCGGTATTCACTATAAGATAATAATAATCTTTTAAGGAATGATCCATTCCTTGCCTGGGCGGTCCGAAGATTATTCTATTGTTTAATATCTCAATGTGGTTAAAAATTGTATCAGTTACCTGAGTGCCGAACTCATTCAAAATATAAACACACTCTAAAACCAGATGACTTTTTATTACCTCCTTCAATTTAGCATCATAACATTCTACAGATATTTTTGAAAGATCGCATACGATCTTGTTTATTATCGTGTTATAACCCTCATGACGTGATTTGGCATCTTTAATTTTATTAACCATATAGCTTTTGTATTTGAATGCTATACTATCAGTAATGTTTTCAATATTTCTAATTTCATCATATATGTTTTCTTGTGGTTTTGAGAAATAATAACCCTGAAGCATATCTGCCCCTAGCTCCAGGACTAATATTGCTTCTTCCTCCCTCTCAACACCTTCAGCGACAACAAGCGCTCCTATCTTTTTAGACAAGTTGACTAAAGATTTAAACACCTCCTGCTTATAATACATTTTATCGATATAATTAATTAAACTCCTATCAATTTTTAACACATCAGGTTTCACAAGTGGAATTCTGTCAAGATTGGAGTGGCCGGAGCCAACATCATCTAAAGCTATTAAAAAACCATAGTTCTTATGTGTCTCTATAAATCTCTTCAGTGCAAGAATATCAGTAGTTTTTGATTCAATGATCTCTATTACCACATTGCCGGGGTCTATATCATAACTACGAACAGCATTAAGGAGGTGACCGGAACCTACCACAACTCTGTTTATTATAGAAGTATCAAGGTTAAGAAATAAAATTGCTTCATTATTTTTATTGTAAATTTGGCGGTAGCTTTCAAGAGCCTTTTTCCTGCATAATCTATCAAATTCTAAAGTCATCTCCCGATCCTTGGCAAGATGAAACAGGGTATGGGGGGAAATTATTACGTTTGTTTCGACATCAATACCCCTGCATAGGGCCTCAAAACCAATGATGGTTTTTTTCTTTACTGAAACGACCGGCTGGAAGTGCATTGCTATAGATTCATTGTTAATGATGTCATCAATATCTAATTTATGTTGTACAAGTGACATGTCGCAGCTCCTTAACACAGATGATTTATTTTTTTAAGCCAAATTCTGAAGCGCTGTTTTATTAAAGCAATAGTGCGCCTGGTCTTTTCCCAGTTGGCCAGGGCGTCACCAGGTCCGGCTATTCCTATAACGCTTATGTTCTGTAGTATCTCCTTAACTATTTTGTACTTTTGCAGGGCGGTTTCGGGCGACAGGATCTCGCTGGTCACACCAGGCCTGCTTTCATGTAAACAGTCAAACTTTCTGTTGCAGTAATTGCAGCTTATATTGCAATTCGGCGCCACCGGCAGGTGCATTCTGGCATGCTTTTTTGTATCTTTCACCAGCCTGGTTATTATCCTTTGCACAGCCCGGAAGTAGCCGTCCGTATGAGTGCCTCCGTAACCGGGGGTGGCTACAGTAACCAGCTCAAGATCCTCCAACCGCCCTCTTTCATTCAGATATTCCAGGGCAACCCTTTCGACATCTTCACCAATTGTTTCAGACAGGCAGGTGGTAAGCACCCCAATTAGCCCGGGGTTATACAATTTAATTAAATTATCCAGGCCTTTTTTCAAGCTGGCTTCTCCACCGTAGATAGTCCCTTTCTCATTAAGAGAAGAGGAAGCCACATCGATGGGCTCGTTGAAATGTTCGGCTATATGACGGCGCATGTAAGTGCTGCAGCCCTGTGACCCATGGATAATCACAATGGATTGGGCCACTCCTTTAAATGGCAGGATGGCTCCCATAGGCATACACATATTACAAGGGTTTTCATTGACACTGCGGTAATGCGCAGTCTCCTTTTTCATGAAGCCACCTCCCATTTGAGACGTGAGACGTGGGGAACTGGGACGCGGGTCGTGAGACGTGGGACGTGGGATTCAGGTATTCCTCTTGAGTTTTATTACCCCTGAAGTCCATCTGTCATTTCACGTCTCATTTCTCACTTCTGTTTTTTCTCACGTCTCAAGTCCCATTTCCCACGTACTTATTTCTTACGGCTTACAGCCTACAACCTGCTGCAAAGTATACCTGCAACTTATAGCCACAACCTACAACTAGTTTTGTATTCCCACGTCTCACTTCTCATGTCCCACGTCCCAAGTCCCAAATCCCACGTCCCAGTGTGCTTCCAGACCGGGGAGCAGGCGGTGGAGTAAACCTCTCTGGCAAAGTTCACCGCTCCTACAAAGCCGCTCAAAGGATGTTTGCGGTCATGGTTGTGGTCTATAAAGGCGATACCGAACTTATAGGCCAGCGGTCTTTCTTTAACTCCCCCCACCAGGAGGTGGGCGCCCTTTTCCACCATGAACTTCTCCAGTTCGGCAGGGTTCGCGTCATCCAGGATTACCGTACCTTCGTCCACCAACTCATTGATCGTCTCATACTCCTCCTGTCGGCCGGTCTGATTAAGCCCGTGCAGCAGCAGCCTTGTTGAATCCGCTTTGGGATCACAGCCGACCACCAGTATTCTTTTACCCTTTTCAGCCAGAGCCGCTACGGTGTTCTGGGTTGTTGTGGATTTGCCGATACCGCCCTTGCCATAAATCGCTACCTGTCTCATTATTTCTCCTCCTATTTTTGGTAATAAAAAATGACACCTGCCCCCCTCTCTGGAGGAACAGGCGTCATCGCCTTATCTGTTTATTAAAAACAGTTTTGATATTACAACAAGGCGTCTCTGCCCCTGAACAAATGCAGCACTTATACTATATAGCTATTCCTCCCGTCTCTCCTGTCCTTATCCGTACCGCGTTGTCAATTTTAGAGGTAAATATTTTACCGTCTCCGACCTCGCCGGTCCGGGCATTGTCTATTATAAGTTTAACAATGTCGTCAACTTTCTCGTCCGGTACCACCATTTCCAGTTTTATTTTTGGCAGCAGGTTGATGCTGTACTCAGTACCGCGGTAGACTTCGGTACGGCCTTTTTGCAGCCCGCAGCCGATAACTTGTGTGACCGTCATACCGTGGATTCCGTACTGGTTAATAGCTTCTTTAACATTCTCAAGTTTTCCCGGGCGCAGAATACATTCTATCTTTGTCAAATTGTTCCCTCCTTGTCTTTAAATATGATTTTACGGATGGGGATTATATCTCCCTTCACAAAAATTTACATATTATAAAGCAGGCTTTACTTCACTGCTGGTTTTCAGTACAGGCGCCCCGACAGTGCCAAACGGTGACGCCGACATGGCAAAGTCGGTGTACGCGTCCTCACCGTGCTGGGTGAAATCGAGGCCGGTGTCCTGCTCTTCGTCGGTGGCGCGCAGCCTGGTAAAGACACTGATTACTTTTAGGATAACAAAGGTTCCTACTATAGCCATGGCCCAGCTGGCCCCGATGGCGATAAACTGCTTGCCGAGCAAGGCCGAACCACCGTAAAACAATCCGTCGGCGCCCGCCTCATTGACAGCTGTGGTGGCAAAAAGGCCGGTGGCAATGGCGCCCCAGGTGCCGCCGATACCGTGTACGCCGAAAGCGTCAAGCGAGTCGTCGTAATGAAGTTTGGCCTTAACCACGCCCACTGCTACATAACATACCGCGCCGGCAACCAGGCCAATGACGATGGCGGGCAGCGGTTCCACAAAGCCGGAGGCGGGCGTAACGGCCACGAGGCCGGCCACAGCGCCTGTTGCGGCGCCAAGGGTTGTCGGCTTGCCACGGTGGATCCATTCGGCCGCCACCCAGGAGAACGCTGCCGCGGCAGTGGCCAGGTGGGTTATCACGAAGGCGCTGGCCGCCAGGCCGTTGGCGCCCAGGGCGCTGCCGGCGTTGAAGCCGAACCAGCCAAACCACAACAGGGATGCGCCGAGCACTGTAAAGGGCAGGTTGTGCGGGATCATGGGCTCGCTGCCGAGACCCTTACGCTTGCCCAGCACCAAGCAGGCGACCAGACCGGATACACCTGATAAGATATGAACCACGGTGCCTCCCGCGAAGTCGAGAGCGCCAAGGTTGCGCAGCCAACCGTCAACTCCCCATACCCAGTGGGCCACGGGGTCATACACAAAGGTGGACCAGAGCAAAATAAAGGCCATGAAAGCCGGAAAGCGCATTCTTTCGGCAAAGGCTCCGGAAATCAGAGCCGGGGTTATCACCGCAAACATCATCTGAAAGATCATGAACGCATTTTGGGGAATTGTCGCTGAATAGTCGGGATTGGGGTCAAGCCCTACACTTTTCAGCCCCACCCAGTCCAGGTTGCCGATTAGGTGATGAATGTCGGGTCCGAAAGCCAGGCTGTAGCCCCAGAGCGACCACTGCAGGCTGATTAATACCATGGCGAAAAAGCTATACATAATAGTGCTTAAAACATTCTTCCTGCGGGCTAAACCACCGTAGAAAAGGGCCAGGCCGGGCAGAGTCATGAGCATAACCAGCGCTGTGGATGCCAGTATCCACGCGGTATCTCCGGTATCAACCATAGCGGCTGTTTCCGCCGCCTCTTCAGCCCAGGCCAGGGCCGGCATTGTGAAGATAAACGCAGCAGTCGTCAATATAATCCGCGAGAGCCGGTTTTTCATTTTCTTACTCCTCCTTGTTTTTTAATTTCAATGAGAACCACTATCTGTAACGCATCTGGCAAATGGTGGCGCCCCCTTCACCAGCGCGCGGTTTTTTGATGGTTCCCTTTATAACAGAAAACACTCTCTTGAACAGGTTTTACCCTGTCCTTGAGAGCGTCACTGCTCACATGAAATGCTGCTTTGGATTCTGACAAAAAAACGCTTTTCAGGAAGATACCCTTCCTAAAAAAACGCTTTTCAGGAAGATACCCTTCCTAAAAAGCGTCATTGCCTTTGATACTGCTTTGTATCAGCTTTAGTTATTACTATTATAATATTTTAAAAGGTTAATCAGCCGGTGTCAATAGGCTCAAGAAAATTTTTTACTATTTATCAGCAATCGTCTGCGAAATCGCAAATACCGTTCCTGGCGCTCTCAACCCCGCTCCTGTGTGAGCAGTGCTTTCTTCCACGTCATAAAGAGGAGTGGCGACCAGGCCGGTATAAGCCGGCATGCCGTGGTCAGTGAGATCCATTCCTTCAAATTCTTCCGCGGCGGTAACTCTGATCCCGATAGTTTTCTTCAAAACAGTGAAAGCAATATAAGTAGACGCGAAAGCCAGTACGGAAACCGAGAGCACACCGATAGCCTGTACCGCCAGCAGGTTAGCGCCGCCGCCGTATAAGAGACCGCCGTTCTGGGCAAAGATGCCCACCGCGATCACGCCCCAGGTTCCGTTCACCCCGTGTACGGCGATGGCTCCCACCGGGTCGTCAGCCTTGATCCGGTCGAAGGCGCCAACAGCCAGAACACAGAATATCCCGGCCAGTCCCCCTATAAAAACCGCGCTGACCGGATGCACAAACGCGCACCCCGCTGTGATGGCGGCTAATCCGGCCAGCGCTCCGTTCATAGCCATACTGGGATCAGCCTTGCCGTACCTGAACATGGTGAAAAGTATACCGGCGGTACCGCCTGCAGCCGCAGCCAGGTTCGTATTCACAGCGATCCTGGCAATGTTCATATCCAGTCCGGACAGGGAACTGCCCGGGTTGAAACCGAACCAGCCGAACCACAAAATGAATGTGCCCAGAAAAGCCAGGTGCATATTGTGGGCCGGCAGCACATTCGTCGTACCATCTTCGTTGTATTTGCCGATCCTCGGCCCCAGCACAAACACCGCCGCCAGAGCGCTCCAGCCTCCCACCGCGTGAACCACCGCGGAACCGGCAAAATCAAGCATACCCAGTTTATATAGCCAGCCGTCAACACCCCAGACCCAGTGCCCTGCTATGGGATAGATCAAGCCGGCGGCCAGAGCCGTATAAATAATATAAGGACGAAACTTCATCCGCTCCGCCACAGCTCCCGAAACAATGGAAGCCATAGCCATGGCAAAAGCGGCCTGGAAAAGCCAGTAGGCGTAGATGGGCACCCTGAGTTGAATATGCTCCAGGTTCCCTTCTATGAAAAACCCGGTAGTACCGATAAGTCCTCCTTTGTCGAGGCCGTACATGATGCCGAATCCCACCGCCCAGTAGCTGAGCATGCCCACAGTGCTGTCGGTGAATACTTTCATGACAATGTTCATGGAGTTCTTGGCGCGAATAAAGCCCGCCTCAAGAAAAGCAAAGCCACCCTCCATTAAGAAGACTAGAGCGGCGCAGAGCAGTACCCATATCGTATCTATGCCTGACGCCAGATCATTAAAGCCCATTTCCATGATAAGTTCCTCCTTATCTGATTTTTCTTCTATGAAAATAAAAAAGGCGCTAACTTGGCCCCGGGGATAAAACCCCGGTCCAGAGAGCACCTTTGCCCGGCAGGAATCGTCTCCTGCTATTTATAATTAAAAACTATATGGCGTCGTTGCCGGATTCACCTGTCCTGATTCTATAAGCATTTTCCAGGTTGAAAACAAAAATTTTGCCATCCCCCACAGCGCCGGTCCTGGCTGTGTCACTGATGATATCCACCACGTCCTGGACCTGGTGATCCATCAAAACAATTTCAATTTTTAACTTGGGTAAAAGGTTAATGCTGTACTCATGCCCCCTGTAAACCCCCACTCTGCCCTTTTGCAGCCCGCAGCCGACAACCTGTGTCACAGTCATTCCGTGTATTCCGTATTTACCCAAGGCGTCCTTAACGTCCTCCAGTTTCTCCGGACGAACAACGGCTTCAATTTTCTTCAACTTTCAAACAACCCCCATGTTGTTTAATATTAAATTTTAAAGTAAAAAATAAACACCCTAAAATACCAATATAATAATGGCATCAGGGCATCGTTGACCTTCGACACATCCTTGTATCATAAATCCATTATAACCAACATAGTTTTTCCAGGCAAGGGGTCAGGGTAAAAATAGTTAAGGGGTCAGGCCCCTAACTTATTAACTTATTCTTGAAAGGATGAATCATATCCGATAAAATAATTGGAGGAGGTGTTATTTTTTGGCAGGACAGTTGCGAGTTGAATATCCGGGTGCTGCGTACCATGTTATACAGCGAGGAAATAACAAAAATAATGTGTTTGACGACCCGAAGAAAAGTATTACCTTATTGAACAACTTCGCAAGGTGGTGGAGGTGGACGACGTTGAATTGCTTGGCCTGTACTCTTACAATGAAGGGAGGGGTTAAGTTTGAAAAAGACTTTTGTGATTC
>CAZJGV010000057.1:0-7537 GCA_964545615.1 uncultured Pelotomaculum sp.
GGCTAAACTATTTTTCAGATCAATATAAGTTTCTTTTAGTAAAGCCACTTCCAGTCCCCTCCATTAGAGATAAAGTCTGTCTAGCCGCAGTTCCCGCAGGCGGCGGATTTACGTGCCAGGACCAGCAGGGTTATGTCGTCCGACTGTTCGGCCCCGGCACTAAAACTCCTGACGTCTTCCATAATCCTGGCCACAATCTCTCTGGGTGAAGAACCATGGACTGATAGTATGGACTCTTCCAGCCGTTTTTCCCCAAACATTTCATTGGCGGTATTCATCGCTTCCGTCACGCCGTCGGTATACAACACCAGGATGTCGCCGTTATCCATAACCAGTTTGCCCCGGCTATACGGAATGTTTTCCATAACCCCCAGCGCCACGCTCTTGGCATCCTTTACCGCTAGCAGGCTTTTGTCCCTCCGGCAGATATAAGGCGGGTTATGACCCCCGCTGCTGTAAGTGACTTTCCCGGTGCGGATGTTTATGATCCCGCAAAATGTGGTCACAAACATGGATGAATCATTCCCCCGGCACAGTTCGTTATTAACTGTATAATGGATTTCATCAGCTATGCTGCCCTTACCCGCTTCCACTTTAAACAGCGTTCTGGTTACCGCCATAAAAAGAGATGCCGGCACGCCTTTCCCGGAAACATCGCCGATAAGAAAACAAAAGTGATCGGGGTCAATAAAGTAAAAATCATACAAGTCTCCGCCCACTTCTCTGGCTGGCTCCAAAACTGCGTAAATATCAAACTCCGGGTTGTCCGGAGGCCCCGGAAAAGTCTTGGGCACCAGGCTCATTTGAATTTCGCGGGCAACGTTTAGCTCGCTTTCGATCCTTTTCTTTTCGGCTCTGGTCTTTCTCTCCTCGATCAGGTTGTTGGTGATAAAAATAAAAATGGTCACCGCAATGGCGTTGCCGGTAATCATGGGCAGCCGTGTGATCTTTTCCAGGGACAGAGCCTGGTTAACATCCAGCAGCACCAGGAAGGTCAGCCCTCCGGCAAATAGTTCGTAAAATATGGTAAACAAAGCAACCTGGGCCAGACTGAACTGGGCGCCTTTATTATACCTGTGATACAAACCGGCTGTCAGTCCTGCCAGCAGGGTTGCCAGTGAGGCCGAGACCACCGTGACTCCGCCAAAATTGAGAAGGCGTTCCAGAGCGCCGATCAACCCCACACAGGTACCCACCAGCGGGCCGAACAGCAGTCCGCTGACAATAGGGCCGGTAGGCCGCAAACTGACCAGGGCGCCGCCCACCGGAATGGCTGTTTGGGCGCTGTACAGGGTAAAAGCGCCAAAGATAATGATCAGCAATAATTGATTTTTCAGATCAAATTTTTTGTCGATAATTTCAGAGTAAAAACGGGTCCGGGTTAAAACATACGCCACTACTGTCATGACGCAGGCTGTGTTGAGCACGGTCACCAATAGATTTACCGTTGTTCCCTGCATAATCCTTACCTCCGCTGCCAGGCCGCAAGTTTGTTTTCATCTAAACATTTAGCGAACAAAATATCACACTGCTCTCCATTTCTAACCAAACTGAAACCAAAGTAGCCTTGACTGGTTAATTCAACCATACGGTCAACATCGCGGTTGAAAACCCTGATGGCATTATGGTATGACAGCTGCAGGGGTTCCAGTGCATCCTGAAAGAAAATGCAGCGCCAGTATTTTTCGCATTTCAACATAACCCTGGCAATCAGCATATGGTGGGCGAATTTGTCAGCCAGGCTGGGAGAGTTTTTGGGCGAAACCCATGAGCAAAGATAACGGTAATCAAGGTTGAGTTTCCGGATTATCTGCAACAGCCGGGTAGTCAGGCGCTTTTGCAGGGAATCACCGCGAAAGTCCGGGTGGACCAGAGCCACTTCAAGCTGCATTACCTTTACCAGTTCGCTGTCGGGCAAACCAACGTCCCGGCCAAGGTTGTCTTCGCCATCTTTCGGAAAATGGACAGAGCGAAAGCCAACCATCCTGTCCCGGACAAAAGCGCCCAGGGTTAATCCCCGCCGGCCCAAATCTTCGAGCAGCATACCGGCCGGCACCGGCAGCAGCATATCCCATTCGGGAAGGCGCTCCACAACAATGTCTTTCAGTTGCAGCATCTCTTCCAGATGAGTTTCATCCAGCAGCTTTAATTGGTAAGGACCATTTTGCGAATCGCAGTATTTTAAGACAGCATTGGTTTCAATAACCTTGTTGATCATATTTGGAAACTCCTTTTCAAATTTATTATGCAGGTCCGGATTTACCCGGCGCCATCACTTTTCATTAAATGCCGTGGGGGCCGGCCTGATCCTTGACCCTAGATAATACAGCAGGATGACAGCTAAATAAGTCCCCCCGATCAGCCCGGCGCCTTGCTGAGGACCGGCTGCCACAAGCCAGCCGAAGGTCAGCGGACCAAGCATTTGCCCGATCTTTTTGGTCATGCTGAAAAGGCCGAGGGCTTTGCCTTCGCCCAAAGCCCGTGTAGCTTCAATGGTTAAAAAATAAGTGTTCTGGGATACGAAACCGATGCTGTCGGCCAGGCCTAACATGAATATGGCCACGATGGCCGCCGCCAGTCCGCCCCAACTAAAGAATAAAAGCATAGCTGTGGCTCCTATGCAGCTTGCCAGTATGATAAACCGCCTGATATCCACGTTCCTGCCGATTAGCCTGCCGAAGACGGGACCCAGGTAAACGATGCAAACCCCGTAAATCATAAAAGCCCGGCCCACATTGGACGGAGAAACACCGATGCTGTTGGAGTACAGCGGGAAGAAGTAGTTGAGAAATCCGGTGAGGCAAATAGTCGAGGGAATGGTAATCAAAAGGAATAGTGACAGAACCTGATAGTTGCCTAAAAAGGCGGCAAGATTGCCGCGGGCTGCCGGCAGCGCAGGCTTTGCAGCTTCTGTTGAGATTAACACGGCGGGATCTTTAACCAGGGTAAAAGCGAAGACGCCTGCCAGCATTAATACAGCCAGGGCGATAAAAAAGACCATGGAAAAACCAAGCCTTTCGGCCAGCATAGCGCCCAGCACGCAGGCGCAAATGTTGGCCGCGTACAGTCCGGCATTCAATTGGGAGAACCCCTGCGCTCTGGCTGTATCTGTGGGGTGGGCAGCCACATATCCGCGCATGGCCATCCAGCTGAAGCCGTAGCCTACGCCCACGACGCCTCTGGCCAGTATGAACAGGAGTGCGCTCCCGGCCAGCCCTGAAAGCAGGGCGCCCGCCATTAAGAACAACAGACCGGTGAAAAAAGGAAAGCGCCACCCCCTCCGGTCAACAACGTACCCGGTGAAAATAGCTGTGATGCTGGCGCACAGCATCTCCACCGAGATAGGCAATCCCAGAACCACGTTTGGGGGCAGCCCCAGGAGCGGCTGGTAAGAGAGGCTTTTCATATGCATGGGGATAAATGAAATGGACAGGTCTGTGGCCATGTAGAAAATAAAAGCCAGGGGGCGGATAATACCCGGGTTGCCGCCGGACCTGGTTTCAGCGTTAATTGCAGCGCCATTGGATATTTTAACAGCCTGCAGATTCATCAACAGGAGCAGGAACACAATTAGTTCGATGGTGAAAAAAAACGAAGTGGCCAGTACTGTCAGCAGATCCAGTTTGATCGCGGTTATTTTGCTGTCAAAATAAGCTTTTGAGAGCATAATGTCAATGCTGCCGGCCATACCGGCCCGATCTTGCTCCAGGGGCAGGCTGTACATGTATTCTCTGTTGCTGTCCGGGCCGGCGTCAGCCGTGTCGTGTGACGACGCCTGGTAAAGAACTGAGCCTGCCGTGTCTCTTATGAATATCCTTTCGATCTCTGGAACAGCAGTCATCGTTCGTTCCAACCAGTCCTCAACGCCGGTGAGACGGCTGTATGTCAGCCCTTTGCGCAGCACCTGCTGCACATCCTTCTGGATAATTTTAGCTGTAAGCAGGGTATTGTTTGTGGCAGCCTCAAAATAAACCTTTTTAAACAGGGAAATGTTGTTGACGCCGTAATACACCTGGGCGGCGATAATTATGGCCAGAAGGAGCGGCAGCAGGCGCTTTTTCCTGACCTGGCCGGACTCCGACACCACCGGGAAAGCCAGCAGCGCTATGGTTAAAAGAACTGCGGCAATGACCGCTGCCATAAACATTGCACGGAGATTCCGCCTCATGTACTCGCTGCTGCGGGAATCAACAATAGATTCATCAAAAACCAGGCTCAGTGAGCCGATCCATTCACTATCCCGATCACGAACAGGTAGAAAAAGATAGTATTTCCCTTCGTAACGTTCTATGACATAGGCAAGGTCAGCCGCGGCTGAATTGAAATCGACTTTGGACTTGATTTTGGGAGGCACAGTCTTGTTTTTCACCGCACCCTCCAGATCGTAGGCAAAATTCCCGTCAGGCAGGATCAAACCGACATCTTCAATGTCCGGCGCGTTTTCTTTTACTTCGCGCAGCAGTTCCTTCATACCGTAGAAATTCGCCAGGGGCTTGCCGTACTTGACGGCATACTCGATATTCCTCCGGCATTCACTACCAGCGACAGTATAGCCGGCCACCAGCGAACTCACATAATTTTTTTTGAAAGAAGCAATATTGAGCCAGGCACTGAAGCCAAGCACAATCAGCACAAGCAAAAGGCACGCCCCGGTCAATATCAGGCGAACTCTGTTTACAGACATCAAATCCACTCATTTTCATCTGGTTTTTTAATTAGGCAACCATGTTGCTAAAGAATCAGCAGCAGTATAAGAATAAGCGATGCAGGCAGCGCCTACGGTTTCGTATAGATTTCGTCGGCAATAAGGAGTATGTCAAAGGGAGGCGCGTAGCCGATCATGTCTGCCACCTCCAGGTTTAAAACTATATTGGGAGTGTTCACAAAAACCTGCGGCAGACTGCCGGGCTTAGCGCCGCTTAATACCCTGGTAATGGCATCTGCCCCGAAAAGGCCCACACCGCTGAAATCAGCGCGGTAAACGCTGAGCAGGGCGCCATTCTTTACTTCTGCCGCGCCCTGTTGGGCAAAGACCGGAATTTTCTTTTCATAAAAAGGCGCCAGTAAATCAGGCAGCAGACCGGCCTGGCGGTCAGTATAAACGGATATGTACATGGCATCAGCTTCCTGGGCAATTTCCCGGTGCGCTTCCAGCATCTCCCGGTAAAACGCATTTTTATCGGACTGGTTGTCCTTCACAAAACAGCTGACAATTTCAAAGCCCCGTTCTCCGGCAACTGCCTGGACATCCTCTATGGCGGCCAGGGCGCGGCCTGATACGGAATCTTCGTAGACCATGCCCAGCTTTTTGAAGGAAAAAATATCGTGGAACACTTCTATCTGCTGCCGGTAGCGGTCAGGATCCATATGTGCCCATACCTGTCCTCGCCCGGAATAATCATTAGAGTTGACAATGCCGACCTGCACTGCGTTACTGGTGGAAAACACCATTAGCGGTACGCTGCGCGCATCGTTGGCCAGTGCCTGTCCTGCAGTGGTGCCCATCACAATCATCAGATCGAGATCCTGCCGCTTATTCAAACGCTCAGTGATTCCAGCGGCAGTTTCGCTTCGCAGGCTCTCATTCATATTATTGAATGAATAATAGGCATCTTCGACAAACTCGATATAAGGTCCGCAATCGCGGGAGGACAGGTAATCCCACATGGCGCGTGTATCTTCCTGGCCCCTGGTGTAAGGAAGATTATCCGTTCCGGTAAGCCAGCCCAACTGTTTGAGCCCCTGGAGCAGGGCGTTAAATGTTGCTGGATAGTTGACGAAATTCTTGCTCTCGCAGTAGCCGATCCGCCATTTTAATCCGTCTTTGAGGCGGGGAGCCGGCGCAACCTCATTTTCATTTACCGCTTCCAAAGAGGCGACGGAACAAAAGATAAGCAAAATTGTTATAAAAATACATTTTTTCAATAATCGCACCAAACCAACTACCCCTTTGAAGTGGACTTACAGGTACCTATTTATTTATCGTCATTATCAACTCAAATATTAAAGGTGGCTGTGAGTCAAACGTCTATTTTAATTGTTTGTTTTATAGCTGTGCTTTAAGAATTCACTATTTTACCAGCATTTCCTGTCGAAAGGTATTATAATATTTGTCAAGGAATAACCCCTTTTTTGCTGAATATTTCCAGTAAAAAAGAAGAGGGTGTTCACATCAGCATAGAGGTTGAAGAGATTTACTGTGGGAAAGTGGATGATGGTCATGTGTACATCAAAAAGAAGGCCGGTTAAAGAGCCGGGCAGGGTGTGGCTGGATATTACCCGCTTCCTGTATTAATACGAAGTGTCAGTATATTGATAACGAAGAAGAATGCCCTTTGGAAAGCAAATAGCTGAAACCCTGGGCAAAGGAGGGAAGCAGAGGGAAGCAAGAGAACCGTCCCTCTGCTTCCCGGAAGGGTCTAGTACATTTTTTTGACGTTGTCGGCGTTAGTCTCTTTTGACCCTTTGGCAACGTATGTTTTGCAGCAGGTTGACATACAGGAGCCGGCTGCTGCTGGTGTCAGTTGTTGGGCCAAAGCGGCGTCAATATGGTCAGGTTGCTGGTTGCCGAACTCATCCGTGGATACCAGTATTTCGTTAGCCTGGCACTTGTTGCCCTGGTTCCAGTAGTGACAGTCGTTGACAATACAGTGAATGTGCTGTTGATTCATAAAATCATCCTTTCATTTTTATTTTTGGTGCTTTAGTATTTTGTTCTGTTAACAAGTAAATTATAAGATAGCTCACTCTTTAACTTTTTGGTATATTTTAAAAAAGAGGAAATGGAGGCAAAAATAGATGAAAGCACACACCAAATACCTGTGGTTCGATACCAGAAAGCGCCGTGAATATATTAACGTAACTATGGAAGTCGAAAAAGCGGTATCGGAAAGCGGTATCCTGGAGGGTATGGCGCTGGTGTCCGCTATGCACATTACCGCCGGGCTATATGTCAATGACGATGAGCAGGGTATAATCCAGGATATAGATGAAATGCTGGAAAAACTTGCTCCTTATGGTAAGGCTTACCGTCACCACCAGACCGGTGAGGATAACGGGGATGCGCATTTAAAAAGCCTGCTTGTCCACCACCAGGTCATAATACCCGTTACCAACGGCAGATTGGATCTAGGTCCCTGGCAGCAGGTTTATTATGCCGAGTTTGACGGGCAAAGAAAAAAAAGGGTGGTTATAAAGGTGATGGGTGAATAGGGTGAAAATCCATTTTCATTATGAATCTCTGCCAGCCAGGTATGAAATGCTAAATAAATTAAATTGGCTGTTGATTAGATGGAATTAATAAACTACCGGGTGGGGTGTCAGTGAACAAATTATACCGATCAAGGAAAATCAGAATAATCGCCGGAGTTGCAGGAGGGCTGGCCGAATATTTTGAAGTTGACGTGACTCTGGTGCGGCTGCTCTGGGTGCTGGCCGTTTTTGCAGGCGGTGCGGGTGTTTTGGCCTATATAGTTGCTGCTATTATCATCCCGGAAGAAAAAGATGTACCCGGATATCCTACAGCGGAGCAGGGCGA
>CAZJGV010000057.1:7547-14131 GCA_964545615.1 uncultured Pelotomaculum sp.
CCGCACCAGAAAAGAGTCCGCACAGGGAAAGAACTCGCCGCAATGCCGGCCTCCTGCTGATCGGCCTGGGGGTAGTGCTTCTTGCGCACGAACTACTGCCATGGGACTTAATGCGCTATTCATGGCCGCTGCTGTTGATCGCGCTGGGATTTTTCATTATTTTCAGGGACAGGAAGGGGTCCGGATAATGAGAATAGGCACTTTCATAATTGGCCTGGCTTTTATTCTGGCCGGAGTAATGGCTTTATTTATTAACCTTGGTTATGGGACCTGGGATTTTACGGTCCAACTGCAAAAAATGTGGCCTGTCATATTCATAATAATCGGGCTCAGCTTTTTCTGGGAGGGAAGGATTCCCCAGTGGCTGGGATTGATAATAATACTGGTGATGGTAGGGGGGGTTGTGTTTTTATTCATAAGCGCCCCCCGGTTGGTTTTTGATTTTAACTATCGAAGCTTTTTAAATATCTAAGAGCCGGAGGTTTTGCAGATGAGGCCTTATGGTAGAAGTTCCTTTCTGCTTGGCATTGCGGTCATTGCCCTGGGTGTGATACTACTCCTGAACAACTTTGATATTCTCAATTTAAGTGTGGGCTATCTGATTTCAACTTACTGGCCTGTTTTGCTTGTGATCTGGGGTGTAGATCTGTTGGTTCCGGATTCAGAGTCCAAAACCTTCGAACGCCGGAAAAAATCAGGCGTACTGGTTACCGGTTTAATCCTGATAGCCCTGGGTGTGCTCATAATCGGGCACAACCTGGGCTTGTATGAATTAAACTTTTCCGTCTTCTGGAGATTGTTCTGGCCGGTGGTTATTATTTTAATAGGCTGGAGTTTTTTAAGGGGTACATCAGGTTCAGGCGGTGTCCACTGGGCTGTTATGAGCGGTATTGAATTAAAGCAAAAAGGCTGGCAACTGAAAGATGGAAGCTTTTTTGCCTTGATGGGCGGTGTAAAGATGGATCTGAACGCCGCTGAGATTCCTGAAGGGGAGATTCACTTGAATGTAACAGCGGTTATGGGCGGCATCGAGATTATAGTCCCACCCCGGATCGGGGTTGGTTATGAAGGTACTGCGGTACTGGGTGGTGTGAAATTTTTTGATGAGGACAGCGGTGGCATTATCGCCAGCAGGAAGTCGGAATACAAGGGTGAGCCTGAAACCGGCACCAAGCTTGTGTTGCGGTGTACCGCGGTGATGGGTGGCGTTGAAATAAAGCACTGATTGAGAGGGATACAAACCTGAAACAGGATGTTGCCATAGTCGAATGCTCCAGCTACGATCCGGAAGCCGTACAAGGTGCCGTAAACCGGCTGGTTGGGCTTCTCGGTGGATGGGAGACGTTTGTCAGGCCTGGCGAAACTATTGTCATTAAACCAAACCTGTTAATGCGGAAAAGTCCGGACGAGGCGGTAACAACCCATCCAGCGGTCATTGAGGCGGCAGCCCGTTCAGTTATCGGAGCGGGAGGCCGGGCTGTCCTGGCGGACAGTCCGGGCGGCCTTTTAATGCGCGAGTTTTGCAGGCCTAAAGCGAGGGATTTTGATCTCTGAAGGCTAATTCGCGCGGCAGCCTGCCGGGGTGGCTGATCAGCTCGATAAACAGGCGGCTTCGTCCTTACCCCGGGTTTTCTCGGGAAATTTGTATCGGCTGCGGTGAATGCTCCCGGATCTGTCCCGCCGGGCGGGAAGCAGGGGGGAAGCAGGGGGACGGTTCTTTTGCTTCCCGACATGGACGTTTCCCCGCACGCTGGGAAGCTAAAGAACCGTCCCCCTGCTTCCCGTTAGAAAGTAAAAGACCCCTGGAGGATATATGCAGCTTCGTTTCAATACGATCTGGTTTATTCTAATCGCCGGAGTGACGGTGCTCGGCCTGCTGTACGTCTGGTTCACTATCTTCCCCGGCCGGGTAAATCCCGAGACCTGGCAGTATTTCAGCGCGGAGCAGGTTGAACGCGGCCGGCAGCACAGCAGGGCTATTCGCCTGGTCTTTATTCTTTCGACTTTCGCTCAGATTATTTTCTTGCTCTGGTTTGTGTTCAGCGGACGTGCAGAGGCCCTGGCCCGCTGGGCCGGGCAAACTACCGGTGGTTTCTGGACCGGCCTTTTGCTGTTTTTCCTGGTGCTCTGGTTGTTTTTAGAGCTTATTAACCTGCCCTTTACACTTTTCAGCGGCTACTTCTGGCAGCACTGGTGGGGCTTTTCCACCCAGACCATGGGGTCCTGGTGGGTTGATTATGTTAAGGGAAGCGCTATAAGCCTGGTCCTGTCCGCAGCCGGGGTTCTTATACTTTTCCGGTTGATGAACCGCTGGCCACACGCCTGGTGGCTGGCCGCCGCTGCTTTTCTTTCAGTATGGATTGTTATTCAGACTTTTATCTGGCCGGTGGCGGTTTCACCCCTGTTCAACCGCTTTACGCCCGCCACAGATCCCGCCGTAACTACCATGGTCCGGGAGTTGGCCGGAAAAGCCGGTCTGCCGGTGGACGAGGTCCTGATCATGGACGCCAGCAGCCGCACCACCAGGACCAACGCCTATTACGCAGGCTTGGGCGGTACCAGGCAGATCGTGTTGTATGACACCCTGTTAACCGCATACCCGCTGGACGAGGTGCAAGCGGTGGTAGCCCACGAAATGGCGCACTGGCTGAAGGGACACATAATCCAGGGCCTGGCCCTGGGGATAATTGGCAACTTCATCCTCTGGTACCTTTTGTTTTTGCTGCTGCGTGTGACCGTTCCGGATTTGACGCGCAGTCCGGTTACCTGGGCCGTAATAATGCTGTTTTTTTTGATCACATCTTTTGCCGGCAGCCCCCTGCAAAACCATATATCGCGGCGCATGGAAACGGAAGCTGACCGGACCTCCGTGGCACTTACCGGGGACGTCCCGGCCGCTGTGCGCCTGGAAATAGACCTGGCTGAAGGCAACCTCTCCGACGTGGCGCCGGCCCCCTTCGTGCAGTGGTTCAGCTACAGCCACCCGCCCGCCCCGGACCGGATCAGAACTATCGAACAGGCCGGTAAAGCATTATAAAAAAATCATACTCCCCACAGATGTCCGATACTCCCAACGTACCTGACCTACCCGTAACTTTCCCGTGCAGTATATTGGAAAAAATGAAAATGCTATGTAGGAAATTTGACGCAAAAGACAGAAGTATACAACTCACGCGCGCGTTTTTATGTCATATATATGAGGTGAAAAGGAAGTTCGAAGGAGTGCAAAATGGATATGGATTTGAATTATAGTAGTCAAATTATACTAGGAATTATATGTTTGATGGTGATTATTATATTTTATGTGAGAAGGAGGATGGTCGGGGAAATAATCGGAACAGCGTCATTATCAAGGTTTAGGTACTTTTATTTGATTATTAGCTTATTTACTCTGTATTTAGGAGTTAAAGGGTTTTATTTTGCATTTCACTACCAGGGCTATATATCAGACTTTTCATTACACGGTTTAATATCAAATTTATTGGGAACGTTATGTTTCTTAGTCCTGTTTTTGACCTCAAAAATTTATATAGGCTTAAAAGGTGTTTCTGTCCCAATTATTCCATTCTTTTTGTCTAAAAGTGAAATAGTAGATTATCAAATCTCATTAAATACACTAGTTCTGGAGAGAGATGGCAAGAAAGCATTTAAAATTAAACTTAAGCCTAATGATGTCAAGAATATAGGGATTTCTATAAGACATTTACAAAAAAAGAGATAGCTAGCTTGGTCATAACATTTGAAAAGTCAGTATTAATAGAACCGATGGACTTAGAGGAGTGAGTCTGATAACAAAGATACCAGGCAAAATCGAGACCTGGCAGATGGCCGCACCCGGCAGGATGGAGAGAGCTGCAATTGACGTTCCCAGGCTTAAACCGGGCGAGGTGCTTGTTGAAATAGCGGGCTGCGGTATCTGCAGTATGGACCATAATGTATTCTATGGTGTAGTGCCGACGCTTGCGATGACGCCACGGACATTGGGGCATGAAATCAGCGGCACTATTGTCGCCGGCGATGCCGCACTTATTGGCAAAGAGGTCATCATTCCTCCCGCGATGCCGTGCAACAACTGCCCCATCTGCAGTTCCGGAAGGGGAAACCGATGCCTGGCGGCAAAAATACCAGGTTACAGTATGGGTATCTACGGTGGCAACTCCAGTCATATTGTCGTGCCTTCGGCAGACCTGTGCTATATTGATGAAAAGAGGGGAATAGCGCTTTCTCACCTGGCCGTTGTTGCCGACGCAGTTGCTTCTACTTACCAGGCGGCTAAAAGAGCAGATGTAAAACCGGGAGACATGGTAATTATCGTTGGCGCCACGGGGGGCGCGGGGGTCTATGCCACGCAGGTCTGCGCGGCCATGGGCGCTAAAGAGATTATCGCTATCGCCCGCAACCAGGAGAAGCTCCAGCGGGCCCTGAGATTTGGTGCAACCCATGTTATTAGCAGCCGTGACAGGGCGCCTAAGGATGTGCGCGACGAGTTCTACGCTTACTGCCGGAACAAGGGACTGCCTTCACACTATGGATGGAAAATTTTCGAGTGGACAGGCACCGTGACGGGGCAGGAAATAGCACTGGAACTGTTGCCATTCATCGGCAAATTAGTGGTGGGGGGTTCCGGGATCCATAAAAATGAGTTTAACTTATCCCGGTTGATGACCCTGGAAGCTGAAATAATCGGCACCTGGGCCTGCCTGCCAGAGTATTACCCTGATGTTTTGAACATGGTGCTCAGCGGCATGATCCAGATCGAGCCGTTTATAAGGACCATGCCGATGAGCCTGATCAAAGAAGCTTACGAAGAAACGCACCAAGGCGGCTTGATGCAGAGGATTGTGCTAATCCCTGATTTTAATATGTAAATGCGCGGACTGTTAGACACCTTTCCGGAAGGCGGAAAAAAGAAATGGGAGTTAAACACTACGACGGCAGTGTAGATTCGGCATGCCTGATGGGAGTCTGCCAGGCGGGTTGAGAACTCATGGAATCATAGATATCCTGACAAAAACCTTTGCGCCGGATCCGTTGGTAGTGGATTCAGCCCTCAAGCCGGCTATGTTTGGTGGCAATGGGGTAGAGAGTTTGGATCCAGAAGGAGCAGTGATCATAGATGCGGTTGATAATGAACTGAAACTACGGGGGTATAGTCCTAAAATATGTGTACTGATTTTGTAAACTTAACAACAGAAAACCTTGTTAATGAGCATTTATGCTGTATTATACGCAATAAAAAGCCCCATCAAGGTATTGACGCAAAGCGACAATGGCTTTCAGAGCGACTAAATGAAGGTCATGTCTTTAGAAAGTTAAATGCAAGAGCTACGGTTTTTATTGAATATGCTCCTCTTGAAACTGCTTGGGTTCCCATAATTGGTGACAACTATTATTATGTGTATTGCTTATGGGTTTCTGGTAGTCACAAAGGAAAAGGGTATGGGAAATTGCTGATGGAGTATTGTTTGGCCGATGCCAAAGAAAAGGGTAAATCCGGCATTTGTATGCTCGGAGCAAAGAAACAAAAATCTTGGCTTTCAGACCAATTATTTGCGAAGAAGTTCGGCTTTGAGGTTGTTGATAATACCAATAATGGTTATGAATTGCTTGCACTTTCTTTTGACGGAACAATGCCAAAGTTCGCACAAAATGTTAAGAATCAAGAAATTGAAAGCAAAAAACTAACAATTTATTATGATATGCAATGCCCCTATGTCTATCAAAACATTGAGATGATTAAACAGTATTGTGAAATGAATGACGTTCCTGTATCTTTAATTCAAGTGGATACGTTACAAAAAGCAAAGGAATTGCCTTGTGTTTTCAATAACTGGTGTGTGTTTTATAAAGGGAATTTTGAGACAGTGAATTTGTTAGATATCGCCTACTTAAAGAGAATACTTAAAAAATGAAAATACAATTTTAGCTTTTCACGTTGATTATTAGGACTATCTATTAAAAAGAAGTGCCCTATGAATGTAAAGGCGCAAATATAGTTGCAATAGGAAAGTATTATAGGTATAAGGCTCGTTAAATTTTAGTTTATCGGTTTGATTTTGAGCATAATATGATGTTTTAAGATTTCAGACATGATCTCCCTAATTCATTGGAGATAGATGCTGCATTTCTTGACCCGGACTGGGCAGTAACAGGAATAGACCATGAATACCGTTTTGTAAATTCAAATACAAGACCTCCTTCAGATAAACTATTAAATTTCATTTTATTAAGAACACCAAATGTTACATTAATACAACCGCCATTCATTAATCCTGAAGAATTTAGACAATTGCCTCAACATGAATGTGAAAGGCTATTCCTGGATGGACAACATGAATTGTTTTGTCTTCACTTTGGAGTTTAGCCAAAATTATTGGCGATAGTGAGTATGTGATTATAACGAAGTGAACTTGTAATTAAAGGTGAAATGTAAATACAATTACAAATGTATATAAAAATTGATTAAGGTTCTGCTGTTTTTAGAAGAGGGCCACCACTTCGTAGAACAGAGTGTTACCAAAATCTGACAATATGTGAAATTAGTAACCAGACTTCGGTGGAGCAGCCGTCAAGGCTGAGAATCT
>CAZJGV010000057.1:14141-15499 GCA_964545615.1 uncultured Pelotomaculum sp.
TAATGGAGTGAAAGTCTCCTGTCACCAATTGGCCGGATTCGGGTGACTAGCTTATCCAATGCGTGAGGAGGTAACAAATCACGTTCTGCTTGGACGAAAAAGCCACGGCGGCCCATATTACGCAGAGAATAGAGGGTCGGAACAGACGGTGTGGCAAGCAAATATTGAGGTCAGAAGGATTAACGAATACTGCAGCTCCGAAATGGTTACCCTTCAGAATCTGTTGAAGGGATTGTGCGAAGCGCCGACCCAGTCCCGAAGTGGGGAAGGCCGAAGCTTTGTGGGAAGAAACGGTCAAGTGCACCACAAAGGCAGCCGGGGTATGGGTTCTGACACCAATAGAAGGATTCACAGAGATAACGACGGGAAGGTCCTACTTCCAGATGGGATGGCAACAACCATCGAAGACTCAATTAATAGGGACGACCGAAATAAGTGAGAGGATTTAGGATTGGCGCATGAGGTAGTAGTAGCGATGAGAGGAGGGTAATGCCTTCTTAAGTACAAGGAAATTGTACTTTCAACAGGATAACACCTTGTTGAAGCAAAGGACCTCTGGACACTTGGGGGCCTCAGAGAAACGCAGTACGCAGAGACTGATAACGTATCTCTTTAATGAAGGCTAACCCTTGAGTAAACTAAATAATCAATGGGCGGATATGGTGCCAACATTTAAACCTAGGGTTATATGGGAAGGCTCAAGGGATAAACCTGGGGTGAGAACCGGACTCGGGAAATCCGACTGTCCGGGATCGCAGGGGGGCGCTGGGAAACGTGGCTTGCTTTCTGTAGGCGCGCGCACCCAGTTTCTATCCCGACAACACTCGGGACGTTCTACGACATATCGTGCAAGGCCGCGCCGTCCATGGCGCGGAGATGAGAATCTGGGGTATCACTCATCATAGGATGTTTTAGTGTAAAAACAAAGAGGTTTAATTACCATGAAAGTTATTTACTCAACTTTCTGACATAGATCTTAGCCTTGAAGCCTTGATATAACTGGACTTTTTTACTCTAAAATTAGCGAAAAAACAACAAAAGACACCCTCGTTTTGGTAAAATAGAGTTGACGAAAAACCATCAAACCAAGACGAAAGGATGTCTTTATGAAATCTATTTTACCAGAACAATATGCAATTGAAAAACAGTTTAACTCTCGGGTAGATAATTTTTTATCAAAGTACGAAATCGGAAAAACATTACGCTGTTCCAACTTTCAAAAAGAAAAGGGATTTAGCAGTCTTGATATTTTCAAGTTCATATTTCTACTTGTCTTTAACGGCAAAAACCTATATCGCACCTTGCAGTCTGAAGCTGAACCGGGGAGGCCGGAAAAGGACACGATTTATCGCTTTTTG
>CAZJGV010000058.1:0-9524 GCA_964545615.1 uncultured Pelotomaculum sp.
CTTTCCTTGAGATAGGAGAACAGTCCCCTTGTCTCACTATCTTAATAATGCAGGTTTGTGCGCCCTGTTGTATAATAATATGTGAGGAATATTTTTCCGTTATTTTTGGGTTATACTATAATATCCGGTATAGCCCTGTACCAGGGGAGATAGAAAATTATGGATTTGATGGATCAAGTTTTGCCCTTAGTGAAAAAGCCGGCCCGGTATGCGGGCGGCGAGTGGAACGCTGTTCATAAAAACTGGGGCGAGGTCGATTTGAGAGTTGCCTTTGCCTTTCCTGATGTTTATGAGGTGGGTATGTCTCACCTCGGACTTCAGATTCTATATGGGATTGTCAACAGCCGGCCGGATACTTTAATGGAGAGGGTGTTCGCCCCGTGGCCTGATATGGCGGAAAAAATGCGGGAACATGGGATTTCCCTGTTTACCCTGGAGTCACAGCTGCCGTTAAGGGATTTTGATGTGGTGGCTTTCACTCTCCAGTATGAGTTGAGCTTTTCAAATATCCTTTACATGCTGGACTTGGCCGGAATACCTTTGCGTTCCAACAGGAGAGACGGGGAATACCCCCTGATCATAGCGGGAGGCCCCTGCGCTTTTAATCCGGAGCCGCTGTCTGACTTTATTGACCTTTTTGTGATCGGTGAGGGAGAAGAGGTTATCAATGAGCTTTTAGATGTTATTGCCGCAGGAAAACAAAAGAACTTATCAAAAAGAGAGCTTTTGCTCAAAACAACTGAGATTCCGGGTGTGTATGTTCCTTCATTTTACCATGTCCGGTACGGGGAGGACGGCGCTTTTGAAAAAATTACTCCGGCTGACGAAAGTGTGCCGGAAAGAGTGGTTAAGAGAGTTATAAAAGATATTGACCAGGTTTCGTTTCCATTAAGGCCGGTGGTGCCGTCCACCGAAGTTGTGCACGAAAGAATGATGATCGAGGTTCTGCGAGGCTGTTCCCGCGGCTGCCGTTTCTGCCAGGCGGGTATGATTTATCGTCCGGTGCGGGAGAAAGAGAGCGGTACGGTGCTCAGGCAGGCCGCCGAACTGGTGAGAAACACCGGTTATGATGAGCTGTCTCTGGTGTCACTAAGTACTAGCGATTACACACCGGTCCAGGGAGTTATAAAAGCTCTGGTGGACGAACATGCTGCCAACGGGGTAAGCGTGTCCCTGCCGTCGCTGCGGGCGGATCAGTTCTCAATGGATCTCGCCAAGGAGGTACAGCGGGTGCGCCGTTCCAGCCTTACCTTCGCTCCTGAAGCCGGCACCCAGCGCCTGAGGGATGTAATTAACAAGGGTGTTACGGAGGATGACTTGATGGAGGCGGCCGGGGCTGCTTTCCGGGAGGGCTGGCGGTCAATAAAATTATATTTTATGATCGGATTGCCCACTGAATCAGTTGAGGATCTGGACGGGATTAACCGGCTGGCCAGGGAGGTTTTAGCCCTTGGAAAGAGAGCTGGTATTCCGCGTGGTCGGCTTAAGGTGACGATCAGTGTCTCTTCCTTTGTTCCCAAAGCTCATACAGCCTTTCAGTGGGAGCCGCAAGCGCCTTTCGGGGCTCTTAAAGAAAAGCAGGCATATCTGTCCGGGACGGCGCGTGACAGGGGTTTGACGCTGAACTACCATGACGCTGGAGTAAGCTTCATCGAGGCGGCTTTCGCCAGGGGTGACCGGCGCCTGGGGCAGGTTCTGAGCAAAGCTTTTGAACTTGGCTGCAAGTTTGACGGCTGGTCGGAGCACTTTAACCTTGAAAAGTGGCTGAAAGCCTTCGAGTCGGCCGGACTTGACCCGGCCTGGTACGCTTACCGCCGCTACGATTATGGCGATCCCCTGCCATGGGACCATATCAACCCCGGATTTTCCAAGGGTTATCTGGCCCTCGAGCACCAGCGGGCTATGGCAGGTGTAACTACCGGGGATTGCCGTACGGGTTCCTGTCCTGGCTGCGGGTTATGCGGCGCTCTCGAAATTGAACCTGTTTTAGCCGGGGGTGAGCGGGATGTTTAGGTATAGAGTAATATACGCCAAAGAAGGTCCCGCCAGGTATATCTCCCATCTTGATCTGCTCAGGGTTTTTGATCGCGCGGCAAGGCGGGGAGGGCTGCCGGTTGCCTATACGCAGGGATTTAACCCTCACCCTAAGATGACGTTTGCCGCGCCGCTGTCCGTGGGGACGGCGGGCGAAGCCGAATTTGCTGATATGGAACTTACCAGGGACATACCTGTTGCTGATATGGAAAGCGCCCTGGCCAGGTCCATGCCACAAGGGCTGCGGCTGCTCGGGGTCAGCAAGGCGCCGGAGGCGGCTCCCGCCCTGATGGCAATGGTGGAGCGCGCTACTTACTGCGCCCGGGCCACCCTGGCCTCTTCCCTGTCAAACGAAGAACTGGCTAAAGGGATTGAAGTGTTTTTAGACATGCCACAGATTATTGTAGAGAGGCGGGGCAAGGCTGGCGAAAAGAAAAAGTACGATATAAGGCCCGGTATTTTTGCCATGTCCGGCAGTGTAAATAATGATATAATAGAGATAAAAGCTGATATAAAAACGGGAAGCAGCGGGAACGTCAGATTTGAAGAATTGCTTGCCGCTTTTCTGAAAGAAAACCTTCTGCCTCTGCAAGGAGGGTTCGTTCTTGCCAGGACGGGCCTGTTATTTAAGCGGAGCTAAAATACAGCTAAGATTTAAAAATGCTTCGTAATGTTTAATTTATGAGAGGAAAGATTTTTATGTTAAAGGAAATTGTAGTTAATGTTGGAGAAGAAGAAACCAGGGTAGCTGTACTGGAAGATAAAGTACTGGTAGAAATATATATAGAAAGGTCAATCAATCAGCGCCTGGTAGGGAACATTTTTAAAGGGCGGGTTGAAAACGTGCTGCCCGGCATGCAGGCCGCCTTTGTAAACATTGGCTTGGAAAAGAACGCCTTTTTGTACGTTGAAGACGCCTTGCCGGCAAATACAACGGAAGGGAGCGGGCAAACGGGCTACACGCTGGGCACCAATATCTGCGATATTTTAAAGCAGGGACAAGAAATTATGGTGCAGATAGTAAAGGAACCTATCGGTACCAAAGGACCGCGGGTTACTACCCACATCACCCTGCCCGGACGTTTTCTGGTGCTTATGCCCACCGTGGATTATATCGGCATATCCCGCCGGATCGAGTCGGAAAGAGAGAGAGAGCGCTTAAAGGATCTGGCTAACAGGGTTAAACCAGAGGGCATGGGCGCAATTGTCCGTACTGTGGCGGAAGGTGTCGAGGAAGAGGAACTGCGCCAGGATATTGCCTTATTGACAAAATTATGGCGCAAAATTTTAAGCAGGTCAGTCCACGGTACGGTGCCAAACGTAGTGCATCGCGACTTGGAACTGGTTCAGCGAATTCTGCGGGATGTTTTTACCGAGGATGTCGACCGCTTGATTTTAGACTCCCGTTACGAATATGAAAAGGTATTGGAGTTTGTTGATATCTCTGATCCACGCTTGAAACTGAAAGTGTGTTTAGACGAGCGTGAGAATATCTTTACAGAATACGGTATCGAGCAGGAAATAGAAAAGGCGCTCAAGCAAAAAGTATGGTTGAAATGCGGCGGCTACCTGATCATTGATCAGGCTGAGGCTCTTACGGCCATAGATGTGAATACCGGCAAGTATGTTGGGACCACTAACCTGGAAGATACGGTGCTTAAGACTAATCTTGAGGCGGTCAGCGAAATTGCCCGCCAGCTGCGGCTGCGTAAAATTGGCGGGATCGTTATTGTGGATTTCATCGATATGTCCCAGGAAGCCCACCGCAATGAAGTGCTCCAAGCACTGGAGGAAGAGATTAAAAAAGATAAAACAAAAACCAATATCCTTGGTATCACCCAACTGGGTCTGGTTGAGATGACCAGGAAAAAGGTGCGCCCAAGCCTGTCCGAGGTGCTTCAGAAGCCCTGCCCCTACTGCGAGGGCAGGGGAAAGGTGCTTTCAGAAGAGACCCTGGGTATTAATTACAAGAATCAAATATACAATATAGCCCGTCAGACCACCGCCCAGACCATCCTGGTGGAAGCCAACCCGGTGGTGGCGGCGCGTCTTATTGGCAGCGGGGGGGCAAGTTTGCGCGATCTGGAGAGCAAAACCGGTAAGAGCCTCTATATCCGGGGATCAACCAGCCACCATATCGAGTCGATCACCATCCGGCCGCTCCAGGATAACGAGGAAATCCATGCTAATACACTCCCGGTCAAAGCTGGTGAGGTGCTGGAGGTAAGGGTAGAAGAGCCCCATGTTACCAATTACCACGACGGCATCGCCAGGGTAAACGGCTTTATTCTGGATATAGAAGGAGCAGGCGCCCTGGTAGGTGAGGTCATTCCGGTAGAGGTGAGCAAAGTCTACCGCACATACGCCAAAGCCCGCCCGGTTAGGATTTAGCGCAAAGAAATTGACAGGATTAACAGGAATTAATTGGATTAACAGGACTTTAGTCGTGCAATAATTAAGTGTAATTTTTTTAGATAATGATTTGTATTCATAGTTGACAATAAAGATGTTTTTGTTTAAAATACTGTATTGTAGGTGCTTATGCACCTTTTACGGCACCGCGCGGAACTGGTTAATAAAGAGGGTTTGAGTATAAACCCCACCTGTTGCCGGCGAGTCCCAAATCTATGGGGGTGAGAACTTTGTACGCTATTATTGAAACAGGCGGCAAACAATATCGTGTTCAGGTGGGTGACACTCTGAAAGTGGATAAGTTGCCCGCTGAAGCAGGTGAAAAGGTAGAGGTGAACAAGGTCCTGTGTGTGGCAGGCGGGGAGGAATTGCAGCTAGGTACTCCTCTGCTGGAAGGAGCTAAAGTGATTTTAACAGTGCTCCAGCACGGCAAGGGCAAAAAGATTATTGTCTATAAGTATAAAGCCAAGAAGAACTACCGCCGCAAGCAAGGCCACAGACAGCCATTTACCAGGGTTACTGTTGACGCAATTGAAGTTTGAACCGATAATTCTGATTAGATTAGAGAGGGGTGACTTACTTTGGCACATAAGAAAGGTGTAGGCAGTTCACGTAACGGTCGTGACTCAAAACCCAAAATGCTTGGTGTTAAGAGTGCGGACGGCCAGTTTGTATCGGGCGGAAGTATTATTGTCCGGCAGCGAGGCACCAGGATTCATCCTGGGCGCAATGTTGGTATAGGCGGCGACGACACCCTTTTTGCCAAAATTGACGGGGTGGTCAAGTTTGAGAGGTCCGGTCGTGACAAGAAAATGGTCAGTATAATTCCTGATCTGGCGGCTGTACAGTAAAAAAGAATAACATTAAGAAAGAAAGCGGTCTGACTTAGGCCGCTTTTTTTGATCTTCCCCGAAGCTGACAGATGGTTTTTAAAGTTTACTTTAGGTGCGGATGTTTTGTGTTTTAAAGGGATAAAAGTTTGTCTTGTCGAATGTTTGGAAGCGACTGACAAATTGGAGGTGATCAGATTTATGGATTTGGAGAAATTGCTGGAGGTTATTCAGGTACAGAGGCATGATTTCTTAAATCACCTCCAGGTTATTTCCGGTTTTTTACAGTTGAATAAGTATGACCTGGCGCATGAGTACATAAAAGAAGTCAGCAGAGAGATGGCGGTGTTGAGCAGAACCTCCCGGATTAAAATCCCGGAGGTGACGGCCGCCCTTTTGACAGGCCTTAATGAAGCGTCAAAGTATCAAATAATGATAGATGTTGCGGTTGATTCCAGCCTGGCGGATTGCGCGGTACCGGGATCAGTGCTGGTAGTGGCCATGGAGAAATGCTTTAACAGTTTTTTTGAAGTTTTGTCATCTCCCGAAATAAAAGACAAAATACTTGAGGTTTTATTCGCTCAAAGTAATAATGAATACATCTGCAGGATTTTCGGCCAGTTTCCGCAGATATCAAACCAGGCCGGGTTTGCGCAAAATCTTGCTCAGGCCGGGGAACTGCTGAACCAGTATGGCGGCCAGGCCAAAGCGGCGTTTAAAGACAAAGGTGTGGAAATATTTTTGATCCTGCCACGCCGGGGAACAAAAACTGGTTAAACTATCTTTAAGAAGAATACAGAAGTCGCTCTTTTCCGACTGCTGTATTCCAACTTCTGACTTCTGAATCAAGGCAGGTGATCGTTATTTTTTTTGATAAAGCTAAAATTTTTGTTAAAGGCGGTGACGGCGGCAACGGCTGCATTGCCATGCGCAGGGAAAAGTACGTCCCGGAAGGCGGTCCCTGGGGAGGCGACGGCGGACGGGGCGGGGATGTTATCTTTCGGGCTGACGAGGGTCTGCGCACGCTGGTTGATTTTCGCTACAAGCGCCATTATAAAGCGGATCGTGGCTGGCACGGCGAAGGCAAAAATAAGCAGGGCGCCTCAGGCCAAGATATGTTCGTACGACTGCCTGTAGGCACTCTAATCAAGGACGCAGATACAGGGGAACTGCTGGCCGACCTGGTAGAACATGACCAGGAGGCAGTGGTGGCCAAAGGAGGGCGTGGCGGCAGGGGCAACGTTCATTTCGCCACCTCCAACCGGAAAGCCCCCAAGCTGGCTGAGAAGGGTGAGCCGGGAGAAGAACGCTGGCTTGATCTGGAACTCAAGCTTCTGGCCGACGTTGGACTGATTGGCTTTCCCAACGCCGGCAAATCTACTTTAATATCAAAGGTATCAGCGGCCAAACCGAAAATTGCCAATTACCATTTCACCACCATTACACCCAACCTCGGTGTGGTAAGAGTTGAGGATGGGCAGAGTTTTGTCATGGCAGATATACCTGGCCTGATCGAGGGCGCCCATGCCGGCGCGGGTCTGGGCCATGAGTTTTTGCGCCATGTGGAGCGAACCCGCCTGCTGGTTCATGTCCTGGATGTCTCGGGCAGTGAAGGCCGGGACCCGGTGGAAGACTTCCTGGCGACCAACCGGGAACTGCTTTTGTATAATCCTGTTATTGGAGCCAAGCCCCAGGTAATAGCGGCCAACAAAATGGATTTGCCCGGAGCGGCTGAGAACCTGCTTCGGTTAAAGGAAGCTTACGAGGAAAAGCATGAAATCTTTCCTGTTTCAGCGGTAGCAGGCGGCGGCCTGGAACCCCTTATCTTCAGGGTAGCCGCGCTCCTGTCGCTGCTGCCCCTGGAAACGCCGGCCCTTTTGGATAATTCTGAACCGGTGGTGCACCGGCCAGAGCCGCGCTTTACCGTATACCGGGAGGAAGGTATTTTTTATGTTAAAGGAAAAGAAGTCGAACGGCATGTGGCGATGACCTACATGGAGAATGATGAATCGGTGGAGCGGCTGCAGTGGATCATCAAGCGCATGGGTATTGAAGATGAATTAAAGGCCGCCGGTATAAAAGAAGGGGACACGGTTAAAATCGGCAATTTCGAGTTTGAATACGCTGAATAGCGGGAACATTCAACGGAGGCGGCTAAAAACGCTTTCCTGCCCGCTGAACCGCCTGCTCAGGTGCAATCATCTCCTTTGATCAGAACAAACAGGTATGATATACTTTTCCCAGGTCAGATTTTTCAGGTGTGGCAGATGAGCGAAAAAAGACAATTTAATTCCATAAAAAGAGTCGTGGTAAAAGTTGGTACCAGCTCGGTGGCCCATGCGACAGGCAAACTCAACCTTTTTCAGATTGAAAGTCTGGTAAGGCAGTTGACCGACCTGCATAATCAGGGCCGGGAAGTGCTTCTGGTTACTTCCGGCGCCATTGGTACTGGGGTCGGCAGACTGGGACTGGTGTCACGGCCCAGGACCATTCCGGGAAAACAGGCTGCCGCCGCAGTTGGCCAGGGTATTCTGATGCACATTTATGAAAAGTTTTTTTCAGAGTACGGGGTAATCTCAGGTCAGGTTCTGCTTACCAGGGAGGATTTTTCAGACCGGCGCCGTTTCTTGAACGCCAGGAATGCGTTGCACGCGCTGCTTCAATTCGGGGTTATACCGGTGATTAATGAAAACGACACTGTGGCTGTTGATGAAATCAAACTTGGTGAGAATGACACCCTCTCAGCGCTGGTAGCCAGCCTTGTGGACGCGGAACTGCTGATTTTACTCTCCGACATTGAGGGGCTCTACACGGCAGACCCGCGCAAAGACCCCGGCGCCCGCCTGATTCAGGAAGTAAAAGAAATAAACCATGAAATAGAATCACTTGCCGGCGGGGCAGGGAGCAAGATGGGAACAGGCGGCATGACCACAAAATTGCAGGCGGCAAAAATAGCCGCGCACTCCGGAGTGCATACAGTCTTAGCCCGCTCAGGCGAAAAAGATATCATCCGGCGGATAGTAGCCGGTGAACATGTTGGTACAGTTTTCTGGCCTTTAGCCAATAAACTGGAAAACAAAAAGCAGTGGATTGCATACAGCTCGGCGGTATGCGGAAAAGTATTCGTTGACGAAGGCGCCGCCGCGGCGCTGGTCAAACAGGGCAAGAGCCTCCTGCCTTCAGGTGTCACGGGACTGGAAGGAACCTTTGAGATGGGCAATACGGTGATTATAACCGGCCCGGACGGCCGGGAAATCGGCAGAGGTATAACCAATTATGCTTCGGCTGAGATTGACCGGATCAAAGGAGCGCAGACCAGGGATATCGCCCGTGTTCTGGGCTACAAAGACTACGATGAGGTAGTGCACCGGAATAATCTTGTGCTGGATTTATGAATAAAGAGATAAGAAAAGAATACCGCCTTGGAATTATGGGTGGGACCTTTGACCCTATACACTATGGGCATCTGGTTGCGGCCGAAGGAGCCAGGCACGCACTTGATCTGGAGAAGGTTATTTTTGTGCCGGCGGGGAGACCCCCTCATAAGCCGGAATACATTATCACCCAACCATCGGACCGCTACTCCATGACCTGCCTGGCCGTAGCCTCAAACCCATTTTTCCAGGCTTCGACGCTAGAGGTGGACAGGCCCGGTCCATCCTACACTATTGACACAATGCGGGCTTTTGCAAAGCTTTACCCGGAAGCTCAAATTTATTTCATCACTGGCGCCGATGCCCTGCTGGAAATTTTGACCTGGAAAAAGTTTGAAGAGCTGCTGACAACTTGCCGTTTTGTAGCCGCTACCCGACCAGGTTATCGTTTGTCTGAGTTATTGAATAAATTGAACCAGTTGCCAGGCAGTTTAAAACAAAATATTTTATGTATGGAAGTACCGGCCCTTGCTATTTCTTCCACCGATATCAGACAGAGAGTGCGGGAGGGCCGGCCAATAAAGTACCTCCTGCCGGAATCTGTTGAAGAATATGTTTTTAAACACTATCTTTACAGGAAATGAAATCTGGAAAATCTTTGCCTGGTTAAGATTGCATTAGGAAATTTCCTTCTGTAAATAATAGATTAAATTAAAAGTATTATTGGGAAAGAGGTGATTGGTGAATGGCGCGAACCTTGTATGTTGGAAATCTCCCGTGGGCTACTAAGGCTGAGGATTTAGGCGACGCTTTTTCAGCGCACGGTGAAGTATTGAGCAGCCGCGTTATAACTGATCGTGAGTCCGGTCGCTCG
>CAZJGV010000058.1:9534-15487 GCA_964545615.1 uncultured Pelotomaculum sp.
CGTTCCCGTGGATTTGGCTTCGTAGAAGTCCGGGATGAAGATGCGGATACCATGATCGCTGCAATGAACGGTACCGAACTTAATGGAAGGGTCATAACCGTAAACGAGGCAAAAGCGAGAGAAGATAGGGCAGGCGAAATTTAATATTAGAAACCTCAGGCAAATCTAATCTTGACGCAGGTGCATATAAACAGTTAGGGTAATAAACGGCCGGTGATGGAATAATATTCTATAAATACCCGTGTAGAAAAGACCTATACGGGTTATTTTATTACATGATAAAGGACACCGGAAGAACGCCGGCGAATACTTCTATAAAAGGTAAAATTATTTTGTTACCGGCAGCAGATGAAAAGCGCTGCCGTAAAGCGAGGGGAAGGAAAATAAACGATAACATTGAACATTGCCGGCAGCGTTTAGAAAAAGATGCTTTTGCCCGTTATCTGGGCATCAACCTTTTAGAGATCAAGCCTGGTTATGCCCGCGCAACCATGAGGGTTACTTCCGAATTACTTAACGGCGCCGGCCTTACGCACGGCAGTGCGGTTTTTGCCCTGGCGGATATTGCTTTTGCCGCGGCCAGCAATTCGCACGGCTCTTTGGCGCTGGCGCTTAATGTGAGCATAAGTTTTCTAAAGGCTACTTCTGAGGGTTCATTACTCACCGCTGTGGCGCGAGAGGAAAACCTGACCAGAAAGACTGGTTTATACCGTCTTGAGGTAAGGGAGGAAAACGGTGGCTTAATTGCCATGGCGGACGGTATAGCCTATCGCGTGGGGAATAAATAAGGTGAAGCCCGATTAGAAGGAACTTTGCTTTAAAAGAAGAATATAAACTTAAGTAAACATATAATTGAGGAGGAGTGGCCTTGTCATTAAGTCCACAGGCAATTACAAACATTGCTGTGCAGGCTGCGAAAGACAAAAAGGCTTCAAACATCACGGTTCTTGATATCCGTGAAGTGACCGTAATAGCTGACTATTTTATAATTTGCAGCGGGTTTTCCAGCACCCAGGTTCGAGCCATTGTAGAAAACATCCAGGAAAAATTGAAGGAAGCGGGGATGCCGGCCTTGCGACGGGAGGGTTTCCGGGAAGCCAACTGGGTATTGCTCGATTACGGTGATGTTATTGTCCATGTCTTTCAGGATGCGGAGCGGCAGTTTTATAATCTTGAACGCTTGTGGGGGGATGCTCCGGTAGTGGGTGTGCCGGTAAACATCTAGAATCAAACAATTATTCCCGAGTTGACAGATCAAAATGTATGTCTTATAATAAACCTCAGTTTAGTTGTCAATGCAATGATGAGGAGCAGTAAGCAGCACAACTCTGAAGAGAGCCGCCGGGTGGTGTAAGGCGGTGGGCCGGACTGCCGAAACTCGCCTTTGAGCTGTCCGGAGGAAGTTTAGTACTCCGGACCGGGTAGCGCCGTTATCGCTGTAAGAGGGTAAAGAAATGGGGCTGTGGCGCAGTGGGAGCGCGCTTCCTTGGCATGGAAGAGGCCGCGGGTTCAATCCCCGCCAGCTCCACCAAGATATATCTTTGCCAAAAAGGGTGGTACCGCGGGTTAAACCTCTCGTCCCTGAAGGGATGAAGAGGTTTTATTATTTTTGGGGAGGGGAACAAGTGAGTGTAATTGATTTTGGCGGAATTACATTGGGCGAACTGGTTGACCAGATTACTGAGGCCTATCCCGATACAGAAGCGTTAGTTTACCCGGACCGCGGCTTGAGGTACACTTATAAAGAGTTCCGGGAAGCCTGCAACCAGATTGCCAAGGGATTAATGAAACTGGGTGTTAAAAAAGGAGACAGCACAGCCATTTGGGCTACTAATGTGCCCGAGTGGGTGATCACCCAGTTCGGCAGCCCCAGGATGGGGGCTGTACTGGTAACTGTCAACACCAATTACAAGCTATTTGAACTTGAATACCTGATGAAACAGTCGGATTCCACAACGTTGATTCTCATAGAGGGTACAAAATCTTCGGATTATGTAGGCATGGTTTACGAACTCTGCCCGGAGCTGCGTAATTGCCAGCCCGGCGAGTTGGTTTCGGAGAGGCTGCCTTTTCTGAAGAATGTAATTCTGATCGGGGACAAAAAACTCCCCGGCATGTTCACCTGGAACGAGGTCATGAAAATGGCCGAAGAAGTCACGGACGAGGAACTGGAAGACGTCATGGCGTCACTGAAGCCTGACGATGTTATAAACATGATGTACACCTCGGGGACTACCGGTTTTCCCAAGGGGGTCATGCTCACGCACCGCAACCTTATTTTAAACGGCCTCGGCATAGGGGACAGTATGAAATTAACCGAGCAGGACAGGCTGTGCATACCGGTGCCTTTTTTCCACTGCTTCGGCTGCGTGCTGGGCACGATGGCCAGCGTCACGCACGGGACCACCATGGTTCCGGTCGAGTCTTTTGACGCCAGGCAGGTGCTGTGGACAATCGAGAAGGAACGCTGCACCGGTGTGCACGGGGTGCCCACGATGTTTATCATGGAGCTTGAGATTATGGAGAAGGAGAAATTCGACACTTCCTCCCTGCGCACGGGGATTATGGCCGGCTCGCCCTGCCCCATTGAAGTCATGAAAAAAGTTGTAGACATCATGAGTGCGAATGACATTGTAATTACATACGGGCAGACCGAGTCCTCGCCGGGGATTACCAATACTACGACGGATGACCCTCTCGAACTCAGAGTTTCAACGGTAGGGCGCGTGCTGCCTGACGTGGAGATGAAAATTGTTGACCCGGAAACCGGAAAAGAAGTAGGCCCCCACACCCAGGGGGAAATATGCGCCCGCGGCTACAACATAATGAAGGGTTACTACAAAATGCCCGAAGCGACCGCGGTGGCCATTGACAAGGATGGCTGGCTGCACACCGGCGACCTCGGCACGGTGGACGAAAACGGCTACCTGAAGATTACCGGCCGCCTCAAGGATATGATCATCCGCGGTGGAGAGAATATATACCCCAGGGAGATTGAGGAGTTTCTTTATACTCACCCCGACGTCAAGGACGTGCAGGTGGTTGGTGTGCCCAGCGTCAAGTATGGTGAGGAAGTAATGGCTTATATTCAGCTGAAGAAAGGATGCGAGCTGACAGAGGAAGGTGTGAAGAAATTCTGTGAAGGGCAGATTGCCCGCTACAAAATCCCCAGATATGTGGCTTTTGTGGAGAATTATCCTATTACTGCCAGCGGCAAGATTCAGAAATACAAACTGCGCGATATGGCTGTTGAGATGCTGGGTCTGCAGGATGCGGACAAGATCGAAACAGCCTAAAACTGAGACGTGAGAAGTGAGACGTGGGACGTGAGACTCAAGGGATGGCTTTTATGGTCATAAAGAAAAAAACCTGAAAGGAATGCCTGTATCTCAGTTCCCACTTCCCACGACTCGCGTCCCAATTTAATTTGCACTTATCGTTTAGATGTGAGATAGTAGATTGTGAATAGTTAGATATTTTTGCGGTCTGAGCGATCAAGGGGGAACCAAATTGGAAGAAAAGTATAATTATGATGAAGTAGAGAAAAAATGGCAGCAACGTTGGGCTGAAGATGACCTTTACGCAGTACCGGACTTTTCTGACCAGCCGAAGTTTTACTGCCTGGAGATGTTTCCCTATCCATCAGGAAAACTGCACATGGGTCACGTGAGGAACTATTCTATCGGAGATGTTGTAGCCCGCTTTAAAACCATGCAGGGCTTTCATGTGCTTCACCCCATGGGCTGGGACGCTTTCGGGCTGCCGGCGGAAAACGCCGCCATCAAGCACGGCGGGATTCACCCGGCCCAGTGGACTGTCGATAACATCAGCAATATGCGCGAGCAGTTGAAACAATTGGGTATCAGCTATGACTGGAACAGGGAGTTTGCCACCTGTGATCAGGAATATTACCGCTGGACCGAATGGCTCTTTCTCCAGCTTTTCCATAAAGGCCTGGCCTATAAAAAGCTCTCGGCGGTAAACTGGTGTCCGGACTGCGCTACGGTCCTGGCCAACGAGCAGGTTGTAAACGGAGGTTGCGAGCGCTGTAAGTCAACGGTTGAGAAGAGGGAACTGGCCCAGTGGTTCTTTAAAATTACCGATTATGCCGACCGCCTGCTAAAGGACATGGACCTTTTGGATGGCTGGCCTGAAAAAGTTAAGATCATGCAGGAGAATTGGATCGGCCGCAGCGAGGGCGCGGAGATCGATTTTAAAATAGATGGCTCGCAAGAATCAATAACAGTATACACGACCCGCCCGGACACGGTTTTTGGTGTCACTTACATGGTCCTGGCGCCGGAACACCCGCTGGTGGAAAAACTGATTGCCGGCAGCGAGGCCGAGTCGAAGATCCGGGAGTTTGTCCTCAAAGTGCGGAATTTGAGCGAGATTGACCGTACCTCGAACGAAGTGGAAAAGGTCGGGCTGCCTATTGGGGCCCAATGCGTGAATCCGCTGACAGGGGAAAAGGTACCTATCTTGATCGCCAATTATGTCCTGCTGGAATACGGTACCGGCTGCGTTATGGGTGTTCCCGCCCACGACCAGCGCGACTTTGAATTTGCCAGAAAGTATGGTTTCCCGATCCGGGTGGTGATTCAGCCGCCCGGCATAGAGTTGGAGCCGGATACTATGGAATCAGCTTACGAAGAAGAAGGTCTGCTGGTGAATTCAGGCCGCTTTAACGGCCTGCTTAACAAAGAGGCAATCAAGGCTATCACCAGCTACCTTGAAGAGATAGGAAGGGGCAGGTTCAGGGTAACGTACCGTTTGCGGGACTGGCTAATATCCCGCCAGCGTTACTGGGGCGCGCCCATACCCATCATTTATTGTGAGCACTGCGGGCTGGTGCCGGTTCCGGAAAGCGAACTGCCGGTACTGTTGCCCATGGAAGTCGAATTTAAACCTACCGGCCGTTCACCGCTGGCCGAATGCCCTGAATTTGTGAATGCCGTTTGTCCTAGCTGCGGTGGTCCGGGTAAAAGGGAAACCGATACCATGGATACCTTTATGTGCTCTTCCTGGTATTACTACCGCTACACCAGCCCAGGGGAGACGGACGGACCCTGGGACAAAGCCAAGGTCAACTACTGGCTTCCGGTCGACCAGTATATCGGTGGAGTGGAACACGCCATTCTGCACCTTTTATACTCACGGTTTTTTACCAAGGTGCTCTCCGACCTGAAACTTATAAGCAACCTGGAGCCCTTCACCAATTTACTTACCCAGGGTATGGTTTTAAAGGACGGGGCGAAGATGTCTAAATCAAAGGGCAACGTGGTAAGCCCGGAAGATATCGTGGCGCGTTATGGAGCGGATACCGCCAGGATGTTTATCCTCTTCGCCGCACCCCCCGAAAGGGACCTGGAGTGGAGTGACCAGGGGGTGGAAGGCTGCTTCCGCTTTTTAAACCGGGTCTGGCGCCTGATAGAGCCTTTACAAGAAGCACTTAAAAATACATCTGGTAGGCCCTCCGGGAATCAGGTGGGCGTAAACCGGGAAATGCGGCGGATTACTCACAAGACAATCAAAAAAGTAACAGAGGATATAGGCACCCGGTTTAACTTCAATACCGCAGTCAGCGCCATCATGGAACTGGTTAACGCACTTTACCAGTACAAAGAGGTTCCGGACACGGACCGTGACCAGGCTGTACTGCGGGAGGCGGTTGAGGCCCTGCTGCTGTTGCTGGCTCCTTTTGCCCCTCATATCACCGAGGAAATCTGGGAAGCGACTGGGCACGAGGGAAGCGTACACCTGCAGGCCTGGCCTTCATACGATCCGGCGGCAATTGTTGAAGATGAAATCACCATAGTTGTACAGGTCAACAGCAGAGTGCGCGACCGTATGCTGGTTCCGGCCGGACTGACGGCTGGGGAGATGCAGGAAATAGTAATGAAGGACCCCAAGGTAATGAATCTGACTGAAGGCAAAAAAATCATCAAAATAA
>CAZJGV010000059.1:0-15420 GCA_964545615.1 uncultured Pelotomaculum sp.
TGCAGGTCGGCGATAGGGTCGCCGGTGGCCTGGATGTAAGCCGCGGTCCAGGGCACCCCGGCGGCGCCGGCCGGGTAAACCGCCCGGTCATGCTGGGCGAAATGCGCGCCCAGCCCGGCTTCCCTGAGCTGCTGGGCCGGTACACCTTTGACCAGCTTGTAGATCATAGTCGCCACTATTTCCAAGTGGGCCAGTTCTTCAGTACCGATATCGGTAAGCAGCCCTTTAGCGCTGCTTAATAAGTGATATCATGAGCTTGATGTATGGCTTATACCCCTTGGCGAGTTACTGGATCAGTGGGAAATACGCCTTTAATAGCCTGGCCAAAGCAAAGCGTGAACCGTTTATCGATGATTGGGTCCCTTATGGTTTATAAAGCATGAAGTCTTTAGGGCGGAGTATGAAAAGATAAAATATGGGATAAACTTTAATATATCAAATAACAATTGAAATAAAATATATATGATGTTATATTTAAAGAAAAATAAGTTAAATTACAGAGGCGAGGATTTTGAAAGGTGCTCTTGAGATTTATTTAAAAGAAAACATTGACGAAAACATAAGCATTCAAGCTTGGGAGGAGAAGAAAAAAATTCCTTTATTTTTGCTTGAGCTTTATGATTTTTATGAAGCTGAAATATTAGGACATCGTTGTATACTCATTGAGATTTTGCAGGAAGCCCCAGGAATCGATGTCATAAAAAAACACATAAAAGCGATCAATAAAACGGTTGATGAGAATTTAGTATTCTTGTATAAGTCTATTTCCCGGTTTCGAAGAAAAAGTTTAATTGAACATCGCATACCCTTTGTTGTAGAAGATAAACAGATGTACTTACCTTTTTTGGGATTGGATTTAAAAAATACTGTGGAAAAACCGGCAAAAAAGGCTGCCACATTTTCTTCTTCTACTCAACTAGCTTTCTTATATTGGTTATACAATAGGAAAATGACCATCTGCGCCACAGATTTAGCAGTAGTTTTAAATACATCGAATATGACAACTTCTCGAATTTTAAATGACTTGTATGACGCGGGGCTTCTAACTTGTGAAATTGGTGGCAAAACAGGAAGAAGCAAAATATATAAAAGGATTGGTGACCCGGAGTATTATCGTAGAGGCAGCCGATACCTAATAAATCCAGTAAGGAAGACTATATATACAGGAAAAACAGTAGAGGATGTCCTTGTGGCAGGGCTAGAAGCCCTTTCCATGATTTCCATGATGAATCCGCCCAAAAATCCTGTAAGAGCTATTTCAAAAGAAAGACTAAATGAGATTGAGCCCTATCTTGTGAAAGACAAGGACAGGATTGCAGATGAGAAATTAACGGAAATACAAGTGTGGTGCTACGATCCAACGCTATTAAGCAAAGAAAAACAGGTGGATCTTGTATCTCTGGCGTTATCTTTAAAAGAGATCAATGATGAGAGAGTCGAGCAGGCACTGGAGGAAAGGTTAAAGGATGAAACATGGTATATGGGATAGAGATATTCAAAGAGTATTTTAGTGACTACACAGGACAATATGTTTTTATTGGAGGAGCGGCTTGTGACATATTGCTAGACGAAATCGGTGCTCCTTTTAGAGCCACAAAAGATCTGGATATGGTTCTTATCATTGAAGCATTAGAAGAACCTTTTGGAATTAAGTTTTGGGAATTCATCGAAGATGGTGGCTATGAATACCGACAAAAGAGTACGGGGAAAGAGCATTTCTATCGGTTCACACAACCGAGCAAACCGGGATTTCCTGCTATGATAGAATTATTCAGCCGAAAGCCTGAGAAGATGCAGTTGCATTTTGACTCAGTTTTGACACCCATCCATATTGGGGACAGTGTGGCCAGTTTATCTGCGATCCTTCTCAATGATGCTTATTATAATTTGCTTTTAAAGGGGAAGATCGTTGTAAACGGCTATTCTGTTCTTGAGCTGGAATATATCATACTTTTCAAAATAAAGGCTTGGTTAGATTTATCGGAAAGGGTTAAAGGTGGCGAGAATATTGATTCTAAAACAGTGAAAAAACATAAGAACGACATTTTTCGCTTACTGATTAACGTATCCCCTTTAAGTAGGATTGAGGTCGAAGATGAAATCAGTAAAGATATTAACCTGTTTCTTGAAAAAATTAAGGGCGATCAATTAGATCTAAAGAATCTTGGTATTAGAACGAAAACCTTTGAAGAATTACTTGACAGAATCAGGGATTTATACAGATATGGCTAGCGGAGGCACCCTATAACAGAGTGTCTTTTCTAATATATTAAAAAGAATCACTTTACTGAAGCACTCCCAACCGAGTGTCTTTTTTCATGCTCAAATGGGAGGGGGTTATTTTAACTGCTTTCACGGTAATTTATCAATTGTAAGTAAGTGTAGGATGATCTATTTACAGTCAAATATTGAAGGATTAACCGAAGAATTCTCGAAATATGTAATTGCGCAGAAAATTTATTTTACAAAAATTCAATAACTGACAAAGTATGATCAAGTGTAAATGATATATTTCCTTTAGACCAGGCAAATAAATTCCAGGGGGGCTAAAATGAGAATTCTACATACCTCGGACTGGCATTTAGGGCGGATTTTTCACGGCATATACCTTACCGGTGACCAGGATCATGTCCTGCAGCAATTTATTCAGCTCGCCGGTGAGGTCAGTCCGGATGTGATACTAATTACCGGCGATATTTACGACCGTTCTGTCCCACCCACCGAAGCAATTAAGCTTCTGGATGAGGTGCTTTCCCGCATCCTGATGGATTACAAGATCCCCGTAATATTAATCACCGGCAACCATGACAGCCCGGACAGGCTTGGCTTTGGCGCCGGCTTGATGGCCCGGCAGAGCCTGCACCTTATTGGACAGTTGACTGACAGGCTCAAGCCCGTCGTTATTAATGATCCATACGGTCCGGTCTATTTTTGCCCGGCGCCCTATGTCGAGCCCCCGTTGGTAAGGGAGAGGCTGCAAGCGCCGGGTGCGGTCAACCACGAGCAGGCCATGCACTCAATGATCCAGCATCTCTCCGCGCCCATCCCGGCAGGAGCCCGCAGGGTGATTTTGGCCCATGCCTTTGTGGCCGGCGGCGAAGAAAGCGAATCAGAGCGGCCTCTTTCCGTAGGCGGCAGCGGGACGGTCAGCGCCTCCTTCTTTCAGCCCTTTAATTACGCGGCACTGGGGCACCTGCACCAGCCGCAGCAAGCGGGAAGCGAGCATATCCGCTATGCCGGCTCTTTGCTGAAGTACTCCTTTTCCGAGGCATCCCACCGGAAATCAGTGACCCTGGTGGAAATGGACGGCGCCGGCAAAACGTCGTTTGAAACAATTTCCCTTACACCCCGCCGGGACGTGCGCCGCCTGGAAGGATACTTTACAGACATCCTGGCCGGGCCTAAAAACGGAGAGAGCAGGGACGACTACATTATGGTAACCCTGCGGGATACCGGCCCCATCATGGACGCTATCGGCAAGCTGCGCCAGGTGTATCCCAACGTGCTCCACCTGGAACGCCCCAGTTTAACCGCGGGAGGGGAACTGCGCGGGCCCGGCGCGGACCACCGCCGTCTGAGTGATGCTGAACTTTTTTCCTCATTTTTTGAACAGGTCACCGGTACACCGCTTTCCGGTGAGCAAAATAAAGCGTATGCAGAAACCCTGGAAAAATTCTACCAGCAGGAGAGGGAGGTGCGGCCATGAAGCCAATCAATATTACCATCAGCGCCTTCGGCCCTTATGCCGGCACGCAGGTAATAGATTTTACCGAGCTGGGCGAAAGGACTTTCTTCTTAATCCACGGCCCCACCGGCTCGGGTAAAACCACCATTCTCGACGCTATCTGCTTTGCCCTTTACGGGGACACCAGCGGCGCGGAGCGCAAGGGCGAGCAGATGCGCAGCGGCCATGCGGACTTAACTGAACCTACTGAGATCACTTTCGACTTTGCCATAGGAGCCGATACTTTTCGCATACTGCGCTGCCCCGAGCAGGAGCGGCCCAAGAAGCGTGGGGAAGGGATCACCACCATGCCGGCCAACGCCACCCTATGGAAGAGGACCGGCGTCGCTGACGACGCTGAAGAAGGCGCCGTCCTGGCCAGCGGATGGAGCAAAGTCACCGAAGTTGTGGAGAAGCTGCTCGGCTTTAAAAGCAGCCAGTTCCGGCAGGTGGTAATGCTCCCCCAGGGCGATTTTCGCAGGCTGCTGACGGCAGATTCAAAGGAGCGCCAGGCGATAATGGAGATCCTGTTCCGGACGGAATTTTACCGCCGCATCGAAGAGTCCTTAAAAGAGTCGGCCAAAAAGCTCCAGGCTGAAATCGAACAGCTGACGAATCAAAAAGCATGGGTGCTGCAAAATGCCGGAGCGGCGACACGGGAGGAGCTGGAACATCAATATAGAGCAAATCTTGAGCAGCAGGCGGAAGTGCAAAAAAACATTGAGAAATGCCGCGCGGCCCTGAAAGAAGCGCAAACCCGCTTAGAAGCCGGCAGGCAGGTACGGGAAAAGCTGAAGGAGAAAGAGGGCGCTGAAAAAGCTCTCAAAGAGCTGGAGCAGAATGCCGGGGAAATAGAGGCTAAACGTTCTGAATTAACCAGGGCCAACCGGGCTGCCGGCCTTGTGGACGCGGAAAACCTCCTGGTGACAAGGCAGCAGGAAGCTGATACAGCAGCCACTCATTTGGAAAACAAAAAGTTTATAAAAAATGAAGCGGCGTCAGCCTGCGAAAATGCGGTAAAAGAACTGGCGGCTGAGGAGGAAAAGGGGCCGGAGCGGGAGGCCGCCGGACGCGAAGTGGCCCGGCTGGAGGCCCTTACCGAAAAAGTCGCCGCCCTGGCTGAGACGAGCCGGGCGGTCAGCGGTGCTGAAAAGAAAGCAAGAGAAGCTGATACAGGACAAAGGAGCGCGCAGGACTCCCTTGAGGCCGTCCGTAAATCAATAGAAGAAAAAGCAGCGGCCTATACAGAGGCGAAAACCACGGCAGACCAGGCGGCAGCTCTGGAAGCAGCCTGCCGGGCAGCCGAACAAATAAGCAATAAAAGGCAGTCACTGGAGGAATTCCGCCGGGAACTGGCCAAAGCTCAGAAATCATACACCCTGGCAGAAAACAAACACCGGCAAGCCGAAGCCCGTCATATCGCGGCCAGGGAAGAACTGGCCGTCCTGCAGGAAAAATGGAACAAGGGGCAGGCCGCCATCCTGGCCGGCGGTTTAACCAAAGGAGAGCCGTGTCCGGTATGCGGTTCAATGGACCACCCGAATCCTGCCGCGCCCGGAGCCAGCCTGCCTTCAGAGGCAAACTTGAAAGCCCGCCAGAAGTATGTAGTTGACCTGGAGGCTGTCCTTAACAAAGCCAGAGATGAATTCAGCGACATAAAGACAGTAAAATCAACTGCTCAAAGCAGGACAGGGGACCTGGAAAAGGAACTGGGCGAAAACGCCAATATCGATTTAGCTGTTTTGCAGGCTAAAGTCGGCAAAGCCAGAGAACTCTGGTCGGAAGCCTGCCAGGCATTAGAAACTGTTTCCGCGCTGGAGGACGCGATAAAGAAACTGAAGGAGCGGGAAGAGGCTGCCATTATAAAGTTAGAATCCTGCAAAAAGGAATATCAGAAAGCTTATACGGATCTGGAAGCTGCCCGGGCTGTCTTGCGTGAACGCGAGTCGTCAGTTCCTGATGACCTGCGCGAGGCAAAAGCTTTGAGCAAAGCCCAGCTGGAAGCCAGGCAAAAGAAGGACAAGCTCATGGCAAACTTCGAGCTGGCTAAAAAAGCAGCGGATGGAGCAAAGCAGGCGCTGGCCGTGGCAGAAGCGGCAGAGAAAGAAGCTTTGGCAAACTGGCAGGCAGCTGTGAAGCTGGCGGAAGATGAAATGCGTTCATTCCAGAAGCGCCTTGAGTCAGCGGGCTTTGACAGCCTGGAAGACTATCAGAAGGCAAGGAAAACGCCGGAAGAGATTCAAAAAATGGAAAGTGGGATCAAAGGTTTTGACGAGAGCCTCCATGCCGCCAGGGACCGTCTGGCGCGCGCCGCCGGAGCGGCGGAGGGTTTAGTTGAACCGGACCTGGACAAGCTGGCCCTGGCAGAAGCTGAAGCAAGAAAAGAGCATGACCAACTGCTGATAAAGGAAGGCCAGCTTCAGACACAAGTTAAGGAAGGAGACAAGAGCCTGAAGAAGCTCCAGGAACTCGAAGGTCTATTGAAGGGCCTGGAGGACCAGTATTTAGTGTTGGGGCGACTCTCCGAAGTGGCCAACGGCAGGAATAAATATGGCCTTACCTTCCAGCGCTTTGTGCTGGGAGCGCTGCTGGACGACGTCACCATAGCCGCCACCGAACGCCTTAAGTTAATGAGCCGCGGCCGCTACCACCTCCAGCGCACCACGGAACTGTCCCGGAGAAACGCAGCCGGCGGCCTGGACCTGGAAGTCTTCGATACATATACCGGCGCCGCCAGGAACGTGGCCACGCTTTCCGGCGGAGAAACCTTCCTGGCCTCACTTTCGCTGGCCCTGGGCCTGGCCGACGTGGTCCAGTCCTACTCGGGCGGCATCCACCTGGATACCATTTTCGTGGACGAAGGCTTCGGCACCCTGGACCCCGAATCACTGGACTTTGCCATGCGGGCCCTGATCGACCTGCAAAAAGGCGGCCGCCTGGTGGGGATAATCTCCCATGTGCCGGAATTAAAAGAACGCATCGACGCCAGGCTGGAGGTCCAGCCAACCGACCGGGGGAGTATGGCGGGGTTTAGAATTGTTTAAGCTACATTGGATAAAAGGCATGACCAGGCTCATCATAAGATCGTCGGTGAATTATGTGATTTAAGCGCGGCACAATTTGAAAGGTTTTGGCCCAGTTCTTCGTGAAGGGGGCTGAACCTTGCCGGATACGGCGGCATTTCATTGCGCTAATTAATTATTTTAACGAACTGTTGTCGAAGTCCTGACTGAATATATTGTGTGATGGTAGGGATTGTCGGAGAGTACGGTGTTTCGCACAGTAGCCATAGAAGTGGCGAAGAGGACGAGGTGAGTGAAATTAACTTGAAAGGTTGGCAGGCGAAGGTACTATGGGCAAAAAAAGCCAAAGGTGACCAAGCTAAGCAATGGCTTCCGCTTGTGATGCATATGTCAGATGCTGCAGAAATCGCAACGTTGGTTTGGCATCATTGGCTTCCTTCTTGTACTAAGCTGAGGATTGCCTATGGAATTAACTTAACAGAAAAAAGTACTGTCGATTTTGAAGATGCTGCGCTACCATGTTTTGTTTTCCTTGCTGCAGGACATGATTTTGGCAAGGCAATCCCTGCCTTTCAGGGTAAGCTTGGCTGTTCGGAATTTGACGAGCAACTGCGTCAGCAAATATTTGACGTAGGGTTGTCAATTCCCAGTAACATTCATTTCCGGGAAGCGCGGCATTTCTGGGCTTCTCAGCTTATTTTAGAGAAGTATGGTTTCAATCGGAAGCTGGCGGTAATACTCGGCGGACATCATGGACAGCCTCCAAGTTATAAACAGTTGAATGATCTTCGAACTGCTTATAAAACAGACTTGGGTTGGAAGCAAGGGCAAGAGGCCTGGAGTAAGTTCCAGCAAGAATTATTGACATATGCGCTGGAGCTTGCCAGAGTTTCGAAGCAGGAAGCGCAGTCCTGGCAGCCGGACATTACAGCGCAGGTATTGCTCACTGGACTGGTCATTATGGTGGACTGGATTGTAAGCAATGAAATATATTTCCCGCATGTTGATTTATACGGGAGTACAAGATCGTCTGATGAGAGGACTAAGGCAGCATGGCAGGAAATCAATCTGCCTGAATTCTGGAACCCGGATAATGCCTGGAATTGGATGGGAGCAAAGTTCTACGAAAAACGCTTTGGGATTGATAAGCCCCGCCCGGTACAGACCGCCATATTGAACTTACTTGGGAATGTGTTATGCCCGGGTATAGTGATACTCGAAGCACCAATGGGCGAAGGGAAAACCGAAGCTTCTCTGGCATTAGTAGAGCTTTTGGCAAATAAGACGAAACGAAGCGGCGTATTTTTTGCTTTACCGACCCAGGCTACGGCCAACGGTTTATTTTTGCGTATCTGCAGTTGGATTGAACGACTAGAGGATGGCGTTAATCACGCTGTATATCTTGCCCACGGCAAGGCCGATCTCAACGAGCTGTATTATAATATCAAAACGAATACGAAAGAAATGGGCGGTTATTGGGTCGGCGGAGAAGAGAGCGAAGAAACCGGTGATGATGCCATCATCGTTCATGAATGGTTTTCCGGTCGCAAAAAAGGCATTCTTGCGGATTTTGTCATCGGGACCATTGACCAGGTACTTATGGGCGGACTGAAGCAGAAACATCTGGCCCTACGGCACCTGGGACTTGCCAATAAAGTTGTAATTTTAGACGAATGCCATGCTTATGACGCTTATATGAGCCAATATCTCTATAAAGTTTTAAACTGGTTGGGCGCGTACGGAGTACCGGTGGTTGTTCTTTCCGCAACGTTGCCGGGAGAAAAACGCAAACAATTGATCGACGCCTATTTAAATCAAGAAAGCGTGCCTGTAAGGGAATATGATCCGGTGTTTGATAAGGAAAAACCTGAAGCTCCGCCATTGCCTGCGTGGGCAGCTACCTGCGATTATCCGATTATTACGTTCACCGATGGCAGCGATATACACCAGGAAAAGATCTATGGCGAACAGCGTCCGCTTCAAGTTGCGCTTAAAATTCTGCCGGACGATGAACAAATCGCTTTGGTTCTGGAAGACTTGCTTTCCGGGGACGGTTGCGCAGGAATTATTGTCAACACCGTAAAGCGCGCTCAGAACTGTCAGCAGCGATACTTCTTCTGTTTCTCCTTCCAGGTTCACCACCATAATCCACGGCTCATACAATAAATTAAATGCCTTCTCCTGCATTCACATCCTCCTCTTCTATTTTCTTTGAAAGCATCCCGTAATGTGGATCATACTGCAGATGATATCCACATAGTTCTGTACCAAGCTGCTCATCGAGTACCAGGAATAATTCTCCTTTGAGCCAGGGGGATTGCTGCCACGCCCATAGCTCATGCAGAGCAATTTTCTCCAATTCCCTGATGGTTTCGTCCAGTTTCCAACACAGCTCGCGGGGAAGTTGTATGCTGCATTCCGCTATCGCCCGCGCAAGATCCATTTCCGGGGGCATGTACGTTGGTTATCAATGTTGAAAGATCAAGGTCACATCAATCGTATGGTAACTTTACAGATAGCCGGTGTGAAATATGGTGACAAAGATTTCTTTGTCACGGATGTATTTCAAGATTCCCTTACCATCAACGCAAACATGGTATCTCAGCTCGGGCAAGGATGGGTAACACAGATTACAAGGCTACTTTCCATCACCGAGGATTGTGTCAAGCTGTTGTCCTTTCTCGCTGCCGATTTAGCTAAAGCCTCCGGAGACAGTGATAGTTTGCATCATAAAGCCGGAGTGGGTAATGGTAGCGCTGCGAAAGCCGAGGCCTACTTCCGGCTGGACATGCCATTTCGTAAATGGCTCGCGCATATCGATCCTATGCAAACCGATATAGCTAAGACGGAGCAAGATTGGAAAAATATTGTAAGACGGACTCTCTTGCAGCTTGGGGAAGAAACTGCCCATCAATCCGGCGAAAAAGCCATTACAGGCCGTTGGGTGAAGGGGAGGCTTTACACTGCGCCGGGCGCGTTGGCAAAATTCCGTTCTAGGATTATACGTACGATAGAGATACTATAGAGAAAGGAGGCAGAACATGGGAGAACAGGGAAAACATGCCTACCAAATCAAAAAGCTGACACAGACAAAGGTCGAACGTCTTTTAACGGAAAGCCCCTGGAGTCGAGCCATGCTGGCTAAACTGCGCAGGGGGATTGGTAAGCAGCCGGGGGAGCTGCCGGATCTGTTTGAAATTTTGCTGGGGGATATGCCGGAAGAACTTTATGGTAGAGGTGATGACCCGAGTTACTCAGAATGGGCAATTTACACGGCGTTAACGCTGTTTGCGCTGCATCAGCAGGGTAAAGACCACCCAATGAGTGTAGGCGGGAAAACTGAGAATAAAAACACAGGCAATTCTTTGGGAGCTGCCGTGGGCTATTTAGTGAAGCAGGACAGAGATCGCGAGCCCGCAATTAAGCGACGCTTTGACTCAGTTGCAACAGCGAATGAGTTTACCGAGTTTGCGCATCATGCCCGCGGCCTGATCCAATTGCTCAGAGCCGGGGATATTGCCCTGGATTATCCGCGTTTTGCTGAGGATTTGTTTTGGTATCAGTTTGATGAAATTAGGAACCGGGTACGACTGCGTTGGGGCGAGGACTATTATCGCATTGCCCAAGCAAATGCTGAGAAAGAAAACGGAGGGGATCGAAATGAGCAATCGTAAAAATCGTGTTTTTGTAGATATTCATGTAATCCAGTCACTGCCGCCGAGTTGTGTCAATCGGGATGATACCGGAAGCCCTAAGACAGCGATGTATGGCGGTATACGTCGTGCCAGGGTTTCCTCCCAATCATGGAAACATGCCATGCGCGAGATGTTTAAGGAGTATTTTAGTGAGAGTGAATTAAGTGAACGTACAAAGAAAATTGTTGAAAAGGTTGCGGATCAGATCTGCTCTCTGCGTAATATCAACAAAGAAGATGCAATGGCCTTAGCCGAAAAAATCATTAAGCAGGCAGGGGTCAGTACTAAAGATACAGAGGCAAAAGCGCTCTTCTTTATGAGTAGCAAGCAAGCAGAAAATATGGCACGTATGGCACTCATGGACCCCCTGCCAGGTAAGAAAGAGGTACAGGCGGCACTCAATGCGGGAATGGGTGTTGATATTGCCTTATTTGGACGTATGGTAGCTGATGACCCAGCTTTAAATACTGATGCTTCCGCTCAGGTTGCTCATGCGATTTCAACCCATAAGGTGGAAAATGAGTACGACTATTTCACCGCGCTGGACGACCGTGCGCCTGAGGATCAGGCAGGCGCCGGTATGATCGGCACCATCGAATTCAATTCTTCTACTCTTTATAGATATGCGACGGTTGCAGCCCATGATTTGAAAAATAACCTCGGTGATGCCAATGCCGCTGCAAAGGCCGTCAAGGAATTTCTCCGTGCTTTTGTCTGCTCCATGCCTACCGGAAAGCTTAATACGTTTGCCAATAGTACTCCGCCTTATGCGGTGATGGTCGCTTTTCGCCGAGATCAGCCTGTTAATTTGGGAGCATTCGAGACTCCGGTCAAGGCAAGAGAAGGTGGTTATCAGGTAAAGTCAGCAAAAGCGTTGGCAGATTATGCGAATATTGTTTATAACAACTTCTTTAACGAACCGGAAAAAGCCTTTTTTACCGCTATCGGTAATGAACTAACCGGATTAGGCGATGCGTTGGAGCTACCCGAACTATTGAAAAAGACAGAGCAAGTTGTGGGCAGTCTTTTGCATGAGGATGGGGAGCAAGGATGAGTACTTTGTTGCTGCGCTTGGCGGCACCCTTACAATCCTGGGGTATCGCCAGTAAATTCGATACACGGGATACAGCAAGAGAGCCAACTAAAAGCGGAGTGATTGGTTTGTTGGCTGCGGCATTGGGACGCAGCCGGACCGAAGGATTGGAAGATTTGAAAGATCTCCGCTTCGGTGTAAGAATTGATCAGCCGGGAACGTTTCTAAGGGATTTTCATACTGCGCGGCTAAACGAGCAAGATCCACCGTTTGTTACAACTCGTTATTATTTGGCTGATGCAGTGTTTCTGGTGGGTTTGGAGGGCGAAGATGTTTTTCTGCAAGAGCTTATAATGGCGTTGGAGAATCCGGTTTTTCCGCTATACTTAGGTCGGCGCTCCTGCCCGCCGGCGGGTCGGCTGGTACTGGGGCTGCGGAAGCGGGGCCTTCGGCAGGCACTTGAAGAGGAGCCTTGGCAAGCCTGTGAGTGGTTTCAAAAAAAGAATTTGGAACTGGTCAAACTGACCATCATTTGTGACGCACAGCCGAATGAGCAAGGAGCATTTTTACGGCGGGATTTACCGGCCTCTTTTGACCAGCGGCACCGTCAATATGGCTTTCGTATGGTAATGGATACCGCTGAGGCGATCGCTGTCCGTACGCCACAACACGTGACTGAGCTGCCGACAAACCATGATGCAATGGCTGGATGGGGGGATTAGTGGAAATGTATCTGTCACGAATTGAGTTGAATACACGCAGAAAAGGCACGATGGCTGCTCTTGCTTCGCCGCAGAAGCTGCACGCCGCGGTGGAAAGCAGCTTTCCGCTTAGTATAGAAAAAGATGGTCGCAATCTTTGGCGGATTGATAAACTGGGCAACGCTTTATATCTCCTTGTGCTCAGTAACGGAAAGCCGGATTTTTCACATATTGTGGAACAATTTGGCTGGCCAGGCGCTGAACAAAAATGGGAAACGAAAAATTATGTTCAGTTGATGGAACGGATTGAGGCAGGACAACGATGGCAGTTTCGGCTACGCGCGAACCCGGTTCACAGTGTCAAGCAGGCTAGCGGCTTACTTACACATGAATCCGTAAAGCGCGGCAAAGTATATGCGCATGTTACCGTGCAGCAAAAGGAACAATGGTTGTTTGAACGCGCTGCAAAGTATGGTTTCAACCTTCAGGAAGGCTCGTTTCGTGTTGTGCAGCAGGAAGTGCGGCAGTTCCTGCGCCATCGCAAACCGGTGACACTGGGTATAGCGACTTTCGAGGGTATTCTGGAAGTTGCGGATGCAACACTGTTCCTTCGTGCACTGGCCTGTGGAATAGGACGGGCCAAGGCTTATGGTTGTGGCTTGCTGACTATCGCCAGGGTGTCGTCATGAACGGGATTCCTGGGATGGAGCGGCCCGAGCTCCAAGCATTGCCTACGATGCGGGAGCGAATTTCATTTTTATATCTGGAGCGCTGTTTAGTAAGCCGGCAGGACAACGCTATCACCGTTACCGATTTGCGCGGAACGGTACATGTACCGGCTGCCGCACTCAGTGTAATTCTGTTAGGTCCGGGCACCAATGTTTCGCATCGCGCAATGGAACTTATCGGCGATACCGGAGCCAGCGTTATTTGGGTTGGAGAGCGAGGGGTGCGGTATTACGCACATGGACGCCCGTTAACTCACGCCTCTCGCATGTTAATTGCTCAAGCAGCGTTAGTTTCCAATACGCGCAGTCACTTAGCAGTTGCCCGCCGCATGTATGCTATGCGTTTCACGGATGAAGATGTTACCAAGCTGACCATGCAACAGCTGCGCGGCAGGGAGGGGTCAAGGGTTCGTTCCATCTATCGTAATGCCTCTAAGAAAACCGGGGTTTCTTGGAGCGGACGGGAATATGATCCGAATGATTTTAGCGCGAGTGATCCGGTAAATATGGCGCTTTCCGCTGCGCATGCCTGTCTTTATGGTGTGGCGCACAGCGTTATTACGGCACTTGGATGTGCCCCAGGTCTTGGCTTTATACACACTGGTCATGAGCGATCCTTTGTATATGATATAGCTGATCTTTATAAAGCGGAAATTAGCATCCCGATTGCGTTTGATGTGGCAGCCCAGGAGCCAGAGGATATCGGCGCAGTAACCCGGCGAGCTGTGCGCGATGCTATTGCAGACGGCAGCATCTTAGAGCGTATGGTCAAGGATATCCGTGAATTGCTTTTAGGAATCGCAGAAGACGGTTCGCTGCCGGAGGCACCGGAAATTGATACCAATATCATACAGCTCTGGGATGATCAAAACGGTTTTGTGAAAAATGCCGTCTCTTATGGGAAGGAATTGGATGGACCGTGCTCGGAGGAGACAGAACTCACTGAGGGCTATGGTAGGCTGCTGCCGGAGGAAGAAACATGATTATTATCTCTATGACGGATTGCCCCATTGGGTTACGAGGTGACCTGACTAAATGGCTGCTGGAAATTAGTCCGGGAGTATTTGTTGGACAAGTCAGCGCACGGGTACGAGATCAATTATGGGAACGCATCAAAGAAACTACAAAAGATGGCAGGGTAACTATGGCATTCAATACAAACAACGAACAGCGGCTGGATTTTCGCGTCCATAACAGCACGTGGGAGCCCATTGACTTTGACGGAATTAAGCTGATGCTACGGCCGAGCCCTTCACGTATTAAGCGATTGGGGGAGTTGCGTTTAGGTTTCAGTAAAGCAAGCAAAAGGCAGATGGCAAAACGTGCCGCGAAAAAGCGAGTCGGTACTTATCCCGGTACATATGTTGTGATAGACGTCGAAACAAGCGGACTCAATCCAGAGAAGCATGAAATCATTGAGCTTGGCGCAGTTTTGGTAAAGGAACACGATATAACGGAACGATTTTCAGTACTTGTGCAACCACAGACAGCTATCACACCGACGATCGAAGAGATTACCGGGATTACCAATGCTATCTTACAGAAAGAGGGTGTACAGATTGCTGTGGCGATGCAGCAGTTTGTTAATTTTTTACATGAATTTCCTGTGGTATCACACAACGTAGGCTTTGACTATAGTTTTTTACGTAAAGCTTGCGCCGATTGCAATTTGCCGCTGCTAAGCAATCGCACTATTGATACACTGGCGCTTTCCCGAAGAAAGGTAAAACAATTGACTAACTATAAGTTAAATACACTGGCAAAGCATTTTGCACTTAAGGTTACGCAGACACACCGTAGCATTGCTGACTGTGAAATAACGTATCAACTTTTTGAGAAACTAATGAATTTATCGACTTCTGATTTGTAAAAATGGCGTAGGAAAAGGATATTTTTAGTGTGTTCCCCGCGCAGGCGGGGGTGATCCGATGATTAACGCACTGGTACAGAAGGCTTTAGAGTGTTCCCCGCGCAGGCGGGGGTGATCCCGGAGTAGATAAGACCATAGTTTTAGGCGGTTTGTGTTCCCCGCGCAGGCGGGGGTGATCCATAGTCAGCGTTGCCGCTCATTTGCTCCATGCGGTGTTCCCCGCGCAGGCGGGGGTGATCCATAGTCAGCGTTGCCGCTCATTTGCTCCATGCGGTGTTCCCCGCGCAGGCGGGGGTGATCCTATCCCATAACTTTGAAAACTCCGAAGCTATAGGTGTTCCCCGCGCAGGCGGGGGTGATCCTAAGGGGGGGTTAGGATGAGATGGCAGGGGATAGTGTTCCCCGCGCAGGCGGGGGTGATCCTATTAGCAGGTCTGCGTCCTGGCCCGCTTTCGGGTGTTCCCCGCGCAGGCGGGGGTGATCCTTTAGCTTGGAGTTGATAATGTGAACGCCGATGGTGTTCCCCGCGCAGGCGGGGGTGATCCCAAAAGATAGCCCGCAACAGGTTGATCCGGTAAGTGTTCCCCGCGCAGGCGGGGGTGATCCCTATCCGAGGCTCCATTTTGAGAGCAACATTCCGTGTTCC
>CAZJGV010000060.1:0-14812 GCA_964545615.1 uncultured Pelotomaculum sp.
ATTAGCCCTGTTGTCCTCAGTCGCTCTCAACGCCGTAGTGACCATTCCACACCAGCAAATACCTAAATTTAAAACAGCAAATGATGATCCTGCGCGGGCGAAAGCAAGCGAGCGGCAGGTCTTCTGGCCGGAGGAAAGAAGGTTTTGCAGCACCGGGATCTACCGCAGGGAAATGCTCCAGCCCGGCAGCGTGATTGCCGGTCCGGCGGTGATCGAGTCGGTTGACACGACCTGCGTCGTTCCGGCTGCTTACCGGTATACGGTTGATGAATACTTAAACGGGATTATCGAGGGGGTGGAGTAGGTGCGCGTAAGGATTACCGAGTACCTGGAAATTGATCTGGACAGTGAGATGTGGCTTTGCAACCGCTGCGGTCATGAACTGGTTTCAGCCTTACAGCCATACAAGCGCGGCTGCAAGGTTTACGAGCGGGATCCCCGGGAGATCCACCAGCCTCTGATTGAGGAAGGCCGCTATTCCTTTGCGCCTGATCCGGATTATTGCCGGATTGTTGAGTTCTACTGCCCGGGGTGCGGCACGATGATCGAAAATGAGTACCTGCCGCCTGGCCATCCCATTACCGACGATATCAAGCTGGACCTGGAGAAACTTAAAGCCAGGCACAAGGGGGTGTGAACAATGCCGGTAATAACGGGTATCGACGTGGGGGGTACCTTCACGGACTGCTTTATGGAAGTGGACGGGGAAACCTCTGTGATCAAGGTGCCTACCACCTATTACGATTTCAGCGTTTGTTTTTTCAAAGCCCTGGAAGAAGGCGCCGAAAAGTTTGGTGTGTCTGTGGAGGAACTTCTGGAGGAAACCGGTTCCATCCGTTACTCGACAACGATTGGCACGAACTCCATCATCGAGCGGACCGGGCCGAAGCTGGGACTGATCACCACAGCCGGCTTTGAAGATACGATTTACATAGGCCGGGCCAGGCAGTGGGCAGATGGTGGCGCCATAACCGAGAATAAGGATCTGGCCCGTATTCAAAAGCCTGTCCCCTTGATTGCGCGGGAAATGGTGGTGGGGGTAAGGGAGCGGATAGACTGTTTCGGACAGGTCGCCATGCCCCTGGACCGGGAAGATGTGCGACAAAAACTGCAGTATCTGGTTGACGGGGGAGCAATGGGTTTTGCCGTTTGCCTGCTCTGGTCCTTCCGGAACCCGGCCCACGAGCAGATGATCCGGGAAATAATTGAAGAGGAATACCCGGAAAACTACCTGGGGAATATGCCGGTGCTGCTTTCCAGCGAGGTGTCTCCCATGGCCGGAGAATACGGCCGGTTTATGACCACGATTGTTAACGCCTACATGCACAAGGACCTTTCCGAGCAGTTGGCTGGTTTGGAGGAGCAATTGCGCGAGAAGGGTTTTAGAAAGCCGCTCACCCTGGTCCACAATACCGGGGGTATGAAAAAAGTTTCCCGCACCAAGGCGGTATACACGCACAACGCTGGACCGGTGGCGGGTGTTTTCGGGAGCAGGTACGTAGGAAAGCTGTATGAGAAAGAAAACATTATATTTACCGATATGGGCGGGACCAGTTTTGACATGGGTATTGTCGCCGGGGGTGCCATCCGCTCCCATGACTTTATCCCGGTAATCGACCGCTGGCGGACTCAGATCCCGGCGGTGGAAACCCGTTCCATCGGGGCCGGCGGCGGCTCAATCGCCTGGCTGAACACGATCATGGGCAACCTTTTAGAGGTCGGTCCGCAGAGCGCCGGAGCCATGCCCGGCCCAGCCGCGTACAACATGGGCGGGACTGAGCCGACCGTAACTGACGCTGATATTGTCCTGGGTTACTTAAACCCGCGCTTTTACCTGGGCGGGAAAATGCGCCTGAACAAGGATAAAGCGCTGGCGGCTATCCGGGAAAAAATTGCCGGGCCGCTTGGTATCGACGAGGTTGAGGCTGCCTTCCGGATTAAAAAGATCATTGACGCCCGTATGGGCCAGGAAATATATAAAGAAGTGGCCTTACGCGGTCACGATCCCAGGGAGTTTGTGCTTTTCGTCTCGGGCGGCGCCGGCGCAACCCACTGCTGTGGCTTTAACGCCTACCTTGATGCGCCGAAAATCATTACCTGCCCCTATTCGCCGGTATTCGGGGCCTTTGGCTCAACCACCCTGGACGTTCTGCACATTTTTGAAAAATCCAGTCACTTAAAGCTCTTTACCTTTGGCGGTCAGCAGTACCTGCAAGAATATGATTCCTTCAACAGAGTGGTGGCGGAACTGGAGGAAGCCGCTGTACGTGACCTGAAACTGGAGGGTTTCGTGCCTGAACAGGTCCAGTTCATCCTTGAACTGGAAATGAAATACGGGTCCCAGATGCACGCCACCAAAATCACTTCGCCGGTGACGCGGGTCAGAAGTGAAGAAGACGTCCGGGCCATTTGTGACGCCTTTGCCCGCGCCTATGTTGAACTTTACACGCCCGAGGCCGCTTACCCGGAAGGGGGCATCGAGGTGGACACCTTTTTTCTGCGCGCCTGGGCGCCCCAGCCGCATTTCGCGTTTGCCGGACAACCACTTGCCGGGGCTTTACCAGGAAGCCGGGCTGTCAAGGAAACGAGGCCGGTTTTCTGGGAGGAATACATGTTATTTCATCCGACCGTGGTCTATGATTACGAGGAACTGGCCTGCGGCAACGTTATTGAGGGACCGGCCATCATTGAAGCGGAAGACACGACGTACTGCATTGCCCCGGGGTACCGCTTTACGCTGGATCAGTACCGCAACGGGATACTGGAACGGATTCGCAAAGGAGGGGATTAAAGATGTCCGGGAGAGACATGTCATTACGGGGCCGTCTAAAGCCGGAGCCGGCCACGGAGCGGGAAAAGGACTGCATGCGGAACATTTCCGACGTGGATTTTGAGATATTCCGGCACAAGATGCAGACCATCGCGATGGAGTGCAAGGAAACCTGCATCAAGCTCGGCGCCAGTACGGGTATGCGCTGGGGAGACCTGGGTATTTCCATTTACACCGCTTCCGGTGATTCCTCCATCTGTGCCACCGGGATCTGGTTTCACACCATGCTGGGGCAGATCCCTTTGAAATACATCCTCAAACACTGGGCTGACGATCCCAGCGTGGGGATCAGGGAAGGCGATTCATTTTTTGCCAACGATCCTTTTTACGGCGGGGTGCACGCTCCCGACATGATGCAGTACATGCCTGTGTTTTACCGGGATGAACTGGTGGCCTGGGTGGGCTGCGTGGTCCACTCGGGTGAAACCGGGGCCTGCGAGCCGGGCGGGGCGCCGCTGACCTCCCGCAGCCGCTACGATGAAGGGATTCGCATCCCTCCGGTCAAGATTGCCGAGAACTTTCGCCTGCGCGAAGACGTGATCAATATTTTTGCCCACATGGTCCGGGACCCCCGCTCCCTGGTCCTAGACATCAAGGCCCGGGCCGCCGCCTGCGCGGTGGGCAGGAAAAGGATCCTAGAGGTGATTGAAAGACAAGGCGCGGAGTTTTTTATCGGCGGCCTGCGCAAGTTGATCAGTTCAACGGCAGAAGCCGCCAGGCGCAAGGTCAGCCTGCTGCACGACGGAGTCTATAAGCAGCCAAGAGTACTGGACACTGTAGGGACGGAAGACGCTTTGATTAAGTTAATGGTGACCATCCGCAAGGAAGGTGAAAAGATCAACCTTGACTTCAGCGACTCTTCACCGGAGATCCCGGACAAGCCGGTCAACTCCTATTTTCAGGGTGTGCTCGGAGTTGCGGCGGTCTTTCTTTGCGGCTACCTGTTTCACGAACTCCCGGCTAACTCCGGTTTGCTGGAAGTACTGGAATGGAAATTTCCCGAGCGGTCAGTTATCAATCCCAGCCCGGAAAGCCCGACCAGTCTTGCGCCCTGGGCTCAGGTCAGCGTGGAACACGGGATTTCCCAGATCGGCTCAAAAATGCTCTACTCCCTGGACAGGCAGCGCGCGGTCGCGGCCTGGTTCAAGGGATTTAATATGGCCTACTACGGCGGCGTGAACCAGTATGGCGAGCCGCTGGCCGATGTTGGCCCCGAGATGAACGCCGGCGGCCTGGGGGCGAGGCCGGATATGGACGGAGTGGATGTGGCCGGCGCCTTTTTTGCCGCCATGTCGGACACGGGAGACGTCGAATCCATCGAGTTGGACCGCCCGTTCATTTATCCCTACCGCAAGTATTTTAAAGACAGTTTCGGCTTCGGCAAGTTCCGCGGCGGCGCCGGCCTTGACTACGCCATGATGATCCGGAACGTGCCCTGGCTTTTCATTGGCGGGATCGGATTCGGCACAAAGATACCCTCAACCATAGGTCTTTTTGGGGGGTATGCCATTCCGACCTTTGTGGCGATTAAACAAAAACAGAGTAACCTCAAGGAAATGTACGCCCGCAACGACCGGGAATTACCCTTTTCCACCCAGGAACTGCTGGAGCGGGATAACCTGGGCGGCAGACGTGAAGTCTGGCCTATATCCTGCCCTGGTGAAGTTTTGATGGAGGGAGACGTTTTCATCGCGGCGGTCGGCGGCGGAGCGGGCTATGGCGACGTCCTGGAAAGAGAGCCGGAAAAAGTGGCGCGGGATGTCAAGGACGGCCTGATGTCAGCATGGGTGGCTGAAAACATCTACCACGTGGTTTATGATCCGGATACGTACCGGGTTGATTTAGAGGCTACCGAAAAAGAGCGGGCACAAGAGCGGCGCCGGCGGCTGGAGCAGAGCCTGGACTACGAAGAGTTTGAACGGCAATGGTCAGCCAGGCGGCCGCCCGATCATGTTTTAAAATATTACGGCAACTGGCCCTACCCATCGGAAGGGCCTGAAGGAGGCATAGCGCCACGATGAGTAAAAGTGTCGGTGATTTTATCAAGGAAAAAGGCAGTAAAAACTACTGGAACCCCTTTTTGAGATTCGAGGGCCGGCAGGTAACCTACCTGGAACTGGATACCGTCACCAACCAGACCGCGAACGGTTTCCTGCAGCTGGATATGGCCAGGGGCGACAAGGCCTGCCTGATGCTGCCCAACTGCCTGGAATTTATCTATGCCTGGCTGGGGCTGGCGAAGATTGGCGCCGTGGAGACGCCCATCAATCTGGCCCATAAGGGAGACCTGCTCGCTTACCTGATCAACGACAGCGACGCCAAAGTGATGGTGCTCGACGCGCGCTGCCTGGAAACGGTGCGCCGGATCGAAGACGAGCTGGAAACGCTGGAAACGTTGGTGGTCTGGGAAGAGGAGCCAGGGCCGGAGGTTTCTTTTAAACGCCTGCGCACCGTGCCTTTTGAGACCTTGTACAGCGGAAAAGAAAGTCTGGATGATACCGGTGTTACCGGGCTGGACGACTTCTGCATCCAGTACACTTCCGGGACCACCGGCCCCTCCAAGGGAGTGGTGATGTCCCACAATTACGCGCTGCACACAGGCAGCAGCAATGCCGCACAACTCGGTTATAACAGGGACGACGTCCTGTATATCTGCCTGCCGCTGTTCCACGGCAACGCCCAGCTGATGTCGGTGCTGTCAGCCATGGCCGCGGACGCCCGCGTGGAACTGGTCCGCCGGTTCAGCGCCGGCAGTTTCTGGCACGATATCGCAGCCTGCAGCGCCACCGCCACCAACCTGCCCGGCAGTGTTGTCTCGATCCTGCTAAAACAGCCCCCCTGTCAGAGCGAAAGGGATCACAAACTGAAAGTTGTTTTTACCGCCGGGACGCCGCAGAAAGCCTGGGAAGAGTTCGAAGAGCGCTTCGGGGCAAAAATATACGAGGGCTACGGTTCTACAGAGTGCGGTATGATTTTAATGAACACGGTGGTGGAAAGGAAAGTCGGCTCGATAGGCAAACCGGCCGTAGGATACCGCGTGGCCATTTTTGACGACGAGGACAATGAGCTGCTGCCTGGGGAGAAGGGCGAGATCGTCACCCGACCGGAAGAGCCTTTCTGCATGATGAACGGTTATTATAAGATGCCTGACAAGACCCTGGAAGCCTGCCGGAACCTGTGGTTCCACACGGGTGACTATGGGATGCAGGACGAGGAAGGATTTTATTATTTCATCGACCGCAAGAAAGATGTGATCCGCCGCCGGGGTGAAAACATCTCTTCCTTCGAGGTGGAGCGTTCGGTAAACGCCCACCCCAAAGTGCTGGAAAGCGCCGCCCTGGCCGTGCCGGACCCCATGGGAGAATATGAGCTGAAAGTAGTGGTTGTGTGCCGGCCGGGTGAGGAACTGACCCCTGCCGAATTGATTTCCTTCTGCGAGGAAAGGATGGCCTACTTCATGGTCCCGCGCTACGTGGAGTTCAGGGATTCCCTGCCCAAAACACCCGCCACAGACCGGGTGGAGAAGTACAAGCTGCGCCTTGAAGGAATCACGGAAAACACCTGGGACCGGACAAAAGACATCCGCTGAGTCGCTACTGAAGACCAGATAGGAATGCAGAATATACCCAAGTCCAACGACTCACGTACTCACTACTAAATTGAGGAGTATTAAAATGTCCAAGCCAATGCAAGAAAACTTCCTGGTCGAAGGGACGCAAGGGCCGGCCCTGCTTGGCTCCCGTTGTGAAGAATGCGGCTTTAAAGCGTTTCCGGCCAGAAAAATCTGCCCTCGCTGTTATAGCGATAAGCAGGCTGGAGCGGCTCTTTCCCGCCGTGGCAAGATCCACTCTTTCACCAGGATCTTCATCAAGTCGCCCGCTGTTACTGAAACTCCTTACGCTGTGGGCTATGTCCTGCTGGAAGACGGCATCACCGTGCCGGCCCGCCTGCTCAGTTCAGGGGACAACCTGAAAATAGGGTTGCCCGTTGTCCTGGCAGGCAAAATAACCGGCCAGGAAAGCAGCAAAGAAGAGGCTGACGCCTACTTTTTTAGGCCGGAAACGGAGGTGGAGGCATAGTGAATGATGTTGCCATTATCGGCGCCGGCATGACCGCTTTCGGTAAGTTTCCCGGCCTGAGCCTGGAGGAGCTTGGATTTGCCGCTGCACGAGAAGCCATGCAGGACGCCGGGGTAAGCCCGGGAGACATCCAGACGGCATATTGCGGCAACGCCCTTGCCTCTCAACTCCTTGATGAGTTTACGGTCGGGCAGAAAATTTTATGGGGGCTGGGTATCAATAAAATTCCTGTGGTCAACGTCGAAAACGCCTGCACCAGCGGGTCCACGGCCTTTTACCTGGCCTGTCTGGCGCTGCGCTCCGGCGCGGCAGAAGTCGCGCTGGTTCTCGGTGTGGAAAAAATGTTCACTCCGGTAAAGAAAATCCTTAACGCGGGGGCGAGAGACCTGGAAACCAGGCTGGGCTTTATCGTTCCGGCGACCTTCGCCATGCGGGCCAACCGCTACATGGCAGAATACGGACTGACCCGGGAAGAGCTGGCTTTAGTGGCGGTGAAGAACCACCGGCACGGGTCACTCAATCCGCTAGCTCAGTACCGCAAGCCTTTAACTATCGAAGAAGTGCTCGATTCGCCTATGATTGCCGAGCCCCTAACCAGGCTGAGCTGCTGTCCGCAGGGTGATGGGGCCGCGGCTGTGGTGCTCTGCCGGCGGGAAGCCGCCGGTCGCTTCACAGGAAAGCCTGTTTGTGTGGCCGCCTCGGTTCTCTTAAGCGGGAGCTACGACAACCCGCCGGAACTGGCCGGGTGGCCGACGGACGTGCGGGCGGCGGCGCTGGGCTATGATCAGGCCGGGCTCGGTCCTGTTGATCTGGACGTGATCGAGCTGCACGACGCTTTTACAATTGCTGAAATCATCCACTGCGAAGGCCTGGGTATATGCAGGCCGGGTGAGGGAGGACAACTGCTGAAAGAAGGGCATACTTCGCTGGGCGGCAGGGTTCCCGTCAACCCCAGCGGCGGCCTGCTGTCCAGGGGGCACCCGGTCGGCGCTACCGGTGTCGCCCAGATCGTGGAAATCGTGCAGCAACTGCGCGGCCGGTGCGGCTCAAGACTGGTACCGGGAGCCAGGGTTGGACTGGCCCACTGTATGGGCGGCGACCTGCAGGGTGACACCCGCTCGGTGACTATAAACATTTTGAAGATGTAACCGGTGTAAAGCCGGAGTAAAACGGTAGTATGGAGGGAAGGCAAGAGCATATACTATTTTTGAGAAGAAAGAGGAAAATGTGGTTAAGGTACTGCTTGAACCTTGAGTTTCGGGTGAATAGAAAAACGCTTCAAGCACACGATTGATGCTAATGATTATTTAAAAACAGCTCGCCACTTTTTGGCGGGTTTTTGTTTTTATGAGCTTTGAGATGCCTGCATATTTTATATATAAATACCTTCAATTAACATATAAGGAAAAATTGAAAAATGACGAATCATAAAGTAGGGTAAAAAATGATTCCGAGGTTATTTATAAATGAGAGATGATGATATCATCGGCTACAGGTGTCCCGCCTGTAAAATGTTAAATGCTAAGAATGTAAAGTATTGTGTTGAATGTGGTCATTGGCTCCTGGATACGACATTTCCGGCAGAGGTAGTCATAAAGAGCGATTATTTGAAACAGATTACTGGCCAGTCTGCTAATAATACGGGAAAACCATTAAATACAAGCACTTTAAAGACAAACATTATTAATAGGGATATTATATCAATAGTAATATTCATTGCTTTGCTTGTACTGATTTCGGTTTTGAAAATTAATTTTGGAGATGAATTAAAAAATCATATATTAGCGAGTAATAGTTCCAAAAATAGTAGTTCTATATCAGCTCCAAAATTTTTTAATAGTTTCAATCAAGCAACTCAACCATTGCCTGAGAACGGACAGATATGGCAGTACACTAAGTCTGAATCAATCGCACCCCTGGGGATAATCACTAAATCAAATGACACAAACTTTTTTATCAAGGTAAATGATTGGAACACAAAACAAACTGTCCTGGAAATTTTTATTAGAGCGGGGCAAGCTATAAATACCAAAATACCTTTAGGATCATATGAAATAAAATATGCTTCCGGGAAAACATGGTATGGCAAGCAATATTGTTTCGGACCAGAGACATCATACAACAAGGCTGACCAAAAGTTTGATTTTTTTAAAACTGAAAACTCCATTCTTGGACATAACCTGGAATTATATCAAAGAATTGACGGTAATTTAAAAACCGAACATATTAGCCCAAATGAATTCTAAAATAAACAAATTATACAATTCACCCAATGGTTTAATGTTTTAAAGCAACGGAATGTTATAAAAACGAATCCGTTGTTTTTCTTTTTCTGTACGCTAAGCAGATATCTCTTTGTTAACAAGCAGGTATTTTCCAGAAAGATGTCGAAAAACATCTCACAGGTTTTGGTTTTGAAGGAACATTTAGGGGTATCAACACCTAAATCCATTAGAGAGGGTATCCTATGGATATAGATCAGCTCAGACCAAACGTCATAGTGCGTGGGCCGATTCTGCCCGAACCGGTCCAGGTAATCGTTACAGTCCAGATGGGTAATTCCGTTAAGCTTGTTGGTAAAGGTCTTAATACAGGCCTGGTTCACGAGCCCGTTTTATCACCAGAACAACTGGCAACCCTTATTGCAACCCCGGAAAAAGAGCCATTCGACGGTGAGGCCGCCAAATTCCGCCTTGGCATAGAAGCTATGCGCCTGGGTCTGGCCTATGAATACGATCCTTACTTCACCCTGTCCATTGCCCGGGTAGACCCGTTGCCCCACCAGTTGGAGGCGGTCTATGACTATTTCCTGAAACTACCCCGGATCAGGTTCCTGTTGGCTGACGATCCTGGCGCCGGCAAAACGATCATGGCAGGCTTACTGATCAAAGAACTGAAAATCAGGGGGTTAATCAAACGTACCCTGATTGTCACTCCGGCTAACCTCTCTTTTCAGTGGCAGCGAGAAATGAAAGACAAATTCCGCGAGAATTTTGAAGTCGTCCGGAGTGATGTGCTACGGGCAAATTACGGATCCAACCCCTGGCAGGAGAAAAACCAGGTGATTACCTCAGTATCCTGGGTTTCGCGGATTGAAGACGCCAAGGAAAGCTTGCTCCGCAGCCATTGGGATCTGATTATTGTAGATGAGGCGCATAAGATGAGTGCCTACAGCGCGGATAAAAAAACGCTTACTTATCAACTTGGCGAATCTTTATCTGAAATGACCGACCACTATCTCTTGATGACGGCTACGCCGCACAAAGGCGATCCCAGTAATTTTTGCCTTTTTCTAGAGCTGCTGGACAAAGATATATATGGTGATATAAAAAGCCTGGAAGAGGCTATGCAACGGCAGGAAGCACCTTTTTACCTGCGCCGGATCAAAGAAGCACTGGTCACATTCCCCGAACCGGAAACAGGTGAGGTAAAGAACCTGTTTACTAAACGTCAGGTCCAGACAAGCGAATTTCAGATAGATAATGAAGAATTTGATTTTTACGACGCCTTAACCCGTTATGTTGAAGACCAGTCCATCAAGGCGGCCGCTGATGACTCCGCCCGTGGTCGTGCTCTGGGGTTCACCATGGCCCTGTTGCAAAGGCGTTTTGCATCCAGTATTTACGCTGTTAGGCGGAGCCTGGAGCGAATGAAGGAAAAACGGGAGAAGATCCTCGCCGATCCGGAAGGCTACCGCAGGGAGCAAATGTTAAGGAAACTGCCCGATGACTTTGAAGATCTTCCTGAAGATGAACAACAGGAAATCATTGCCCAACTAGAGGATATTGTTGCTTCAATTGACCCGGCCGCTCTTAAAGAGGAAATTATTCTATTGGGCAGGCTGATCAGTCAGGCTCTGCAGCTCGAAGAACGGGAAATTGAGTCCAAGCTGGTAAAACTGAAAGAAGTGCTCATGAATCAGGGTATATTTGACGATCCCAAGATGAAACTTTTGATCTTTACCGAGCATAAAGATACCCTTGATTACCTGGTAAAAAAATTAGAGGAATGGAAACTTACAGTAACACAGATTTACGGAGGGATGAAGATCGGGGATAGGGATACCCCCCGAACCAGACTCTATGCTGAACGCGCCTTTCGGGAAGAGTGTCAGGTTATGGTGGCTACCGAAGCGGCCGGTGAAGGCATTAACCTCCAGTTTTGCTGGTTAATGGTCAACTATGACATTCCCTGGAACCCGGTGCGGTTGGAGCAGCGTATGGGTCGCATCCACCGCTACGGCCAGGAAAAAGACTGCTTGATTTTTAACTTTGTTTCCACCAACACCCGTGAAGGGCGTGTGCTTCAAAAACTATTTGACCGCATTAAGAGAATTGAAGAAGACCTTGACCCTAAACGTACAGGTAAGATATTTAATGTACTGGGTGATATTTTTCCCGCCAACCAGTTAGAGAAAATGCTGCGGGATATGTATGCGCGTAATCTCACTGAAGATGTGATTAAAAGCCGTATTGTCGAGCAGGTGGACACCGAACGCTTTCGTGATATTACCAATTCCACCCTGGAAGGTCTGGCCAAACGGGAACTTAACTTGTCCTCCATCTTGGGCAAGTCGGCGGAGGCCAAGGAGCGCCGGCTTGTTCCTGAAGTGATAGAGGATTTCTTTATCCAGGCAGGTCCGTTAGCCGGGGTACACCCCAAACTGGTTAAAAAAGAACTTCATGTATACCGCATCGGGAGGATCCCCCGGACTTTGTGGTCTATGGGCGAAAAGTTGGAGCCTTGCTTCGGAAAATTGGGCCGTGATTACAAACATATAGTATTTGATAAAGAGCCCCTGAAAAGCGACCAGACATTGGAATGGGTGACACCGGGACACCCGTTGTTTGAATGCGTAAGAGAAGACGCGCTGGAGCGGGTTCAGGACGATTTGCGGCGAGGGGCGGTTTTTTATGATCTACACTGCGGGGAGCCTTCACGGCTGGATGCCTTTTCCGCTGCTGTCAGAGATGGTCGCGGCAATATTCTGCACCGCCGCCTTTTTGTAGTGCAGACTGCGCTGAACAGTATTATGACCGTCCGCCAGCCAACTATTTTCCTGGATATGATTCCAGCCCCGGTTGGTACGGCCGTTCCTGACGACGCCGCTTTGCCGGGACGGGGGCAAGTTGAGCAGAGCTTAATCGAAGAGGCTTTACAGCCATTCCTGGCGGAAACTATTGCCGAGCGCGAAAAAGAGATTGAAACGATTTCCCGTCACCTGGAAATCAGCCTCAACGCCTTAATCAACCGCCAAAATCTCAGGATGGCTGAACTATATGAAAGCCAGCAAACCGTTGTTCAGAATCCGCTTTTAGCCGCTAACATCAAGACGACGGAAGATCGGATAGACGAATTAAACAGCCGGCTCGAAAGGCGGCGTGATGAACTTAAACAAGAACGCAATTGCACAATATCCAATATCCAGCATCATGGCAGAGCCTGGGTTTTACCGCACCCTGAGCGTAGTTCTCCTGGAATCGCCCCGATGGTACGCGATGAAGAAATCGAGCACATAGCGGTACAGGCCGCAATGGCGTACGAGCAGGCCCGTGGCTGGCAGGTGGTCAGCGTTGAAAAAGAAAACCGTGGGTTTGACCTGATTTCACGGAAACCCCACCCGGAAGACCCGCAGACATCTGTCGAAGTCCGTTTTATTGAGGTAAAAGGGCGGGCAACTATTGGCGAAGTTGCCCTGAGCGCCAATGAATACAAAACCGCCGAGAGGCTTAAAAAAGATTTCTGGCTTTACGTAGTATTTAACTGCGGAACACTGCCCCAGATTTACCCTATCCAGGATCCTGTCCGCTTAGGCTGGCAACCTATTGTAAGGATTGAACACTATTTTCTCGGAGCTGAAAAGATTTTGGAGAAAAGTAAATAATAATTTTTGTATACTAGTTAATTAGTATTAAAGGTTTATAGAATTATTTGGTAATCTAGGTATTTTGGGGGAACACGATGACTGATCTTCGTAACACTCTACAAGCCATGTTTAATGTTAACAATAGATTTCCTAATTTCGATAATGTTTTAATAAGACTGCATGTTAAAGGTTTTCGATGTCATAATAATACAATAATTGATATAGATAGTCCAATAACAGCGTTTTGCGGTCTAAATGGAACTGGTAAATCTACATTATTACAACTAGCATCTGCAGCATATATACCTACGGTTACTGATGTACGAAAATATTATATAAGGGATTTCTTAGTGGTTGGTACGTTGGATCCTAGGCCATTTACTAACGATGCTTCAGTAGAATACAAATATTGGCAGAATGAACGTAGTTTGAAAACAGTTACTCTTTCTAGGAATGATAGTAAAAAGAGCTGGCGAGGTTATGGCCGAAGACCACAAAGAAATGTTTTTTTTGCGGGAGTGGGTTTATATATACCTAAAATTGAACAACGGGATTTCTTTTTTCGTAATGCCAACCAATTAGAGATTACGGGCAGATCTACTGTTACAGAGAGAATAATAATGTGGACATGCAGAATTCTAGGGCAAACCTACGACACTATTTCAGCCAATACAGTTACATATTCTGGGCGTGAAGGTAATGTAGTAACTGTTCAGAGGTCCGGAACAACCTACTCTGAAGTTCACATGGGATATGGTGAGGGCCGTACCCAATACCTTATTAATGCTTTAGAACTTCTCCCCGAAAAGAGTTTGGTTCTAATTGAAGAACCTGAGACCTCGCTACACCCTAGTGCTCAGCACGAATTGGGTCGTTATCTGGTAGATGTTGCTTGTATAAAGAAGCATCAAATTATGATTACAACTCATAGTGAGTATGTTTTAGAGGCTTTACCATCTCAATCAAGAGTTTACTTGAAGAAGGCGGATGAGGGAATTTGTCCCATGCCTGGGCTGACATCTCTTCAAGCAAAAAGTCTAATGACTGAAGGTCATGTCAAAGCCTTACATATATTAGTGGAGGATTACTGCGCAAAGGCTGTATTAAGCGAGATAATCCGGCGTTTTGACCCTGATTTTCTTAGAACCGTAGGAATACATTTTGTAGGGGGAGAAGATATAATTAAAAAAACGATAAAGACATTAAGATCAACTCAGATTCCGGTAGCTGCCGTGCTTGATGGTGATATGAGTGCTCAGCCTAAAGAAAATATATTAAAATTGCCGGGTACTTTACCGCCTGAGAAAGAGATGTTTAATAATGAAGCAGTAAAGGATCATGTGTATTCTATATATGGTGTAAATCTTAATGACTTTGCAGTAAATCTTACAGGCGTTGACCACCATGAATGGTTCAAGCGTCTGGGTAATCATGTAAATACCGATGAAAATGCTTTAATTAACGAAGTGGCTCGCATTTATGCAAGAAACATCGGTGAGGCAGAAATAGGTAATTTGCCAACACTTTTAAAGGAGGTAATCCGAAAGTGAAAAGATACCCTAAACGCCTCATTGAAGTCGATCTTCCTATTAAACGAATCTCTAACCATGCTCGGCGAGAGAAGTCCATCAGGCGAGGACATATCTCCGCACTACATATCTGGTGGGCGCGGCGGCCTCTGGCTGCCTGCCGGGCGGTGATTTGTGCGGCACTGTGGCCCGACCCGGCTAACCTGTTATGCCCAGAATCGTTCCGCGAAACGTCCCGTTTATTGATGAAGAAGTGGGCTATTGAGTACCTGGGATTGCTGGGAGAGGAAAGCTACAAACGATTTGTCAGCTTTCAGAAAAATCCTGCCAAACTAGATGATAATGAAGAATTGCGTAAAGCGCTTCTGGATTTCATCGCCGATTTTGCTAACTGGGATAATTCAACCAAAGAAGAATACCTGGAGACCAGCCGAGTTTTAACCTGGGCTGCGCATGAAGCACTAGAAGGGGTGCCCGGCACACGACCCCTTGTTGTGGATCCTTTTGC
>CAZJGV010000060.1:14857-15128 GCA_964545615.1 uncultured Pelotomaculum sp.
GGGCCGATGCTTTTGCTAGTGATATAAACCAGGTGGCTGTTCTACTCAATAAAGTGGTACTGGGGTTTATCCCTAAATATGGGAAGCGCTTAGCGGATGAGGTACATAAGTGGGGCGAATGGATTAAAAAAGAGGCAGAGAAAGAACTGGCTGAGTTTTACCCCAAGGATCCAGGAGAAGATACACCGATTGCCTATCTCTGGGCTCGTACAATTACTTGTGAAGGGCCAGGGTGTGGAGCGGAGATACCTTTAATGCGCTCCTTAACATT
>CAZJGV010000061.1:0-1331 GCA_964545615.1 uncultured Pelotomaculum sp.
AAAGGAAGCAAGAGAACCGTCCCCCTGCTTCCCCTCACGTCTCACTTCCCACGTCCCGCTTCTATCCTCTTGGCGACGTAGTTGATCAGTCCGCCCGCGGCGATGATCTGCTGCATAAAAGTAGGTACCGGGGCAAAACGGTAAGTTTTCCCAGTGGTAAGGTTATAGATAACGCCCCCATCAACATCCACCATCACCTGATCACCCTCGCGGATGTCTTCGGCCGCTTCGGGCGACTCAAAGATAGGCAGGCCGATATTGAAGGCATTGCGGTAAAAAATCCGGGCAAAGGTCCTGGCGATCACACATGAAACGCCGGCTGCTTTAATGGCAATGGGAGCATGCTCCCTGGAACTGCCGCAGCCAAAGTTTTTGCCGGCCACAAAAATATCACCTGGTTTGAAACCGGAGGGAAAGGCAGGGTCGGCGTCCTCCATGCAGTGACTGGCCAGTTCTGCCGGGTCGGAGGTATTGAGGTAGCGAGCCGGTATAATAGCGTCGGTGTCAACATCCGAGCCGTATTTCCACGCTTTTCCTTTAAGTTCCATATTAAAGCACCTCCCATGGTCCGGCAATCCGGCCAAGTATGGCCGAGGCGGCTGCTACCGCCGGGTTGGACAGGTAGACTTCGCTTTCCGGGTGTCCCATCCTGCCCACGAAATTGCGGTTGGTGGTGGCGATACAGCGCTCGCCTTTAGCCAGAATGCCCATGTGCCCGCCCAGGCAGGGCCCACAAGTGGGCGTGCTCACAGCGGCGCCGGCCTTGACTAAAGTTTCTATTAATCCCTCGCGGAGGGCCTCAAGGTAGATCTCCTGAGTGCCGGGGAAAATGATCAGGCGCACATTTTTGTGTACCTTCCTGTCCTTTAAAACTTTCGCCGCATCTCTCAAGTCTTCGATGCGCCCGTTGGTGCACGAGCCGATTACCGACTGGTCGATCTCCACCTGCCCCGCCTCGCTTACCGGCCGGCTGTTCTCCGGCAGGTGAGGAAAGGCCACCTGGGGCTCAATCAGTGCAGCGTCATAGCGGTAAATCCTGGCGTACCCGGCGTCCGGGTCGCTCTGATAAAATCTATAGGGGCGCTTACAGCGGCCCTCCACATAAGCCCGGGTAATCTCATCAGGAGCAATAATGCCGTTCTTGCCACCGGCCTCCACAGCCATGTTGCACATGGAGAAGCGCCCGTCCATGGACAGTTTTTCAATGGCTGTGCCGGTAAATTCCATGGCCTGGTACAGCGCCCCGTCCACTCCTATATCCCCTATGACGTGCAGGATCAGATCCTTGCCGCCCACCCAGGGCTTTAGCTCTCCATCAAACACAAATTTAA
>CAZJGV010000061.1:1343-5165 GCA_964545615.1 uncultured Pelotomaculum sp.
GTTTCACCGAGCGCCATGGCTGCCGCCAAATCAGTGCTGCCCACGCCGGTGGAGAAAGCTCCCAGCGCGCCGTAGGTGCAGGTATGTGAGTCGGCGCCGATAATCAGGTCACCCGGTCCTACCAGTCCCTGCTCGGGCAGCAGGCAGTGCTCTATGCCTGAGACACCCACTTCAAAATAGTTGACCAGGTTGTGTTTCCTGGAAAACTCCCGCATTTGTTTGGCCTGCCCGGCAGATTTAATGTCCTTGTTGGGAACAAAATGGTCCGGGACCAGGGCTACCCGCTCCCGGTCAAAAACACCGGATGCGCCTATTTTTTCAAACTCATTGATGGCCACAGGCGCTGTGATATCGTTGCCCAGTACCAGGTCGACCCGTGCGTTAATCAAATCTCCGGGCTTCACCTTTTCCCTGCCGGCGTGTGCCGCAAGAATCTTTTCCGTGATGGTCATCGGCATTTTAACTCAACTCCTAATTTCCACTCTCCGTGTGCATTGAAGCCCAGATAAGTTTATTCACCGCGTTCACATAGGCTTTGGCGCTGGCTTCCAGTATATCCGTACTGATGCCCCTGCCCATAAACACCTTGTAACCATCGGTGGTTATTTTCAAATTCACATCCCCCAGGGCGTCTTTGCCGGCGGTAACAGCGTTAATGCCCCAGCTGATCATGGTGCAGTTGATCCCGGTGATCTTATCCACCGCCTTGCAGATAGCGTCCACCGGCCCGTTGCCGCAGGCCGCCTCCTCTGAAAGCTGCCCGTCCCGCCTTAAACCCACAGTGGCGGTCGGCACTACCGCGGTACCGCTGGAGATATGCAAATAGTCCAGTGTAAAAGCGTGCGGCAGGCGGCTCATTTCTTCCTCAATGATAGCCTCAATATCTTCAGTGGTAATACTCATTTTTTTATCGGACAGCTTTTTAAAGCTGTTAAAAGCGCTGTTCAATTCTTCCTTGGAAAGGACGTAGCCCATACTTTCCAGCCGCTGGCGGAAAGCGTGCCGCCCGGAATGCTTGCCCAGCACCAGGTTGCTTTTGCTGATCCCAATCATGGCCGGGTTCATGATCTCATAGGTGGTGCGTTCTTTCAGCATGCCGTCCTGGTGAATACCGGCCTCGTGGGCGAAAGCGTTATCTCCCACTATGGCCTTGTTGGCCTGGACTTTCATCCCGGTCAGGGTGCTCACCAGCCTGCTGGTCCTGTATATTTCCTCCGTGCGGGCACTGGTGAAAACTCCGAACTGATCCTTGCGGGTGTGCAGGGCCATGATTACTTCCTCAACGGCTGCGTTGCCGGCCCGCTCCCCGATGCCGTTGATAGCGCCTTCCACCTGACGGGCGCCGTTTAACACGGCAGACAGTGAGTTGGCCACGGCCATGCCGAGGTCATTATGGCAGTGTATGCTCACAATCACTTTTTCTATTCCTGCAACCCTGTGGCAAATATCATTAATCAGCTTCCCCCACTCCAAGGGGAGCGAGTAACCCACGGTATCAGGTATATTGACAACGGTGGCCCCGGCTTCAATGGCCGCGGCAAGCACCTGGCACAAAAAGCCGAAGTCTGACCTGGAGGCGTCCTCGGCTGAAAACTCAACGTCGCTGGTATAGGCTTTGGCGTGCTTTACCGCCGCCACGGTCGCTTCCAGCACCTGTTCCCTGGTCATGCGCAGCTTGTGTTTGAGGTGAATGTCCGATGTGGCGATAAAAGTATGAATCCTGGCCTGCTCGGCGCCGCGCACCGCTTCCCAGGCCCGGTCAATATCAAGAAAGTTGGCCCGGGAAAGTCCGGCCACAGTCACGCCCTTTACCTCACGAGCAATAGCGCTGACGGACTCAAAATCACCGGGGGAAGAGATCGGATAGCCGGCCTCGATAATGTCAACTCCCAATCTGGCCAGCTGTTTGGCGATCTGGACCTTTTCGGCCACATTCAGACTCACACCGGGCGACTGCTCCCCGTCTCTCAGGGTGGTGTCAAATATATAAACTCGCTGGCTCATAAATCCTCCCATCTTCTCAGGACTCTAATATACAGCCTCATTTATGTTGGTCCCGTCCAAAACCATCGGCAGCACGTTTTCTTCGCGGTCAACCATACAATTTACCAGTACCGGCGCCGGTGAGGTCAGCACCTGCGGCAGGAATTCCTCAAGTTGCCGCGCTGTTTCAACAGTGTACCCCTCCATCCCGTAGAGGCGCCCGAGCGCGGCAAAATCCGGATTGAATTGAAAATCTACGGCGACGTACCTGTTCTGGCAGTAGAACTCCTGCAACTGGCGGACCATACCCAGCCGCTGGTTGTTTAAGATAAATATTTTCAGCGGCAGTTTCTGCTCCGCGATTGTACCTAATTCCTGCATGGTCATCTGAAAACCCCCGTCACCAACAACCAGTATAACCGTCCTGTCGGGCGCGCCCAATTGGGCGCCGACCGCGGCGGGCAGACAAAAGCCCATGGCCCCCAGGCCGCCGGAGGCTAAAAAGCAGCGGGGTTCTTTAAAACTCATGTACTGGGCCGCCCACATCTGGTGCTGGCCCACATCTGTAACCACAATGGCAGTGTTGTCTTTATATTGGTTAAGTTTTTCGACCACAAATTGCGGCTTCAGGCCGCCGTTCTGGTCATAGCGCAGTGGGGATTCCTCTTTCAGCTGCCGGATCCTGTCCAGCCACCGTGAGTTCTCCTTCTTTTCCAACTGAGGCAGAAGCGCGCCCAGGACATTTTTGACATCGCCCACAATAGGCAGCCGAATTTGTACGTTTTTGCCGATCTCAGCGGGGTCAATGTCTATGTGAATGATTTTGGCGGTGGGCGCGAACCCGCTGATCCTGGAAACAACCCTGTCGTCAAAACGGGCGCCGACAGCTATCAAACAGTCGCTTTCCGTAACCGCCTGGTTGGCGTACCTGGTGCCGTGCAGCCCCAGCATGCCCAGGAAAAGCGGGTGGTCGCCGGGCAAACAACCCAGTCCCATCAGAGTATGAGTCACCGGGGCGTTGATCTTTTCCGCCAACTGCAGCAGTTCCGGCGCCGCGTTGGCGATGCGTATACCCCCACCCGCGTAAATAACCGGCCGTTGGGAGTCCATGATGATCCTGGCGGCCTGCTGCACCATGGAGGGATGCCCCTTGTAAGTGGGCTTGTAGCCGGGCAGAACTACCGTCTTGGGATACTTAAACTTGATTTTTTCCATCGCCACATCCTTGGGCAGGTCGATTAAGACCGGACCGGGACGGCCGGTGGAAGCAAGGTGAAACGCCTTTTTTATAATTACAGGCAGCTGGTTGGGGTCTTTTACCAGAAAGTTGTGCTTGGTGATCGGTATCGTGATACCAGTGATATCAACTTCCTGAAAAGCGTCGGTACCCACCATCCCGGTTGACACCTGGCCTGTTATAACCACCAGCGGCACCGAATCCATATAAGCGTTGGCAATGCCTGTAATCAGGTTGGTGGCGCCCGGTCCCGATGTGGCCAGGCAGACCCCGACCTTCCCGGTCACCCGGGCATAGCCGTCGGCGGCATGGGCAGCGCCCTGTTCATGGCGGACCAGGACGTGCTTGATGGTGGTTTTGTTCAGGGCATCATACACAGGCAGGATCGCCCCGCCCGGATACCCGAAAACCAGTTCAACATTTTCCTGCTCTAAACAACGGATCAGGGCTTCCGCAACAGTGATTTCCAAAGCATATTCCCCCAATATTGGACTTGGGTCAATTGTGTCGTGGGTCGTGAGACGTGGGACGTGGGTATCCAGGTATTCCTTACAAGCAAAAACACATTTAAAAATTGATCGTGCGCAGGTATAAGTAAGTGT
>CAZJGV010000061.1:5175-7713 GCA_964545615.1 uncultured Pelotomaculum sp.
CTTAACTGTAGGTTCGGATTTATCCGAACACTCCAGTGGGGACATTCCTTCACACGTTCCATCGGGGACATTCCTCGTCCCTAGAGTCAGGCTCCGAATAGAGGTGTGTCCCCGTTCCTTAGCCGAATGAATTCGAACCTACAACTGGAGATTCCAAGTCTCACACTAACCTCTCACGTCCCATTTCCCACGTCTCACGTCCCATTTCCCACGTCTATTTCTTCAGCCAGGGCATCATTTTGCGCAGTTCGGCGCCTACTCTTTCAATTAGAGTTTCTTTCTCCCGCTTGGCTATGGCATTGTATACCGGGCGGCCAGCCTGGTTTTCCAGGATCCACCTCTTGGCGAATTCGCCGTTTTGCACCTCGGTCAGGATCTTTTTCATTTCCTTACGTGTTTCCTCGGTAATAATCCGAGTTCCTGTTATGTAGTCACCGTACTCAGCCGTGTTGCTGATGGAGTCACGCATCGTGCTGAGCCCGCCCTCATTGACCAGATCGATAATCAGCTTCATTTCGTGGAGGCACTCAAAATAGGCTATTTCAGGAGCGTAGCCCGCTTCCACCAGGGTTTCGAAGCCGGCTTTGATTAACTCGGTGACACCACCGCAAAGTACAGCCTGTTCCCCGAAAAGGTCGGTTTCGGTCTCTTCCTTGAAAGTTGTTTCAAAAACGCCCGCCCTGGTGCCGCCAATACCTTTGGCATAAGCCAGACCTATGTCTTTAGTCTTGCCGGAGTAATCCTGATAGACCGCTACCAGACAGGGAACTCCTTTGCCTTCCTCAAACATGCGGCGCAGCATATGGCCCGGGCTTTTAGGCGCAACCATGAAAACATCTACAAAGGCCGGGGGCACAATCTGCCCGAAGTGAATATTGAAGCCGTGCGAGAACATCAAGGCGTTGCCCTCACTAAGGTAGGGCTCGATCTCCGCTTTGTAGATACTGGCCTGTAGTTCGTCAGGAACGAGGATTTGAATAATATCCCCGGCTTTGGCCGCTTCGGGCACAGTAACTACCTTAAGCCCGTCAGACTCGGCTTTTTCCCAGTCGGGCAGGTCCCTGCGCAGTCCGACCACCACATTAATACCGCTGTCTTGAAGATTTTGCGCCTGGGCGTGGCCCTGACTGCCGTAACCAATGATGGCTACGGTTTTCCCTTTTAACAAACCCAGGTCCGCGTCTTGATCATAGTACACCTTAAACATTAACTTTCATCCTCCTCTTTGTGAACGTTATTTTTAGAACTGGCCTTAAAGCCCCGCAACATGGCAATTTTACCTGTCCGGACCAGTTCCTTGATACCAAAAGGGCGCAGTGAGTCTTCAAAAGCGCTGATTTTACCATCGTTGCCGGTGACCTCTATAGTAAGGGATTTGGGACCCACATCAACTATACGGGCGCGGAATATATCCACCAACTGCATGATTTCAGCCCGCTTGATGGAGTCGGCGCTGACCTTGATCAGGACCAGTTCCCGGTCTACATAGGCATCTCTGGTAATATCGCTGATTCTTATAACATCCACCAGTTTATGAAGCTGCTTGTTCACCTGTTCGAGATACCTGTCGTCACCTTCCACCACAATGGTCATTCTGGATACAGCCGGATTGTCTGTCCTGCCCACCGCCAGGCTGTCGATGTTAAAACCCCGCCTGCTGAAAAGGCCGGCCACCCGTGCAAGCACCCCAGGATTATTTTCTACCAATACAGCCAGGGTATGCCTCATTTTTTAAAAACCTCCCGTTTGAGATGTTAGTCGTCCCATTATCCCAGCATCTTGTTTAACGATTCCCCTGGTGGGACTATGGGCAGAACGTTATCTTCCCGGTCTATGATAAAGTCGAGCATGACCGGCTTATTGGACTGGATGGCCTGCTCCAGCGCCGGGGCCACCTCCGCTTTCCTGGTTACCCTGATCCCCTCCGCGCCGTAAGCTTCGGCCAGTTTCACAAAGTCCGGGTTTAGCAGCTCACTGTGCGAATACCTCCGGTTGTAGAACATATCCTGCCACTGCCTGACCATACCCAGGTAACCATTGTCCAATATCGCCACATTGATCGGGAGTTCATAGTTGACCGCGGTGCAAAGCTCCTGAATATTCATTTGAATGCTGCCGTCACCGGCGATATTGAATACCGTTTCACCGGGGCAGCCAACCTGAACGCCAATAGCCGCAGGCAGTCCGTATCCCATCGTCCCCAGGCCGCCTGAAGTAATGAAGGAACGTGGCTTGGTAAAGCTGTAATAATGTGCTGTCCACATCTGGTGCTGGCCAACCTCAGTGGTAATTCTGGCTTTTCCTTCCGTGAGGTTGTAAATTTCACGGATAATCGACTGTGGTTTCAGTGATTTTCCGTTTTCCTGGTAATTCAGGGGGTACTCTTTCTTCCAGGCCTGGATTTTCTCCCGCCAGGCCTCACCCAGTCCTGGCTGGAGGACTTCCAGCAACTGGCTTAATACTCTTTTAACATCCCCCACGATTGGTATATCAACTCTTACATTTTTCCCAATTTCCGCAGGGTCTATATCTATATGA
>CAZJGV010000061.1:7759-15081 GCA_964545615.1 uncultured Pelotomaculum sp.
TCAAAGCGCGCCCCTACGGCTATCAAAAGATCACACTCACAAACGGCAAAGTTGGCGTATTTGGTCCCGTGCATCCCCAGCATGCCAAGGAAAAGCGGGTGGCTGCCGGGAAAGCCGCCAAGGCCCATCAAGGTGCAGGTAACAGGCGCCATCAACAATTCCGCCAGGCGGATCAGTTCTTCGTGAGCCCCGGAGATAACCACACCGCCCCCGGCGTAAATCAGCGGCCGCTCCGATGTGGCTATAGCCCTGGCCGCCTCCATTACCTGGGATGGGTCTCCGTCCAGTACCGGCTTATAGCCTGGTAAATTCATTTCTAACGAGCTTATATAATCGATCTTTCCCGATGAAACATCTTTGGGCATATCAATCAATACCGGACCGGGTCTGCCGGTGGTGGCGATATGGAAAGCCTCCTTCACAATTTGAGCCAGTTCGTCCGGGTTTTTTACGAGATAATTGTGTTTGACGATGGGCATGGTGATACCCGTAATATCCGCTTCCTGAAAGGAGTCCCTCCCCAGTAAGGACCTGGATACCTGGCCGGTAATGGCCACCAGGGGCACCGAGTCCATATACGCGTTCGCTATGCCGGTAACAAGGTTGGTAGCGCCGGGACCAGAAGTCGCCAAACAGACGCCGGGCCTGCCCGTGGCGCGGGCGTAGCCGTCCGCCGCGTGCGCGGCTCCCTGTTCGTGCCGGGCCAGGATGTGCCGGATGCCGGAGTCGTAAAGGGCATCGTAAATTGGCAGGGCCTGACCGCCGGGGTAACCGAAAATCGTGTCCACCCCTTCAGCCTCTAAACTTTTCAGCAAGATTTCCGCCCCTGATAATTTAACCGCACTCATTTCTGTCATTCCTTCCTGAATACTACCTTTTTGCCGGTTGGCTCACAGCACTCTTCATATTACTACAAAAAAATGGCCGGTGCACGGCCGGCCAGTACGCCCGTTTTAAGTTGAATAAATAAATCCTATTGTTTAGAGGACCCCTCTTCGGGGAAAATAAGTGGACCGTCTACCTTGGTAAGCTCGCGGAAAGCCGCTATAAGTTCCCAGGTCATCTTGCCGGGCTTACCGTCTGCAATGAGACGGTCGTCAACATTAATACAGGGAATGATTTCCGCAGCGGTGCCGGTGAGGAAAACCTCGTCGGCGGTATACACGTCAAACAAGGGAAAAACTCTCTCTTCTACGGGGATACCCTTCTCGCGGGCTATATCAATAACCGCGTTGCGGGTAATCCCCTCCAGAATGCCCACGTGGGCCGGCGGGGTAATTAAAACACCTTTTTTCACCAGAAAAATATTGTCTCCGGTAGCTTCCGCCACATAACCTTCGGCATTAAGCATGATCGCCTCCGGCATACCGGCCAGATTGGCTTCGAGCTTGGCGTAAATGTTATTGAGGTAGTTCAGCGACTTTACCCGCGGCACACAGGCCGTCGGAATATTTCTCCTGGTCGACGCGGTGATCACCGATAATCCCTTTTTATACAACTCGTCGGGGTAAAGCACTATGGAAGCTGCAATACAAAAAATGAAAGCTTTGGGGCACTTGCGCGGGTCGAGGCCGAGGTCGCCCACACCCCGGGTCACTACCAGTCGGATGTAAGCGTCTCGCAGATTGTTGCGTCTCAAGGTCTCCAAAACGATTTCCTGCATTTCGCTCTTGGCAACAGGGATTTCCAGGGTCATGGCCTTCGCGCCTTCATAAAGGCGGTCCAGGTGATCTCCTAATCTGAAGACCCTGCCGTGATAGGCACGAATGCCTTCAAAAATACCGTCTCCATATAAAAGACCGTGGTCAAAAACCGACACAACAGCCCGCTCCCTGGGAACGTACTCTCCGTTCAGGTAAATAATCATGAGTCCACCTCTTCCTAAAAATATAAATTAATTATAAGACCTTTCTTACAATTTTAAATATTATTACAAAATAAAACAACCCCTCACCCGGCAGCTATTTAAACTGCCAGGGACGAGAGGTCGAAAACCTTCCGCGGTACCACCCTGCTTGCTTCCAGGCGACCGGAAGCCACTTAAGATGTGCTGTTTTACCAGCGCGACGTTGTAACGGACGTCCAATCCGGCCCAGCTTACTTAAATAACCTTTCAGCCTGCGGCTCCGGGGTGATGTGGGGTTTTGCTTTAAAGCGCCGGTTCTCAGCTACCCCGGCTCTCTAATGCTCTAATACGCAATCCCTGGTCCCCTTCACAGCCTTTTTTTTCAATAACTTGTAATCCAGTATACAGAAAAACTCCATAAAGTGTCAAGAAATATTTATTTGTCTATCAATTCATTAGCAAAATTGTTTGTTTATGATTAATTTTTTTGATAGAAATTACGACTTCCGAAAAAAAGTGGATAAAAAGGAAACAGTAACCACAGTAATTCTTTTTTCATATTATGTAGAAAACCAAAAAACAGGAGGACTACAGATATGGATGTTAAAACGGAAGCAATGACCGGCAATCAGAATAATATGTGCGGCATGAATCTCCAGATGATGTTTGACATGTTAATGCGGTCTGAGCAGTGTGAGGCGGCTCTTTACGCTCAACTCGCCCAGATAGCGCCCACACCCTGCCTGCAGCAGATGATCGCGCATATGGTCATGATGGAGCAGAACCAGCCCGTCAGCCTGGCCGCGGTGGCGGCCGCATACGGCCTGGGCGCGGCCGCGCCCATGATGCACGGTGAACAGCCTGCTATGGCCCCTCAATTTTATGCTGTGGAAGAGAAAAAAGAATAAGTATATGAAGGAGGTTTTTGTTGTGTCAGCTTGGTGTAATACCGTAAGGCAAATTATCAACATAGAATTATGCCAGATCCATCATCTGGCTCATCTGGCCATGTTTGCCCCAAATGAGGTGGCCAGGGGAATGGTGCTGAGTCTGATAGACAAGGAACTGGGGGAAGCAAAATTCTGGTCAAATATCCTGTGCAGCACCTGTGAGCCATGCGCCTATGAACCAGACACACAGGTCTCTCCGGTCGCCGGATATATGCCTGGTATGCCCTGTCCCGGCGCCGGCGCCGGCGAAGGTTTCGCCCCTGGCATGGGTATAGGTGTCGGTGTAGGAGCAGGCGCCGGTGTAATCATCGGACCTGGCATGGGCATCGGAGTCGGTGTTGGCGCCGGCGCCGGTGTGGTTGTGGATCCAGGTATGGGCCTGGGCCCGGGTGTTGGTTTTGGTCCTGAAGCCGGATTCTGTCCCGGTATTGGTATCGGCGCCGGCGCCGGCTTTGTTCCAGGCATGCCCATGCCCTGTCCCGGCATGCCCTGCCCCCCAATACCCTGCCCCGTCCCCACTCCCACTCCCACTCCCACCGTTAGTCCCGGATTTGGCATAGGCCCTGCCATAGGCACCAGCCCGGGTTTAACTTTTGGCTCAGGTGTTATCGAAGGTCCGGGGATCGTGTCTGGCGCAGCAGGCATGGAAGCCACAGCCGGCTTCGCTACCGAACCCGAAATCAGCGCCGGCGTGGGTATGGGACCCGGCGGTGTTTTAGGCCCGGGCACCAGCTTTGGCCCAAACATGCCCAGCTTCGGATCAGGCACTCCCATCTTTAATCCCGGCGCGGGTTCCGGCAAATACGTATGTGCCCCCGGCATATCGCCTTTTGCCGTTGAAGAAAGTGAAAAAGAACCAGAAGAGAAAGAATAATTTCCCTGGAAAAACTGCCTTTCATCGGGCAGTTTTTTGATATATAAAAATATTTTAATAATAATTTAATTAATTAAAGATATTTACCTGTTATTGTAGTCTCAAACCAAAAAAAGCGAGGTGGACCGAAAATGGTTAAACTGTATGCTTTGAGCACCTGCCCGTGGTGCAGAAAAACAAAGCAGTTTTTAGATCAGAAGGGTGTACCCTACGAGTGCTTTGACGTGGACCTGCTCGATGGCAAAGAAAAAGAAGAAGCAATTGACGAAGTAAAGAAACTGGCCGGCGATGTGGTTTTCCCGGTTCTCTCCATTAGCGGCAAAGCTATCGTGGGATATAAGCCGGAAGAAATGACCAAGGCGCTAAAGCCATGAGCATTATAAAAAATTCTTTTGACGTTGAAAAGATGAGACAAGAGAACCGTCCCTTGTCTCAACATGAGGAGGTATAACAATGGTTAAAGTCTATACTATAAGCACCTGCTCCTGGTGCAAGAAAGTTAAACGGTATCTGGATGAGAAAGAAGTTCCTTACGAGTGTGTAGAAATTGACAACCTTCCGCCCTTTGAAGAAGAAGCGGCGATCAAAGAAATTATAGCGCTTACAGGCGGCGTAGGCGTTCCGGTAACGGTTATAAAAGGTAATCCCATCGTGGGATACAGCCCTGAAGAATTTGATGAGGCGTTAGAGAATGAAAGCTAAAGTATTATGTCCGGTCTGCCTTGTACCGTTCTTAACCGGGGAGCGTTTAGAAAACAAGGCAACCTTGGTCTGCCCTGTTTGCGGGGCAAAACTGGAAATACTAGATGCCGCCCAGGAAATCCAGGTGCGTAAATACCCCCAGGAACCACCAGCCGAGATCAGGGAAAGGGTGGATACATTCGCCCGGATGAAGGGTTATGAGTTTAGCGAGGACAAGGAACTGGTCATAGAAGGCTTACTCCAAAAAAATGAGAGGTACGGAGACTTTTTCTGTCCCTGCCGCATAGAAAATATCCAGGAAAATATCTGTCCCTGCCTGGAAACACGCCTGGGGCGTGTACAAAAAGAAGGTATGTGCTTCTGAGGCCTTTTTTACAAAAAAGGGTAAGGTCTTACCCTTTTCCTTTTCTAAAAATATTTTCCTTTCCTCACCAAACACCCCTTAATCCCATATAATGGATAAAAACCTAAGGGGAAAAATCATGTCTAAAATCCTTTCGCCCTCCGGCTGCATAGCAAATGAGCCAATTCTTTTGGCTATAAGATCAAACAGTTGAGGTCAGCTCATTTAAACCAGGCGTTTCTTCCCCCGCCGCAGCGGTTTTTCCCGCAAAGCCGGCTCTCTCGTAGTATGCGGCAAAAGACGGAACCTGTACAATCTCAAGTTCAGGATAGCGCAGGGCTGTAAGTTTACCACCCATAACACAGCCCTGATCAATGTCTATAGTATTATTAACAAACACAGCATCAGGAACAGGCGTGTGGCCGTACACGATTAGTGCGTCACCGCTGTACTCACGTGCCCAATCCCGTCTTACTGGAAGACCTTCCTCGGTTGTTTCACCGGTGGTGTCTCCAAAAAAGCAGAAATTTTTGATCCTCTCAGTTACCTTACCGATCATTTCTTCCCTGATCCCACCGTGTGACACCACCAGCCTGCCCCGGTCCAGGATCAAGTACGGCGGCGCCTCCCGGTATAGATTCAGAAATTCTTCCCTGAAGCATTCCCTTTCATCTTCCGGCAGTGCCTCTATTTCGGCCACAGTCTTTTCCAGGCCGTTGGCAATTCTAATGTTTCTTCCCTCCAGATAACGGTAAAGCTTGCGGCAGTGATTTCCGGTAACGTAGAGAGCGTTACCCGAGTCAACCATGTGTTTTACCAGCCAGAAACTATCCAGGCTGCGGGGGCCCCGGTCGACAATATCCCCGAGAAATACAGCCTTCCTTCCCAGCGGATGGTAGTGGGAGCCATATCGCCTGTAGTACCCAAGCTTTTTAAGAAGCAGGGTCAGTTCATCACAGCAGCCGTGTATGTCCCCGATAATATCAAAGGGACCGGGCCAGGTAACCTCATGGTTGCGGATTTCAACTTTAAAAGTACGATTTTTTAAATCTCTTTCCGTGATCACACTTACCCGATCAAACCCCTCTTTATGAACAACCTTTAAACTCCTGCGCAGCATTTTCTGCATTCCGGCAATCACCTTGCCGGTTACCCTGCGGTCCCGTCCGCTGTTCCGGGTCAGACAGATATGCTCAGGCAGGTCAAAAACCAGCAGGGCAACGTTGAAACCGTGTTTTTTCCCCAGCCGCAGAAGTTCCCGGCGGGCCCCCGTGGTAATTGCTGTGGAATCAGCCACCGTAAAACGGCCCAGGGAGAGGCGGCGCTCAATGGTAAAACGGAAGAGCTTAAACGCTTCCCGCGATGCTGAAATGTTTGTTTCAGAGTCACTGACGAGCGAGCGGCAGCGGTCTGATGACACTACCATCGTATCCCTGAAGTAACGGGCGGCAAAGCTTGACTTGCCGCAACCCGGCACGCCGCACATAACTAAAAGAGTGGTCCTGGGCAAAGATATTCCAGCCATCTGCTATCCCCCGTTTATTTGAGACAACCGTCCCCTTGTCTCACTTTTGCTTTAAGTTTAGCCTGAAGGCTTACCGTTTATCCCTAAGATTCAAATCAAAGGAACAGTTCCATTTTTTCATAAATTTTTTTCAACTGACAATATGCTACATTTTTCCCGAAGGTTATTAATCAACAATTGTTGAATATCGAATGAGATTATACAACAAGGGCAGATATTCATACCGGCAGGTAATCTTTATCATCAAAGGTTATCGACCGAGAACTGCCGGAGGCTTTTTAAATGTTTATTTTATCACAACAGCATTTCAGTAATAATAACGGCCACGATTACCATTGCCATGCCCTCCGTTTCAAATACATGGTTCTGGCCGCAGTGACGCTGATTATTGTACTCTGCCTCGGCTGGTCTGTTTCCCGCTACCTGGTAAACAGCGCCCGCGCTAAACTGCAAAGTGAGAGCAATAGCCAGGCAGGCGCTCTAACCAGTCACCTTCTTGACAAATTGGAAGAGACTGACCACTCTGTAATGGTTATGGCGGGAACCACCCTGGTAGCGCCCGCTTTGCTGACAGGCGACGCTGAGGATATCAGGCGCGCCAACCTGGTTCTGGACAGGTACCGGGAGGCCCTGGACGCCACAGTCTGCTACCTGGTGGGCATTAGAGGCGTTACCATCGCCTCCTCCAACCGCGATGCCCCTGACAGTTACGTTGGCAAGAACTATAGTTTCCGTCCCTATTTTACTCAGACCCTGCTTGGGCAGCCGGGCCGCTATTTCGCTTTGGGCGTGACCTCCGGTCAGAGAGGGTATTACGCCAGTTACCCCGTGCGGGACAGTTACCTAAATATTATCGGGGCGGCTGTCATAAAAAGAAATCTTGAGAGTGTAGAATACAGTTTCAGGCAATATCCCTACTGCTTCTGCGTCGACCCCCACGGGATTGTGTTCTTTTCAAGCCGGTCGGACCTGCTCTTTACAAGTTTGTGGCCGCTGGATGAAGAAACTCGGCAGGTGTTAATTGCGACCAGGCAGTTCGGCAGCGGTCCACCCCAGGCGCCGCCCCCGAGCCAGCCGGTCCT
>CAZJGV010000062.1:0-14924 GCA_964545615.1 uncultured Pelotomaculum sp.
CGAGATGTGCCTCGCGGCGGCGCATGCCCTGGCCGGCATGATCAGCGAAGAGGAGCTTTCAGTCGAGAATATCATTCCCTCGCTTTTTAACGAGCAGGTTACCCCGGTGGTGGCCACAGCGGTAAGACAAGCGGCAAGAAAAACGGGAGTCTCCAGAGAGTTTCAGGTTAAACCGGTGGCAGCCGTAAAATGATAGAAACGCAAAGGGAAGCAGGAGAACCGTCCCCCTGCTTCCCGTATCGAAAGAAACTTAATCAAGTCTTTCATGACGTTCTATTATGATATATTATTATTAATAAAATATCTTTTAGAGGTAAATATAGTGAGAAAGTTGGTAATTACCTTTGTCTGTGAGAACAGGCACGACGTGGAAACGGTGACAATCGATCTATCCCGTAAGGGTGACCTGTCCAGCGAAGAAATCTGGCAGATGCAGTCCAAGGGTTGCCGCTGCAGGAAGTGCGGCAGCGGCAGGTTCACTTACAGGACCAGGTATAAGGATTAATTGCCAGTAAAATTTTATTTGACCTGTAAATTATTAGGTGGTATAATAGTAATTACTTCTATTAAAGGGGGAATGTTTATCGCTATTAGGAAAAGGGGGGATGATTTAATGACAAGGGAGCTTATTGACGAGATCTTAAGAGACATCGGGTTAGAATCCATCATTGATGAAGAGTCAGAGAAGGAGGTTTAATTTTCGTCTTGGACAAACAAACTAAAAGCGTCTAAAGGGGAAGCAGGTGGACAAACACAGCCTGCTTCCTCTTATTTTTCCCCTTTATATTTGCAATATAAGATGGACATGTTAGAATTAATAATAAAATTGCCTGGGGGTGGAATAATGGCTGAGGAAAAAATAGATGAGAAAGAAATGGGCGAGGAATTAATGGAGAACAGTTCTTTTTATAAAAAGAAGAGTCTCAGGTTATTAATTCTTGTGCTAACCATTGCGGTATTAGTCATTCCGATTTTTATGTTTGCTAACATTATCATGGGCAGACCGGCGTTTTTTCTTTTTTAGAGAGGAGCAAATATGGCCAAGTTATGGGGCGGCCGTTTTCAAAAAACGACAGACCATTTGGTGGAAGACTTTCACTCTTCCATTTCTTTTGATCAGAGGCTGTATAAGTATGATCTAAAAGGCAGCATCGCCCACGCGCGGATGCTGGGCGAGGCGGGCATTATTCAGCCCGCCGAGGCCGCCGCCATTGTGAGCGGACTGGAAGAGATACTGGCCGATATAGAAGAGGGCCGGGTGGAATTTTCCGTTGAGGCCGAGGATATCCATATGAACATTGAGCAGCTGCTTACCGCCAGAGTGGGAGATGTGGGCAAAAAGCTGCACGTGGCCCGCAGCAGGAACGACCAGGTAGCCCTTGATATCCGCATGTACCTTAAAGATGAAATCAGCGGGGTGATTGTCCTGCTCCGGGAACTGCAGGTATCCCTGCTGAACCTGGCGGAAAAGCACCTGAACACGGTGATGCCCGGTTACACGCACCTGCAGCGGGCGCAGCCGGTCACTCTGGCCCACCACCTGCTGGCCTACTGCGAGATGTTCCGGCGTGATGAGGAGCGTATGGGCGACTGCCGCCGCCGGGCTGATGTGATGCCTCTGGGCGCGGGCGCCCTGGCCGGCACGACCTTTCCCATTGACCGCGCTTATGTGGCCAGGCAGCTTGGTTTCGCTGCCATTACGGAAAACTCTCTCGACGCGGTGAGCGACCGTGATTTCGCTGTGGAATTCGCGGCGGCGGCAGCCCTGATTATGGTCCACCTGAGCCGTTTCTGCGAGGAGATCATCCTCTGGTCTTCCGCTGAATTCTCTTTTGTTGAGCTGGACGACGGGTACAGCACCGGCAGCAGTATGATGCCGCAGAAAAAGAATCCGGATGTCGCGGAACTCATCCGGGGCAAGTCCGGCAGGGTTTTCGGCGACCTCCAGGCTTTGTTGACCATGTTGAAAGGACTTCCCCTGGCTTATAACAAGGATATGCAGGAGGATAAGGAAGCTCTTTTTGACGCGGTTGACACCGTGAAAAAATGCCTGGTAATTTTCAGGCCGATGCTGGAAACCATGAGGGTGGTAAAAGAGAATATGGAGGCGGCGACCAGGGGCGGCTTTACCAACGCTACCGATCTGGCCGACTACCTGGCGCGCCGGGGTGTGCCTTTCCGTGAGGCCCACGAGGCTGCGGGCAAAGCGGTTTTTTACTGCCTTGAAAAAAGGAAAACACTGGACCAGATGACCCTGCCTGAGTACCAGGCGTACCATCCCCTGTTCGAAGAGGACGTATATGAAGCTATTCAGATAAATCGCTGTGTCAGGGCCAGGAACGTACCGGGCGGCCCCGCGCCGGAAGAGGTCGCGGAGGTTATAGCCAGGGCCAGGCAGAGGCTGGCGGGAGATGTCACTTAAGCAGGTTAACTGCGTATTAAAGGTTGCCGGCTGATATCTGGCCGGTTTTATCATAACCCCGGCAGTTATTATAATCCTGGGAGTACGCAGACCGCAAGGTCAGGCCAGTCCAGGATTTTTCTGTTGGCAGGCGTCAGGTCGGTCCTGGCCTTTTCAGCTGGTTCATAAAAGGGACTTAATAGGGTATGTTTTTATATAAAAATATTTTATTGTAGTAATTAGAAGGTTTTTTGGATATGCTGCCGCATTAATTTAGATAAAAGGACTCGGGAGGTAGCTTATTTTGCTGTTGACAGTTTTTATGTATTTAGCTGCTGCGGCCTTTGTCGGTTTTTCCCTCCACAAGGCCTATCTATATGCCCAAAACCCGCTGAGCAACCGCTGGGAATTGTACCCCGTCCCCAGGGAGCCTGGAGCAAGAGGGCGCTACGGGGGTTCCTACTACGAGGAAGCGGAGTGGTGGACCAGGCCGAGGCAAGTGTCCCGTACCGGGGGATATAGGGAAATGCTTAAAGAGTCGTTGTTCATGAAGAACCTGTTTGTTAACCGGAGAAAACACTGGTGGCTGAGCTATGCCATGCACCTCGGGATATACTTACTGGTATTATTTACTCTTTTATTGCTGGCCGGAGCGATCACAGAACTGTCTGGGTTGCGGTTAACCACTTCAACCGGCGTCAGCAACCACCCCTGGGCAAGGCTGGTGTATTTCGCGACATTGGTTACCGGCGTCTCCGGCGCGTTTCTGACAGCCTGCGGCAGCGCTGCCTTGTTTTTTGTCAGGATCTTGAACAAGACGCTGAGAAAATACACCGACGCCGACGAGTATTTTAATCTGTGTTTTATTTTGGCGGCGGCTGTCTCAGGACTGATTGTCTGGAGCACGGATCCTGGCTTCGCTTACGGCCGGGAAGTGGTGACAGCCATGCTCACCTTTGCGCCCGTCAGGGCCGGCGCCGCGCTCACAGTTCATGTTTTACTGTTTGGCGCCTTATTGATTTATATTCCCAGGACTAAAATGAGCCACTACATCGGTAAGTATTTCTCTTATCATAAAGTGCTCTGGGATAATGAACCTAACCTGAGAGGCTCCGCTATGGAAGAGAAGGTTGAAAGAACCCTGAGATACAGTCCGCAAGACAGTTGGTCCTCCCCTCACGTTAATTCTGCCGGCGGGCAGGATAGTTATAAAAAGCAAAGTTAGAGCAGGGTGGTGTTCTGAATGGATAACTTAAAACCTCAAGATATAACCAGGCCGTCGTCCGACCAACTGATCAGCCTGGACCAATTTATGCCTCTGCCGGCGCCCTATGACAAGCCGGGCCTGGAGCCTGAGCTGAAACCGGTAAAGGACGCCTGGAAAGAGACCTACTGTACTACTGTAGACGGCGTTGTCGGCAACGACAGGCTTACCCGGCCCAGGTCAAAGTCAGAAGAGGAAGAGTTTATCAAAAAATTTTTAAGCGGACTGGATAAGCTGTTTTCAAAAGAAACCAACCGCGGCTTTTTAACCCCTTTTCTTTTAGCTTGCGAGTATTGCGCCAAGTGTGACGCCTGCTCGGAAGCATGCCACATCTTTAAGGCCAGTGGCGAGAAGGAGATATACCGGCCTCTTTTCCGCTCCGAGGTGTTGCGTAAACTATACAAAAGTTATAAAAAAGGAGGCAGCCTGACAGCACAGTTCACAGGCGGAAATATTGACATTAATATAGAAGCCGTCCTGCGCCTGGGTGAGTTGGCCTACCGCTGCAACCTCTGCCGGCGCTGCGCCCAGAGCTGCCCCCTGGGCCTGGATAACGCCCTGATCACCAGGGAAATCAGGGCTCTTTTCAGTATGGAGATGGGTATAGCCCCGACCCTCCTGCATGAGAGAGGTACCTTGCTGCAGTTAAAGACCGGTTCCAGCACCGGCATGAACCGGGGAGCTTTTTTGGATACCATAGAGTTTATTGAAGAGGATATCCTGGACCGGACCGGCAAACAGTACAAAATCCCTATAAATAAGAAAGACGCGGATATCCTGTTAATTCACAACGCCGGCGAGTTTTTATCCTGGCCGGATAATCCGGCTGCCTTCGCCATCCTTTTTGAGGAGGCCGGCCTGAACTGGACCATGAGCAGCGAACTGGCCGGCTACGACTCCGTTAATTACGGTATCTGGTATGATGACGCCCAGACGGCAAAAATTGCCCTCGCCCAGCGCAAGGTGGCCCGGGAATTGGGTGTGAGGAGAATAGTGATTGGAGAGTGCGGACACGCCCACCGGGCCGCGGCCGTGTCGTCCGACCGGCTGGTAACCGGAGAAGACAATATTCCCCGTGAAAGCAGCTTTCCTATCCTCTGGGATATTGTCAGGAGCGGCGGAATCAAGTTTGACCCGCAGCGTAACAGCTTCCCGGTTACCCTGCACGATCCCTGCAATATTGTCCGTTCCATGGGCGTGGTAATGCCCCAGCGCCACGTCCTCAAAGCCCTCTGCCCGCAATTCAGGGAAATGACGCCCCACGGGGTAAAAAACTATTGCTGCGGGGGCGGGGGCGGCTTTGCTGTTATGAGGAGCATGAACTTTTCAGAATGGGAAACGAAGGTTGCCGCCCGGATGAAGTTCAAGCAAATCCTGGACGTCTTCCAGGACACGATTCAGGATCCCGCCATACCCAAGTATGTCTGCGCCCCCTGTTCCAATTGCAAGGGAGCCATGCGGGATATGCTGGATTACTACCAGGCCACGGCCAGGTTCAATGTCCAGTATGCCGGCATTGTGGAACTGATGGTCAACGCCATGGTCATTTTTGACCGGCCGTATTTTGAGTGGCTGGAAAAGGATTGATTTGTTTTTATGGCGTACCGGGTACCTAAGTTATTAAGTTATTTACTTGGCAGTATTAAAAGTGACAAAACAGCCGCTTTTTCATATTATAAATCAGATGTTCTTAAGTGTTAGCCATGGCTAACTCATTCTTTTTGTCCCATGTTAGCAGCCGCTAACTTTCCGCAAATAATCTAAAAGCTAAGGAGGTCCTATAAGAGTGCCTTATACGAACATAACCATACCTCTGTCAAAAATGCCGGTTGGCTCATCATGCCAGATTGCTTCGTTGAATATAGAAGGTTTGACACGTCGCCGCATGCTCGATTTGGGGATGGTGCCGGGAACGTTAATTGAATGCGTTCGCAGAAGTCCTTCGGGAGATCCGGCGGCTTACCGGGTACGGGGCAGCCTGATTGCCTTACGCAATGAGAATGCTGAAAAAGTAGATGTTTACCCTCTTTAAAGGAAAGTAAAGAAATGGAGAATTAGCATTATGCCGTTGACAGGTCAAACGCGCGGGAAAATTCTAAAAGAGAGTTTCGGCATCGATGCCGCCGAAGGACAGTATATCGTGGCTCTGGCCGGGAATCCAAACGTGGGAAAGAGTACGGTGTTTAACGCTTTAACCGGTCTCCGCCAGCATACGGGAAACTGGCCGGGCAAAACGGTCAACAACGCTCAGGGAAGTTTCAGCCACCGTGATAAGCACTATTTACTGGTAGACCTGCCTGGAACTTATTCCCTGATGGCCAATTCAGTTGAAGAAGAGATAGCCCGGGATTTTATTTGCTTTGGGCAACCAGATGCCACTGTTGTTGTGGTCGATGCCACCTCCCTGGAAAGAAATCTTAATCTAACCCTGCAGATTATGGAAATATACACTAAGGTGGTCGTATGTGTTAATCTGATCGATGAAGCCCGGAAAAAAAACATCTGCCTGGATCTTGAAGCATTGGGGAAGAAACTGGGTGTGCCTGTGGTAGGTACCGCCGCCCGCAGCGGCAAAGGCCTTAAGGACCTGCGCGAGGCGATATTTAATATAACTGCGGAGGTCTGCCCGACCCGGCCGTTGCAGGTGGCATACTCCCGGGAAGTGGAAGAAATTGTAGCAAAGCTTACTCCAAAAATCAGAGAGTTGATCGGTGATACTTTTAACGCCCGCTGGATTGCGCTCCGCCTGTTGGACGGCGACAAGGATTTTATCAATAAGATTTCCCGGCGCCTCGGCCCTGAAGCAGGTTTAATTCCCAGGGGGGCTGCGGAATGAGCGCACACACCTTGCCGGAAATTTATTCTGAAGTGGAAAGAACCTACCATTCCCGCAGGCGCGCTCTCAGTGACCAGATTGTGGCTGATATTTACTCCAACGCTGAACAGCTTGTCCGCCAGGTGGTGGTAGAAAATCCCTCCTCCCGGCGTGATTGGGATATGAAATTGGATGACATACTAACTTCCCGCTGGCTGGGATATCCGATTATGATTATTTTGTTAAGCCTGGTTTTCTGGATCACTGTGCAGGGCGCCAACATTCCTTCTGAAATGATTGCCACGGTTCTCTTCGCTCTGGAAGAACGTATGAGCGCCTGGTTCCTGGCGCTGGGGGCGCCGGGCTGGCTGCACGGGGTTCTAGTGTTGGGAATGTACAAAACCCTGGCCTGGGTGGTATCGGTGATGCTGCCGCCAATGGCCATTTTTTTTCCGATGTTTACTCTCCTGGAGGATTTAGGGTACCTGCCCCGGGTGTCATTCAACCTGGACAGTCTGTTTAAAAGAGCTAAAGCTTGTGGGAAGCAGGCTTTGACCATGTGTATGGGTTTTGGCTGCAACGCCGCCGGGGTGATCTCCTGCCGCATCATCGATTCTCCCCGGGAGAGGCTGATAGCGCTGTTAACCAATAACTTTGTCCCCTGCAACGGACGTTTTCCCACCCTGATTATTGTGGCCACCATTTTTATTGGCGGCGCTGCGGGCTCAGTTTATGAAACAGCTGCCGCCGCCGCGGTGATTACCTGTCTGGTTTTGCTGGGCATCGGTGTAACTTTCCTTACCTCCCGGTTCTTATCAGCCACCATTCTCAAAGGGGAATCCTCGTCACTGATCCTGGAACTGCCGCCGTACCGCAGACCACAGGTTGGGGCTGTGGTTTATCGCTCGCTGATTGACCGTACCCTGTTCGTACTCATGAGGGCTGTGGTAATAGCCGCGCCGGCCGGGGCGATAACCTGGATTTTAGGCAACGTTTATTTAGGCGAACTGAGCGTTATAGGGCGCCTGGCCGGCTGGCTGAACCCGCTTGGTCACGCTGTCGGTCTCGACGGCTTCATTCTTCTGGCTTTTATCCTGGGGCTGCCGGCCAACGAGATTGTACTGCCGGTTCTGCTTATGAGTTACTTGTCAGCGGGGCATCTGCTTGAGTTCGGGAGCCTTGAAGAACTGCGGAAACTTCTCTTGGCAAACGGTTGGACCTGGCTGACCGCCGTCAATATGATGCTGTTTTCACTGCTGCACTGGCCCTGTGCCACTACTTTGCTCACAGCTTATAAGGAAACGGGAAGTAAGAAATGGACCTTTCTGGCTTTTATCATTCCAACGGTAATCGCCTTCGCGGTTTGTTTTCTGGTTGCCTGGTCGGCGCGTCTGCTGAGTTTGGTCTAAAACGTTAGATATATTGTCAGGATTGTTTGAAAGAAGAGATCATATGAGCAAGTCTGAAGAGATGTTTTATACTGTGCGCGGCTATGCCCTGCATCGCCGGGACAATGTTTTAACCCCCAGCATGGAGGACTATCTGGAGATGACCTGCCGCCTGGCTAAAAATGAGCAATTTGTCAGGATGGGCGACCTGTCCAGGGCGCTGAATGTTCAGCCCCCCTCAGCGAATAAAATGGTGCAAAAGCTGTCGGAGATGGGCTATTTGAATTATGAAAAATACGGCCTGATCAAGCTTACCAGCCAGGGGCAGGAATTGGGCGGTTATCTTATTAAGAGGCACGAAATTATCGAGCAGTTTTTTAAGCTCATTGGTGTTACTGAGGATCTCCTGGAGCAAACGGAAAAAATAGAGCATAACATCAGTGAGAAAACACTAAAACAGTTAACATTCCTGGTAGAATTTCTGCAGTCAAATCAGCAATACACCCTGACAAGGGAATGAGACAAGGGGATTTTTACTATTGACAGGCCATATATAACATGTATACTATAACAAGTAATGGTATAGTATAACAAATTGTATGTGAGAAGTTGATTATATGTCCCTGCAGCACGCTATTCTCGGCATTCTGTCGTACAAGCCTACATCCGGTTACGACTTGAAGCAGATCATAGACAAGAACATCAGCTACATTTGGTCTGCCAATTTAAGTCAGATATACCGCGATTTGGGAACTCTTGAACGTAAAGGATACGTGACAACCCGTATTGAAAAACAGAGAACAAGGCCTGATAAAAAGATTTACAGCCTGACTGAAGAAGGGGAAAAGGCTTTACAGGAATGGATGATCAAGTTCCCTCAGGAACTCTTGCCGCCTATCCGGGATGAGTTTTGTATCCGTGTTTTATTTGGTTCCAGGCTGCCGGTGGAAGAACTCAAGTTTCAACTGAAAAGATTTATTAAAGAAATACAGGCCAGGCTCGAGGTTTATCAGGGCCTGGCCAAGGCAATTGACAAATACGCCGAGGATATGGGTCTCCCCGGCGAAAAATTTTTCTGGCGTCTTACTTTGCGAAGGGGCTTTATTTGCGAAGAGGCTGAGATGCGCTGGGCCAGGGAATGTCTGTTGGAACTTGAAAAAAACAAGAGAGGTGTGTCTCTTAAATGAAGCACAAGTGGAAATTCTGGCTGGCGCCCCTGGTGGTGGTTTTAGCCCTGGGACTGTGGAAGAGCGGCGAGTTTCTGAAACAAAAGAAAGATACTTCTCCTCAAGAGCGCACTCAGACTGTAGCCGTGCAGGATGTGGGTAAGGTAAATAAAGAAGAGACCGTAGCTCTTGCCGGCAGTCTGGAGGCTTTAAACGAGGCTGTAATCAGCCCGAAAGTACCTGGCCGGGTAAGCCGGGTGCTGGTGGAAAACGGCGCCTTCGTGGCGGCAGGACAGCCGCTGGTTTTACTTGAAGACACAGAATATAACAACGCCCTGGCCATCGCCCGGGCTACACTGAAAAAAGCTGAGGCTAACCTGGCCTCGGTCAGGGTAAATTACGAGCGGTGCAGGGAAATGTACCAGGGGAAAGTAATTTCGGAAAAAGATTTTGAAGATGCCCAGACCGGGCTGATGTTAGCCGAGGCTGACACTGACGCCGCCGCCGCGGCGGTTGCCAACGCTGAAGAGGCTTTGCGCGGCGCCACTGTCGTTTCCCCTTTAAACGGCGTGGTGGCCAACAGAAATGTCACCCCGGGTCAGGTGGTAGCGGCAGGTTTCACCCTGATGGCGGTGGAGGATATTTCCTCTGTTTATGTGCTGGTGAATACAGAGCAAAAGGACCTGGGCAAAGTTAAACCAGGTCTCCCGGCCTCAGTGACTGTAGACTCATACGGCGGCAACAAGTTTGACGGGGTGGTGGAAATCATCAATCCGTCCGCCAACAACAGTGCAAGGGTTTTTGAAACAAAAATTAGAGTTGGCAACCAGGAAGGTCTCCTCAAACCGGGTATGTTCGCAAGCGTACAGATTAAGACCGGTGCTGAAGGAGAGGTGCTGGCCGTACCTCAGAACTCCCTGGTCAGTGTGCAGGGGATGTTTTTCGCTTTTGTGCCGGAAGGTGACCGGGTAAAACGCCAACAGGTGGAAATTGGTCAGGTAATTGACCAGTTGGTGGAGATAAAGTCCGGCCTCGAGGCGAGTCAAAAGATAGTTGTTACCAACGTCAACAAGCTAAAAGACCAGGATAAAATCATAATTGCCAATTAATGCCAAATTGGCATACTTACAGTAGAAAAACTAATGTTTCTCACCAACTTTAGCCTGAAAAGACCGGTTTTTATCACAGTGACTATTCTGGCGCTGGTAGCTCTGGGCATCATCAGCTACGTCAGCCTTAACATCAATGATTTTCCTGAAGTGGAATTCCCCTATGTAGTTGCCACCATAGTACAACCGGGGGCCTCCCCGGAACAGATTGAGACCAAGATCTCCCAGAAGATGGAGGAGGCTGTCGGCCAGATCTCCGGGGTTAAGCATATCTACACCACGGCGCGTGAGGGTGTCAGCACCACGGTGGCCGAGTTTACCCTGGAAACGAAGCCGGAGGTAGCCGCCCAGGACGTGCGGGACAAGATTGGCACGATCCGGGGAGATCTGCCCCAGGACATTGAGGAGCCCGTCATCTCCAGGATTGACCCGATGGCCATGCCTATTGTTTACATTGCTGTAACCGGCGATCTTTCCCTGCGGGAAATGAGTGTATTGGTCAATGACAAGGTCAAGAAACGTCTCGAAACCATCAAAGGTGTGGGTAACATAAGTGTCTACGGTTCTGAAGAAAGGGAAATTCAGATCAACCTCAGTAAGGAAAAGCTGGCCGCTTACGGACTGACCACCTCTGAGGTGCTGTCCAGCCTGAGCAGCGAAAATATGGACGTGCCTGGCGGCAAGCTCGGCAGCGGCGGACATGAAATGACCCTGCGCACGACCGGCAATATCGAACGGGTGGAGGAGTTCGCCGCACTGCCGGTAGCCCGCCGCGGCGGAGTCCAGCTTTACGTCCGGGATATTGCCGAAGTGACGGACGGAGTCAAGGAACGGGAGAGCTTTGCCCGTTACCAGGGACAGCCCGCCGTTGGTTTGGATGTAGTCAAACAATCAGGCGCCAATACGGTGGAGATAGCCGACAAAATCAAGTTAGCTGTCGCCGATCTGCAAAAGGAAATGCCGCCCGGCGTCAACCTGGAAATCGTCAGCGATAACTCAGTATATATCAGGGACGCTGTCAACGACGTGGTGAAAACCATTATTGAAGGGAGCCTGCTGGCTGTAGCCATGGTTTTCCTTTTCCTGAGGGATTGGCGCAGCACCCTGATCAGTTCCCTGTCCATACCTACCTCCATTATCGCAACTTTTTTTGCCATTAAGCTAATGGGTTTTTCAATTAACTTCATGTCCCTGATGGCGCTTTCTTTGGCGGTTGGACTGCTTATAGACGATGCCATTGTAGTTATCGAGAATATCGTGCGGCACATGAAGCTTGGCAAGACACCACAGACGGCAGCCAGGGAGGCGACCGCCGAAATCGGCCTGGCGGTGACATCCACCACCTTCACCGTAGTGGCGGTGTTCTTACCGGTGGCGATGATGACCGGTGTTGTGGGCCAGTTCTTCAAACAGTTTGGGCTGACGGTAGTTTTCAGCGTTATGATGTCCCTGCTGGTTTCTTTTACCCTGGTGCCCCTGCTGGCGTCCCGTAATTTAAAAGCTGAGGAGGTTTTGCCCCGGGGGCCGCTGGGCAGGTTTCTGGCCTGGTTTAACTGTGGTTTCGGACACGTCAACGATTGGTATGGCGGTTTTATCGCGCTGGTATTGAAAAATCGCTTTAAAACCCTGGGATTGGCTTTCCTGCTGTTTTTCGGCAGCCTGGCGGCGATCCCGCTCATGGGCTCGACATTTATTCCTTACGGAGATACGGGCGAGTTAAGCGTGGCGGCCGAGCTGGACGCGGGTTTGAGCCTGGACATGGCCGGCGGGATGGCCGTCAAGCTGGAGAATGTTATTCGCGACTACCCGGAAGTGGTGAAAGTGTATTCTTCTACAACCCAGGACAGGGTGAGCATTTTTGTTAAGACCGTGGATAAAAATCACCGTGAGCGAACAATAAGTGAAATAGCCGCGGACATGAGGCGGAAGCTGGGTAATATTCCAGGCGTACAGGTGTCAGTGAACATGGCGGGCGGCATTGGCTCAGGATCGGAAAAGCAGGTACAGTTTCGACTGCTGGGGGACGACTTGAACGTTTTACAGGAATATGCTGAAGAGGCCCAGCGGATTATGGAAAGCGTCCCCGGGACGGTGGATGTGAGCAGCACCTTCAAGCCGGGCAAGCCGGAGGGGAAAGTCCAGATCAAGCGTGACGCGGCAACGGACCTGGGGATCAGCACCGCCCAGGTGGCGGATACCCTGCGCACCCTTTTTAACGGGGTGGTGGTCAGTCAGTTTGAGGAGGGTGAGGATCGCTTTGAGGTGCGGGTGCGTCTGGCGGAAGACCAGCGCAAAAACATGGGTGATTTGAGCAACATCTACCTGCAGAGCCGCAACGCGCCGGCCGGGGGCGGCCCCAACCCGATGGTTGCCTTGAGTCAGGTGACCGAGCAGGTTTTCAGTACCTCTCCCAGTCAAATCAGACGTTTTGACCGGATCAAGGAGATCGTCCTGTCGGCTAACCTGGAGGGGGTTTCACTGGGTGAATTTAACAAGGAGTTTCAAAATAGAATTGACCAGGAACTGCCGCTGCCTGCCGGCTACAGAGTCTATGCCGGCGGCGACAGTGAAATGATGGGCGATACCTTCAGTACCATGTTTTTAGCTCTGATCACAGGAATATTGTTTATATTTTTCATCCTAGCCTCTCAGTTTGAAAGCTATATTGACCCCTTCTCAATCATGCTGTCCATACCGATGGCTGTCATTGGGGCGATTTTCGGGCTGCTGATGGTAGGAAGTGACCTGAGTCTGATGTCGATGATCGGCATCATCATGCTTATGGGTTTGGTCTCCAAGAATGCCATTTTGCTTATTGATTTCACCAAACAGCAGAGAGCTGCGGGGGTGGAGCGGAACGAAGCTCTGCAGAAAGCGGCCCTGACCAGGCTGCGGCCGATCGTGATGACCTCCCTGGCCATGATCTTCGGGATGCTGCCGCTGGCCCTGGCCCTGGGTCCGGGGGCGGAGAGCCGGGCGCCTATGGCCCACGCCATCATCGGCGGGCTGATCACCTCAACCCTGCTGACGCTGGTGGTGGTACCGGTGATTTATACTATATTGGATGATGTGAAGAATAAGATTTTTTCAAGCAAGAAAGGCATTAAAAATCCGGAATAAACTACGCCACCGCCGAGTTCTTTGGCTGCTCAAACTTAACGTAAAAGGTAGTTCCCCTGGGGCAGGTCTCCACTTCTATGGTGGCTTCATGCCTGGCGGCTATGCTGTAACAGATGGCCAGACCCAGGCCCGTACCGGAGTCCTTAGTGGTGAAGAAGGGTGTGCCTATTTTTTCCAGAACTTCAGGTTCTATTCCCTGGCCCTGATCTTCTACTGTAAGGACCACTTTATTGCCGTTCATATATGTTCTGATAGTGATATATCCGCCAGGGGACATTGCCTCAAGCCCGTTGCGGACGAGGTTAAGGATGAGCTGGCGAATTTCCTTTTCGTCCAGGAGCAGGTCCGGTGTTTCCTCGAGCGCCGCTTTGACGTACTTATCAGCGCGCGTAGCGTCAGCCTGGATTAAAGGTAAAAGGGCTTCCACTATAGGACTGAGGTTTTGCGGCTTTTTACTTAACGTCTTCTTTTTAGCCAGGGACAGGAATTCTGTAATTATAGAATTGGCCCTGTCCAGTTCCTCAATCATCAGCGCATAGTATTCCTTGTACTGGGCACATTCCTTTTTGCCCCCCAGCAATTGCAAGAATCCGCGCACGGTGGTCATCGGGTTCCTGATTTCGTGCCCGATGCCGGCGGCCATTTCACCGATCAGATTCAGTCGTTCCAGGCGGGCCATTTCCTCTTCCAGGCGCTTGCGCTCGGTGATGTCATTAACCACACTCAATATGTGTTGTTCACCGTTAAGGCAAACCACCTCCGCCGAGTAGAGCGCTCTAAACACCTCACCGGACTTTTTGCGGAATATGCATTCCAGGTTGTTAATGGTTTTCTTCATGTTAAACATTTTTATGATTTCAGAACGCTCCGGATTAATCCATATTCCCATGTCGGTTGCTCTGCGTCCTATGATTTCTTCACGACTGTAACCAAACACGTGTAAAAAACATTCGTTTGCGTTAATGAAATGCCCATCTTTGAACGTAGAAATGCAAATTGCGCTGGGACTTACATTGAAGATTTTAAAGAAACTTTTCTCCGACGAACTCAGCGCTTCTTCCGCCTGCTTGCGCCTGGTGATGTCCCTGACAACCGCAAGTATGCGCTCCTTGCCCCCCAGTAAGACCTTTTTTAAATTAACTTCTATCCAGAACAGGTTTCCCGCGGTGTCTTTTGCCAGCCAGTCAAAAAGCTGAGTTTCCCCGGTTGCTGCCTTTTCTATTAAAAGTCTTGCCTTTTCCGCAGTGTAGGGTGGCACGCCGCTGGTAAGCATATCTGTCTGTGAGGTCGAGTTCAATATCTCCTCCCGGGTGCGGCCGTACATTGCACAGGTTTTTTGATTAACGTCAACGATTCTTCCGCCGGGAAATTCGTGGACAAATATAGCCTCGTTGACTCCGTTGAAAATGGCGCGGTAGTTTTCCTCGGAAGCTGAGATGCGGGCGGTGTATTCAGCAAACCTGTACAAACCCAGGAAGAGAAGTATTGTCAGCAGCGACAGGCAAAAGGTAATAAACAGTCCCAGCAGCCAGGCGCTGTTTATCTCATGGGTCGGGGTGAACAGCACTACCGACCAGCCCTCCTGGTTAATAAACTTGCGGGTCACGTAAAAATGCTGTCCTTCCAGCGTCAGATCCGCCCCATCAGCTGCTTCCGGCAAC
>CAZJGV010000063.1:0-11716 GCA_964545615.1 uncultured Pelotomaculum sp.
TCAATCAAAAAAGTGCGCAGGACAGATCTGGGCACCATATCGTCAGACCTGATTTTGTATTTGGCCAGGGGCATATTAACATAAACGGCCGTGCCCCCGCTGTCGTAGCGCTTCTCAGTGATAACGGGCACCTCTCCGGTTTCCGCCCTGTCAAAAGCTAAAACCCGCGCGCCGGCATTCACGGCTCTGAAATGTTCATACTTCAGTTTGCCGTAAGTATAAGTGCTGACCGCATGATCCTTGTCCAACCTGCCTGGAGTTATACCCCACTCCCGCCCTTTGGCCGCGTCCGGGAAATACCAGTACCCGGGATAGGTCGCCAGCCTGCCGTCGGCGAGGGGCAGGTAATACTTAACCCCGAGCAGGTCCGCCAGCAGTGGAGCGGTTTGAGGCTCGCCTTCTGAGGTTCTTGTGGCCGGGTCAAGCACAAAGAGCGCTGACCCGCCCTGATCTTTTACATAAGCTTTTATGATATCAGCAATCTCCGGCGCCATGGCCGTGTTAATACTTTCAGGGATAACCAGTGCTTCGTAGCGGCCTCTGATGCCTTCAGCACCAAATATTTCCAGCTCAACGGGTGAGATAAACTTAAAGAGGAATCCTTCCTCATTAAGCAGTTGTTCATAAACATCCAGTATTAGTTTCTGTTTTTCGGACTGCACGTCGCCGGTTAAAAGGCCGATCCGCACAACTTTAGTCGGCTCCGCCCAGGAAAAGCGAAGAAACATAGTGGCCGCAAGCAGAATCGAAAAAGTGGTTGTCACAGCCAACACAGAATAAGTTAATTTTTTCTGTCTCATCTTTTTATGCCCTTAAGTTTAATCACAATCTAATATCCAGCATCTCAGGCTTATTTTACTTTATAATCTTTAAATTGTAAAATATTATTCCAAAATCACAATAATCCCGGCCTACCGGCATGACTGACCGCTGGTTTCTTCCCCCCACTCGTTAAAACGCCCCTGCGGGATAAATTTTTCGCAGGCTTTAGACAGGGGGTCTACCGGTTGCAATGTCGCCCGGCACATGGCCGCGTCAAATGACGCCCAGGTTTTAAAAAAGGCACAGTCCTTGCAATTCATCCCTTCACCCGCCTGTCACAGTCCAAATTTTTCTTGCCGCACTACCAGTTCCGGATTCCCCCACAATAACCGTATCACCGGTTCAACCTGGCGGGGGTCGCCGCTGGTGAAAAAAGACTCCCCGCCGGCAGCCGCAGCGTCAGCCGCCAGGCCGTTTTTCTCCAGCACCCGGGTCACCTGCCGGGCCACCGCCTCACCGCTGTCAATTATGCTGACCCCTCTGCCGGCAATCTTTTCCACCACCGGGCGGAGAAACGGATAATGGGTACAGCCCAGGATGATGGTATCCACCCCCCTGACCAACAGCTGATCAAGGCAACGCTTAAGGATCTCCTCCGTTTCAGAATCGCCCCAGCAACCCGACTCAACCAGTTCCACCAGGCCGTGGCACGGCTGCGTGTATACCTTCACTTTGCCCCCAAATCGCTCTACCAGAGAGTTAAACCTATCCCCGGACAGGGTAACCTGGGTGGCCAGAACGCCGATCCGGCCATTTTTGGTGGCCGCCGCAGCAGGTTTAACCGCCGGCTCGGTCCCGACGACCGGAATAATGAAACGCTCCCGCACAGCGTCAAGCGCCGCAACCGAAGCGGTGTTGCAGGCTAAAACTATTAATTTGACGCCCCTGGCTATAAGAAAATCACAGATTGAAAAAACCCTGTTTCTGATAACTTCCTGTGGTTTCTCCCCGTAAGGACAATAGGCCGAGTCCGCAAAATAAAGCAGGTTCTCCGCCGGAAGCAGGCGGCGCACCTCTTTCATCACGGAAAGGCCGCCTACCCCTGAATCGAAAAACCCGATCGGCTTTAATCTGGACATCTAATAACACCCCGATCAAATGAAGTCGGAATTGACGTGTGCCTGGGTTAATGGTTCTATTAATATATGTTTATACGAAGAGATGATCTTTCCTGCCTGTCTATACACATAAAATATAAAAAACCCCCTGTGAGGGGGGCTACATCAGATAAGGGTCAGGTTGTCTGTCGGTTCCCCTGCCGGCCTGGTAAATAGGAATGTAATCATAACCTCGGTCTACTTCCACAATTTTTTCTTCATCAACAGACTTCAAGATATCGAAAACCATTTTGGCGTCGCCAAACTCCATTTCAGGTGTTACGGAAATCGGTTCCTTACCCATGGCGGCGTTGTAAAAATTAAGCAGTTCGTTGTAATAGCCGCGCTGCGGCCGGTAGCGGAGCAACTCGTGAGTCCCGTCATTATGGGTCACGTTGATATAACCACAGTCCCTCTCTTCAAGGTAAATCATCCCCTCGCTGCCAAAGATGCGCAGGCCGATCAGCGGGCGCTGCATTTCTTTACCGGCGGAGAAAAATGAAAAGGCGCCGATGACACCGCTCTTAAACAAAATATTTACCACAGCCACGGAAAAGGGGGCAAAGTCCAGATTCTGTTCGCGTCCGAAAGCTTGAATCTTTTCCACCGCTCCGAATATATGCCTTAAGGCGGCCAGATCGTGCACACCCGTGTCCAGAAGCGCGCCCCCCGCAAACTCCGGATACTGCCGCCACTCCCTGGCAGGGAATTTATCTTTAAGCATGTCCTCCGGGAAATTCACAACCCGGTTCTGAATAAAATATAAGATGTCCCCAACTCTTTTGGTCCTTACCAAATCCCTGATCATATCAACTTCTTCGTTATAGCGGTAATTTTCTGCTATCATCACAGGTATTCCGTATCTGCGGGGCATTTCGGCATGCGCCCTGGCCTGACGCAGGTTAGGAGCAAGCGGTTTTTCGCAGATAATCGGTTTCCTGGCAATGGCGGCAACTGTATCGGTAACTTCGTAGTTTTTCTCAATAGGCACCATGATATCAAAAAGATCTATGTCTCTTCTCCGGGCCAGCTCTCTAAAATCAGTATAAACATCCTGGGGGCCGAGCCCAAGCCTGTTTGCCCAGGCCTCCGCCTTGAACCTGTCAACATCACACAGCGCCGCGATTTCATATTTGTCGTAAAGTTCCTGGAAAGCCGGATAATGAAGCTTTTCAAAGGCCATACCGGCGCCGATGACACCTACGCGAAGCTTTTTCAACTGCTGTCCCTCCACCATCTTAATTTCGTGTTAGTATGTGACCGGCCGGAAAAAATATACTCAAAAAGCCTGCCCCGCAAAAAGGGGATGTTATCGCGGGTAAAGAACTATTCTTAACTACATGAGGCAGGCCGGATACAGAGACAGGAGGGATTCATTCGTGTTAAATGATTTTCAGCTGGTCGGGCGTGACCTCTGCCTGACCGGTTTGAACAACTCGCACAGCGGCAACCTGAGTGTGCGCAGGGACGAACGGATTATAATCACCAGAACGGGCTCTATGTTAGGCTATCTTGAGGAAAGGGATCTGATCGAAACCGGGCTCATAACAAACGACGCCAATACCAGGCTGGCCTCCACGGAAATCGGTGTGCACCGGGCAATCTACAGGGACACTTCCGCGCTGGCTGTAGTCCACGCCCACCCGGTACACGCCATCAGTCTGTCCTTACTGGAAGACGAAATTATACCGGCGGATGCCGAGGGAGCCTACCTCCTGGACAGAATACCCGTCCTGTGCGCGGCATGCACAATCGGTTCACCAGAAGTGGAAGAAAAGCTGCCCACTTTATTAAGAGAACATAAAATCGCTATGGTACGCGGGCACGGCAGCTTTGCTGCCGGCCGGACGCTGGAGGAAGCTTACCACTGGACCTCCTGCCTGGAAAATGTGTGCCGCATCATCTACCTGACCAGGGCTTTAAGAACACTACATCCGCAGTAGGACGGGAACTGTAGGCTCGACTTCAGTCGAACACCGCTTCAAAAATAGCAGCTTTTGCTAAAAGGGCAATAATAACAGTTGGGAGTGATAAGATGAGCTTACTGGATAATATCAAGAGCCTGCTGGGCGGCAACATTACCGTTCACCAGGAGTTTATCAACAAGTTTCTTAAAGAAACGCTGGAGGAAAACAAGGTCGTCAAGGAAATAGTCCTCTCTGTTGAGGAAGGTTGTCTTAACGCCACGGTCGAGATCCTGGCGGGCGAGAGCACACCTGTCAATGTGAAGCTTGAGCTGTCCCTGGGCCAATACGAGTTTAACAGGATTAACCGCTTTGTAGAGTTGATCCCGCTCAGCCCGGTGGCCGTTTCGGTTTACGGCGTCAAGATCAAGGCCAAACTGGCGGCGGAACTTGACGGGACTGAGGCCGTTCGCCTGGGAGCGCCCGAAGGCCTGATCAACATGTTTGGCTATTTAACCATTAATGAAGACAAGTTGGTGCTGGACTTCAATAAAATGCCCGGCTTCACCCAGGCGCTGCAAAACAAGCTCGGTTTTTTACTGAACAACCTGGAAATCACCAGGTTGGACCTGCAGCATGAAATGATCGTGATCCACCCCTCTATAAAGTTCTTTTAAAGGAAAAACCCGCCGGAAGCGGGTTTTCTTTTTTAGTAGTTTTCACACCTGACTTCAAAATAAGCCTGGGGGTGAGCGCAGGTGGGACACTCCGCAGGGGCTTCCTGACCAACGTGAATATGCCCGCAATTCCTGCATTTCCACTCCAACTGCTGCTCCTTTTTGAAAACAGTTCCTTTATTAAGGTTTTCCAGAAGCGCCAGGTAGCGCTTTTCATGCTCCTTCTCCACCAAGCCCACCGATTTAAAAAAATCGGCGATTTCATTGAAACCTTCAGCCCGTGCCACAGCCTCAAACTCGCTGTACATGGAAATCCACTCGTAGTTTTCCCCCGCCGCCGCCTCCTTGAGATTATCAGCGGTACTGCCGATGCCGTTTAAAAACTTAAAAATTCTCTTGGCGTGTTCTTTCTCGTTATCCGCAGTCTCAAGAAAAATGGCGGATATCTGCTCGTAGCCTTCCTTTTTAGCCGTGCTGGCAAAATAGGAATACTTATTACGGGCTTGAGACTCTCCGGCAAAAGCCGTCTTTAGATTCGCTTCGGTCTTGCTTCCTTTAAGCTCCAAGTCTATCCCTCCTGTAAATTTCTTATTTTAACACTCTTGTTTTTCAATAAACAACACAAATTAACAGACATGAAAAATGAAATAATCCCAAAAACTAATACAAACTCTAAGAGAGGGGGCTTTAATGTTGCCACGGGAAGGCTTGATACCCACGATCCTGGGTACCGCGGTTACCGCCGCCGGACTGGCGCTCAGCAACAGAAACCCCGTTGCCGGCTGGGGTATCGCAGGCTTTGGCCTGGCTCACATCGTGCTTGGAGCCATTGACCTGCTGGAGCACCCTGCGGATCATCAAGAGTTTTAGAGAGGAGCTTCACGCTCCTCTCTTTTAAATTATTTTGCGCCGCCGCTGATCTTAAGAAAACCAGTCAGTTCGTTTTCTTCCTTCTCAATGTGTTTTACCAATAACTCCCCGATGGCATAACCGTACTTGAGCACACCTTCTTTATCTACCTTCAGGGACGGCGGTGTGGTAAGCCTGTCCAGATTTTTGGCGACCTCATGTACACCGATATTTCTCGATAAGGAGATGGTGCGGGCCAGGTGGTCCTTTTTATGAGGGTCTATTTTCACACCGAAACCCTCGCCGAGGGAGTTGAGGAATCCTTCAAAGGTTTCATACAGAAGATTATGCTCTTCATACATTCCCTCAATGAATTTTTTACCTTCCTCGCTGGCCTGTGAGGCTTTGGGATAAACGTTTTTCTCTTCGTCCTGGAAGTGAGGAATGAGCACATCTTTAATAATCTGGGCAAATTCTCTGAGTTCCCAGATGACATTTTCACCGGCCTCATCATGTTCGATGTCTTTCAGGTTGCCCTCTAATTTGGGCAGAATGGAGTATAAAGCTGTATGTTCATCATGGAATCTTTGCTGCCAAAGCACCTTTTTAACACTCCCCGCAGGCAGTATCTTCCCGTTGCCGGAAACTATCAAGCGGGCAGTTTAACGTCTTGCCCGGGACAAACTACTACAGCCGCCTTTACAGTGAGAAACTTGCCTGAGCATCCATTGTTTGCGAAGCATATAAGCACCTCCCAACTTAAATATATTCTATTCTTATATCCAATATTGTTGCATCAACATGGTTTATTTTTCCAAATTATTTTTGCTTCATCTTCTCGATAACATCCTCAACCTCCGCCGCACCTTCTCTGTAAAACTTCTCCTCATCGGGAGCCAGCTCTTTCAAAAGCCGTAAAAACTCGCCGGCATGCACTATCTCCTCATTGGCTATGTCCTTTAAAACATCTATCGCTAATTCATTGTCGGTCGACTCGGCCAACTGGGTGTAAAGTTGAACAGCTTCGTACTCGGCGGCGATCAAAAAACGGATGGCCCGGATCAGTTCCTGACGGCTGAGTTTACACTCCGCAGCACGTCCGGCGAAAGGTGTTCCAAATTCAGGCATGTTTTTAAGTCCCCCTCTTGAACTATTTTTGATTATAAACCTTATTATTTAAGGTTTTCTTTCTGAAACATTAAAAAATTATTAATCCAGGTTTTCATTGGCCAGCACATCCTCAACAATCTTTTTATGGTAAGGGCCAATGAAAGGTATCCCCGCCGTGTTGGCAAGGGTCACCCACAAAAATTCGGTGTGCTCGCCGCTCAGCATGATTTCAGGCCGGGTAATGCTATCATCCCGGTACAAGTAGAAAACACCGAATCTCTCCACCCCGTCCGGAAACAACACCACATAGGTCCTCAGCAAACGCAGCTTGTTGGCCAGGGTCAGACCGGTTTCTTCCCTTATTTCCCTGAGCAGGTCTTCAGTGGGCAGCCCTGAAATATAGTGCCCGCCGGGCAGGCCCCACAACCCCTCCACGCCTTGACCCTGATAACCGGAATAACGCAGAAGCAGTGCTTCCCCCTGGTTCACGATTACCGCGTGCTGCATCACCGCCAGTAATTTGTGCTTGAAACTGTTCATGCTTCACCTTTCAAACTTGCCTTCTTACTAAACTTTATTCTCGGAAAAGAAGTTTTTTCCTCTCTTGTCTTTAGAAAGCACAAAATCTGAAAGATAAGCAAACAGTGACAGGCCGCCCAGCAGCAAGGGATAGCTGTACCATAATTCCCAGTGAGGGTAGACAATCGCGCCGGCGCTGTACATCACCGCTTCCAGTGCCAGAAACAAAACGGCAAAATATACGGTGTAAAGAAACCTCTGCAGCCAGCGGGCGGGCAGCCAGTTTAAATATAAAATTGAGTTGGCATAGACTAAAATTATTAAAAAGACAGGCAGGTTAGACAGATAGACTAATCCTTCAGGGTAGGCATAGAAATTGTATCTGATGCCGAAGTAATCCACGGTAACCATAACGGCCACCCCGATCAACCCGGCCTTCCAGAGGCGCATAAAACCGCGGCCGACCAGCAAAGCTACTAAGGACCAGGTGAACAGCGCGCTGAGCATTATAGGCATTTTCAGAACAACTCCGTTTGTGTTTTTATATTGGATTACCCCAGGGTATGGCGCCGGGCTGCCTCTGATCTCTCCCCTGACTGAAGCGGCATACGCCCTGTGCTGGTTATTGTTCTTATCAATATGATTCACAAAAACAGAATGTATATGTAACCGGCAGGTAAATTCCAATTTGAACGGCAAACTTATAACGGGGCTCTCTAAAGGAACCCCGGTACAATATATTTCAAGGGAACTGCGAGAGCCCGCTATTGCGCAAAGGTTGGTTGGCAAAACAAAGGAAGCGGTAATGAGTATTGCCGAAGTGGATAACTACATCTTATTTTACGTTATTTCCGAAAAAGATATGGTGGTAACTGTGGTTAGAATTCTTTATGTCAGACGGGATTGGCTGAATTTGTTGCAGAATATAATGCGGGTTGCCCAATAAAAAACCACCCACCTGATCGATGGATGGTCATTATCCGTTTGCATTTTAGAGCGGCTTCACTGGGACGTAGATATCCACCAGGTGCTTCTTCTCCGGATGTTCCTCAGGATTATTCAGGTAGAGCTCGTAGCAGGGACCGTCGTCGCACTGGAAACCGCTGTCGGGCAGCCAGCCAGCCATCAGGGCGTCCCAGGCTTCCCCATATTCACTCGCCGCAATCTCAAAATGACCTACCGCGTAATGTCCGCCATCAATTCTCATCTTGCCGATTTCCCCGTCCACCCTGGTTTCTTCCGGGACGGTCAGGCAGGCGCTGATTCTCAGTTTCTGCTCATCGGTAATGCCCGGGTCGTCATGGTACACCGTCAACATTTGAGCTTCGGGTAACCGGATCAGGCCCCGCGGCCCAGCCCACATCATTAGTCTTCCAAACAGGCTGCCGAAAAGCTGAATGTCCCCGGCGTAGGGCCCGACGTGCCGCACATAGGCCACGGTCTGGTCGGGCACTTGGCGGACTTCGACGTTCACTTTCATTTTCTCCTTCATATTAACCCTCCATTTCATTGTTTGGCTCTCAATATCAGTGTAATAGAGGGAGGTATTGAATTCTTGCGCTGTGTTGCTGACCGTTTTCCCGTTGTTGCTATCCATTGGTCGAATCTTGCCATACTCCCGCCGCCACTCGCTGGCGCTTATGTTAAACGCTTCCCGAAAAGCTTTGGCCAGCGCTGATGAGCTGGTAAACCCGCAGTCCAGAGCGATTTCGGTTATGGATTTCTTTGGGTTTCCCACCAACATAGCCGCGGCCTTTTCAACCCGGATTCTTTTTATGTAAGTATTCAGAGTCTCGCCAACCATAGACGTGAAGATGCGGTGGAAGTGAAACCGTGAAAAATTGGCGACATCCGCCAGTTTATCCAGGGTAAGCTCTTCCTTTAAGTTCAGGCTGATATAATCGATTACCCGGTTTATCCTCGAAATATATTCCTGTCTGTAATTTGAGCTGTTAAAGACCATCAAGCCTTCACCTCTCCTGAAACCTTACCTAATTCTTTATTATTTACATTTAGTTGTCAACCCGAATCTGGAAACTATAGTGGCAGGTTTTTTTAAGTGATGAAAGAAGGTGGTGATTTGTCCAGGCCCCATCTTAGCAAGCGAAACTATCAGCATCACACCTATCCCTACCTGCTGCGCGGCGTTAAGGCCGGACCACACATATTAGGATAAGGTATCTTAACAAAGAAACCGGGCCCGTTAAAGGGCCCGGCCCGTTACCTTATTATTTTCCCGTCCACTCTTTTACTTTCAACTGGTTTTCGTCTACCCACTTGGCAGCAGCCTCATCAGGCTTCATGCCGTTTTCAATATTAAGCATAACTGCCCCCATATCGGCAGCACTCCATTTGAATTTATCCAGTATCGCGTAAACCTCCGGCTTTTCTTCCTTTAACCCCTTGCGCACGATAGTGTGGATGAATTCTTCACTGCCGTAAATTTCCTTAGGATCTTCAAGGTATTTCAGATCCCATTTGGCGAACTTCCAGTGGGGAGTCCATCCGGTGACTACAATCCAATCCTTGTTGCCTTCCGCTTTTTTCAGGGCGGCTGCCATACCGGCACTGCTGCTGCTTTGCAATTCGAAGTCCAGGTTATAATCCTTGATGGCTTGTTCCGTAGCCTTCATAATACCAGCTCCCGGCTCAATTCCTGTTATTTTTCCCTGGAATTTATCCTTTACACTATTGAGTTCATCAATTGAATTGATAGTCACGTAGGCCGGTACCACCAGCCCGACCTTGGCGCCTTCTAAATTGGGGCCCAGGTCTTCCACTTTGTCCTTGACCTGTGCAAGGTAATCCTTATGGGTCGCGGGCAGCCAAGCGGCTACTATACCGTCAAAATCGCCCCCGGCCACGCCCAAAAACATGGGAGAGGCATCTACTGCAGTTATCTTCACTTCATAACCCACGTCTTCCAATACCTTTTTCACTACATTGGTGCTTGCAATCTCAGAATCCCACTGAACATAACCAAGCTCCACCTGACCCTTGGCTTCTTGTCCTTGTTGCTTAGCCTGCTGCCCGCAACCGGCTATTATACCGGTAAACAGCGCGGCAATAACTAACAAGACGACCAATCTGGAAACCTTTTTAAACATTTAATTACCTCCTCATTTTTATTTATCTTAATTATCTTAGCACCCATCATCCGAACAATTCGTAATTCCTAAAACCTTCAAGATTAACCTTGCTAAATGTTCTTACTTCTTCACCTTGCGCTTTTCACCGAAACTCTGCGTGACCCGGTCAAGGATGATGGCCATGATTACTATGGCCAGGCCTCCTTCAAAGCCCTTGGCAATGTCAAGCCTTGAAATACCCGCCAACACTTCCGCACCCAAGCCGCCGGCCCCAATCATAGCAGCAATAACAACCATGGAGAGGGAAAGCATAATGCACTGGTTGACACCCGCCATAATGGTGGGCAATGCCAGAGGTATCTGTACCTTGGTCAGCTTTTGCCATTCTGTAGAACCAAAGGCTTCAGAAGCCTCCACCAAGTCAGCCGGCACCTGCCTTATGCCCAATCCAGTGAGGCGTATCGTCGGCGGCATGGCAAACACCACCGTAGCAAACAGGCCGGGCACCTGGCCAAGTCCAAAGAACAATACCGCCGGAATCAGGTACACAAATGCAGGCATAGTCTGCATGAAGTCCAGCAAAGGCATCGTTATTTTGCGTACAAGGCTGCTCCTGGCTGTAAGGATACCTAATGGTATACCCAGCAGCAACGCCAGAGTGGCGGCAGCAAGAACCAGAGACAGTGTTTCTATGGAAGATTGCCATAACTTCATATTATAGATAAGGTAAAGGCCGATAGCAGTACCAATAGCTGTCTTCCGGTTGGCAACAAACCAAACCAGTATGAAAATCAAAGTCAAAACAACCAGTGGGTGCACGGCCAGAAAAACTGTTTCAATACCTGTAACAAATTTTTTAATGATTAGCGTGATTAAATCAAATAATCCTTCTAAATTGATCTGGGCCCAATCAACTATCCGTTCCACCCATAGACCAATCGGTATTTTAGGCAGCACCTCCATTATTCTCTCCTTTCCTTACCATCCCGGCCAGTACTGAACCCTTAACCAGAATACCCACGAGTTTGCCGTCATCCAGGGTTACGGCCACGGGGAACCGTGTCTCTGCTATTATAGGGATGATATCTATGAGTGGAGTGTCAACACTGACTTTTGGTACATCTTCAATAATTATTTCCTTAAATTCTTCCTTTTTTTCTTTTACTGCCTGGAGGGCATCTTCAGCAATAACAATACCTGCCAGCTTGCGCTCTCTTGTGACAACAAAAATGCTTGATATACCATGTTCCTTCATCCGGCGCAAAGCCACATGAGGACCGTCCTTTAAAAAAACCACCGGATCCGGCGCCTTCATTACTCCTTCTGCGGTCAGCACTTTTGATCTATCCACGTCTTCAACAAATTTTTCCACGTACTCATTGGCAGGATTAGTGAGAATTTCTTCAGCTGTACCGATTTGCACAATCGTACCTTTATCCATCTTCGTTCCGGCTGCCGGTTTCTGACTGATAACATTACCTGCCGTCACACTGCTGTCTTCTTTTTCCGTGATCTTATACTTAAGTCCTGCTGTTTCAAGCGGTATACGAATCGGAACACCGGCAGTTACCACCCGGGGTATGAAAGAAAAAGAAATGATTGAAATTGCTGAACTGATAAATATGACATTAAGCGGCGGTTTCGAAAGT
>CAZJGV010000063.1:11726-12781 GCA_964545615.1 uncultured Pelotomaculum sp.
TCACCAATTTTAAATGCTTCGTCAAGGTCGTGTGTAACAAAAATGATGGTCTTGTTAAGAGCGCTTTGCAGGGAAAGAAGCTCGTCCTGCATACTTTTGCGGATAAGCGGATCCAGGGCGCTGAAAGCCTCGTCCATGAGAAGAATATCCGGGTCGTTAACAAGTGCTCTGGCCAGCCCTACCCGCTGCTGCATACCGCCGCTAAGTTGGTCCGGCATGCTGTTTTCCCAGCCCTTCAAGCCCACCGTTTCTATAACTTGCGCTGCTTTCTCCCGGCGCTGGACCGGGGAAATACCCTGTATTTCCAAGCCATAAGCCACATTATCCAACACCGTGCGGTGGGGAAACAAAGCAAAGCGCTGAAATACCATGCTGGCTTTTTTTCTGCGCATTTCCCGTATAGCTTCCGGATCAGCTGAGGTTATATCCTCACCATCTATGGTAATGGTACCGCTGGTAGGTTCGATTAGCCGGTTTATACATCTCAGCAAGGTTGATTTTCCGCTTCCCGACAAGCCCATAAGCACAAAAACTTCTCCTTCATTTACTGAGAAGTTTATGTCAAATACTCCCACAGTCTGCCTGGTTTTTTCCAGTATTTCGTTTTTACTAAAACCCTCTTGCAGCATCTTTTGTGCCTTTTCAGGATGGTCGCCGAAAATCTTTGCCAGGTCTTTTACGACTATTTTACTCATGAAGACATCCTTTCATTAAGCTACGACGGGTGTTAACTATGATAAATATGACAACTTTATATGCGTAATTAAGTTGTCACCCATGAAATTATAACAAATAAATGCTGTTACTGTCCAGTAAATGAGTGGAAGAAACCCATTTATGCTATGGTTTTACAAATTAAGTATTACGATCGATACTATATAATATTTCTATAAGTATAAATTTTATTAGTAAAATCTCTTTTTATGTAAGTATTAAGAGTCTCGCCAACCATAAAACGTGAAGATGTGGTGGAAATGAAGTTTAACGTGACTATAGACTGGCGCGGGCATGTGCCGGGCACGGAGCCCTACGGGCCGGTCGTGGAGCGCATCGTC
>CAZJGV010000063.1:12791-14854 GCA_964545615.1 uncultured Pelotomaculum sp.
GCACTGTTCACTTCATTCTGCCCGACAAAAAAGTGGCGGGGACCCTGGAAGGGACTGGCGGCTACACGGCCTCCCGCGTTATTGACGTTGGCTCCGAAATCATTCCTGGAGGGCGCCTGTACGTACAGGTGATAACCGATACAGGCGTGGAATCTGCTGCTTCTTTATCCAGGGCAAAGCCCTGGCCGTGGCTCAGGTTGACACTTTCGGAAAAGTTATGGCTTAGCCCACTTTTTGTTTTTATAATGGAAATATGGTGGAAAATGGATAATCGAGTGCCTTGATATCATATCGATATTTTGATAGAATATGCATATATTGAGGGTGGAGGTATGTGTTATGCCAAACATCAGACCAAGCTCTGATTTAAGAAATAAGTATAATGAGATCTCGGAGTTTTGCCACAAGTATTCCGAGCCGGTCTATATCACCAAAAACGGACAAGGCGACTTAGCAGTCATGAGTATTGAGACCTATGAAAAGCTGGTCGGCAAGTTTGAGCTGTATAAGATACTGGATGAGGGCATGGAAGCTATAAAACACAAAAAAGTAGTTTCTGCCAAGGACGTCTTTGATAGGATAGAAAGTGGCCTTAAGGAATGAAACGGTATAAGGTTTTGATGACCGAACCGGCGGCGGACGACTTGCAGGAAATTGCGCGGTACATTTCAAGGGAACTGCGAGAGCCCGCTATTGCGCAAAGGATTGTTGGCAAAATAAAAGAAACGGTAATGAGTCTTGCCGATATGCCGACCCGACATGCGCCGGTTGGCGATGAGCGCCTTGCCAGTCAAGGAATACGAAAGCTGATAGTGGATAACTACATCTTATTTTACGTTGTTTTCGAAAAGGATATGGCGGTAACAGTGGTTAGAATTCTTTGCGTCAGACGGGATTGGCTGAATTTGTTGTAGAATATATGCGGGTTGCAAATTATTCTAAAACTACCCACCTGTTCATATGCGTGAAATACAGCCCCGCCTCGCATACCTTTTCCTTAGCCATATCCTCCCAAAACTTCCGGTACATTTCAACCTGCGGTGTGTAGTATTTAACCAGGTTGGCAAGCTCCCCTTCGTTCCCTACCGTATCCGTCTTGTAGTCCACTATCACCCATCCGCCATCCTCGAGGAAAACCAGGTCAATAACTCCAGAGATAACCGTTTCTTCAGTCAAACCATATTCCCCGTCTTCAACCTTCACTGAAAAAGGCACTTCAACATACCGCTTTTTGCTCAGCAGCATCCTTTGCCAGATGGTCGACTTCATGATTTCGTTTACCAGGCTTAAAACCTGCTCCTCTTCCTCTGGTACTCTTCCTTCCTCCGCAATAACATTCTCTATGAAAAGCTCCAGGTTGGCGGGCACTTTCTTTACACAGGCCTCCAGCACCCTGTGGACCACCCTGCCCCAGGACTGCCCGCGTCCCGTGCCTTTCCTTTCCGGGGCATCCCCGCCCTCTTTTGCCAGGGAAGTGACTGAGGCGACAGCGTAACAGGGCATATTAATCGAACTTCTGGGACCAAGAAAGCCGTCCCTTGCAGCGGCCAGGTCTTGAGCAGTGATTGTATCACCGGTTACATTCGCTGCAAGTGGGCTAACCTTAACCTCCTCCAGCCCGGGAACTCCTTCAAAATGCCCGTTAAAGAGCTGCCAGGGGCTGGCTTCCGGCTTGTCCGGGTAGACGCTTATCACCAGGAGGTTTTTGGCCCTGGTGGCTGCCACGTAAAGAAGGCGGATTTCCTCGGCTTCGAGGTACTGCTGCTCTTTAGCCGCATGTTCAGCCCAGTTTAAAGGCTGGCCGAGGATTTCACCGGTAAATCCTTTTCTCTTCTCAATAACATAGTAACCGCGCGGGACACCACCGGTCCTATTGATATGGACAGACGGCTCCCAGGTAACATCTTTGCCGGGGTTGGCCAGGAAAACCACCGGCGCCTCCAGCCCTTTGGCCTTGTGCAGGTTCATCAGCCTGACGGCGTCATCCTCCCAGGGCGCGATATTGATTTCTTCCTCCACCCCTGTTTCCATCAGAAGCGTAAGGGAGTCAACCAGCGAAGCAC
>CAZJGV010000064.1:0-14779 GCA_964545615.1 uncultured Pelotomaculum sp.
GCGCTTTTTTTATTTCTTTCGTTACAGGCAAAACCGGCTCCGCATCTCCATTTAATGGTCCAAAAGCAGATGGGTCAGGCAACACAGGTCGTTTACTGAATTCATTATCGGGTTTTATTTTCATGTAGCGGGTGTTGGGCCTGTTCTCACGATTTAAAAACAATCCGCTCTTAGAATTAAACACCGGAGGTAAGCCTGGCCATTCCATCATCTTCAGCAGCATGGCGATGCGCTTAATCTCATACAGACGCTTGACTTTCCGCTCTAGATTAAGACAGCATATCACATGCTCCTCAAATTTGCTGGAGAGTTTTTCTAAAGTGAGTCGATCTGACAGCAAGTAAGGCGGTAAGGATGTACCTAATTGCCAGTTATCCCCGTCAAAAAGCGATGCATAACGCTTTTCGCGCTCTGTGAGATAAAGGGTTGCCTCCAATTTTACCGCGCCCATGCCAAGAGGCTTGCCCATGCCTATTTGATGACAATAATCCTTATTTTCATCGCCAAGCGGATGTAATACCCAGCAGAGGGCGCCTAGCTCTTGCTCGGAAAGGTTTTCAAAGTACACGCGAAACTTGAACCTGACACCAGGTTTAACGGGTTTGAACTGGGTGTGCTGCTTGCTGTTTTCTTTAACCTCCCCATTTTCCAGCCAGTCAGGGTCATCTTCCTTAATCTCGCTTATTCCCCGCTCCCCTTGGAGCCAGTAACGTTTATGGCCGCGAATCACAGTATCATCCGGCGTTTTGCTGTCGTAATGTTTTAATTCCTCTTTTTTATCGCTCGTTTGCACAAGATAATGCTGAAAAGCCGTTGGTTTGGGAGAGGCCAGGATTTTGGGAGTTACAGGGTTTTCCGAGAGACAGATGTCGGTTTGGCCTTCCTGAATTTCAGCGTCAGTTACAAACACGCGGCCGGCGTAAGCACGCTTTTTGTCACCTTGCTTGGGCTTTTCCTGGATAATCCCTCTCCGCTTCATGTCTTCTAATTCATCAGAAGTGCGGACAAGGCCAAAAAGGGCTTCAGCATAGTCTACATCTTCCGGGTGCCGCATTTTAACCGGAACAAGTTTAAAAGGGTTGTTTTTGTATGGAATCCTGAACATCTGGGCACGTCCCAAAAAGGTCACTTGATTTTCCTCATGTAAAAAAAATACAGGTTCGCCCGGATCAATGGGATTTTTCTGCAACATCCCATCTTGTTCCCGGCTCTTACACTCGGGCTTATTTTTTGGATAAGCTTTCTTCTGCCATTGCGTTATTTGATCGTCATCGTGAAAGCTCCTTAATACTTCTTCAGGAACATTAATTTCTTCAGATTTTTCATCAGGGAGAAGAAAGACAAACTCTCTTTTCTTGCTTGGAACGTCTCCTGTAATTACCAGCATCCCTTCTTTCCAATCTTGATGAGGTGTATATGATATTTCATTTACATTCCTACCATCATGGGCAGGTTTAACCCATACCCGTACCCACTGATGAGATGGCTTACCCTCCCAACATGGCCACTTAGCATTATTTTCCACCTCATATATTTCACCATTAAGTTTTTTACGCAGTACTTTAGACACATGGCAGGTTTTTATAATATAACCGCTCGGTGAATTGAGAAGAAATCCAGCTCTAACCTTGCCAATCATTCGCTTCCTATAGTACCTACTAACCGCTGTATCATCTACAGTTCGGAAAAACAACTCTTTATTCATTGTCCACTGCACTTTGCCGTAACTTACGATCTCCAGCAAACTGTGCAGCATACCGCGCAAGCTGCTGCCCGGGATTACCGGCCTGCCGGGATCACGGGTGTAAAAGAAGTGGGGAGTGTTTTTAACCTGCTGGCGAAACGGCAATTCCTCATCTTTATTGCGCTCTTGCCTCAACAAGTCCTCCAGCGTGAAAGGGCAACGCACGTAAACCGGCGACCTGGCAGTCAGCTCCACTTCAAAATACCCTGATTTTGTGCCCGGCAAATATTTATCGTGCTCAGGAAGCTTGCCTGCATCCTCTACAGCTTTCACGACGGTTTCCGGCAAAGGGATAAAGTTATAAGGGGCGCTGGCGGTGCGTTCTGGACTGGGGTTGCGGTGTTTTGGCAGTTTAATCATACAGCCTTCCCTCCTAGTAATTTTAGTAACCGGCTGGCGACAATCCGCGCGAAGCCACCCTCATCCTCCGCAATGTAGTGTCTTACCTGCAAGCGCAAAGGTCGTTTTTCGTTTTCAAATTCCCCTTTCAATGCGAGCGGCACGGCATGGCATAGCCCCTGGGCACCGTCCTTCATCAGGGTAAAACCTTCAGAGAGCGGTTCTGCGTAAGTTCCCCAGAGAATTTGGGCCTCATCAATTGCTTCTTGCCAAACCGGATCCTCTCCGTTTTTCGCATCGCGGATCAAACGGGCAGTCCAATGGCCTTCCTCTTTGCGCCAGAGCAGAAGCTCAGCATGAGGCGCGAACAGCCGCGCCTGCTGAAGCGTCTCTTCCCTTAAAGGCGGGCAAATGTCAGGAGCCAGATTTTCTGCCGTGACAATTTTCCCATTATCCGCCCGTCCCCAAATAACCCCGTCATCGGCATGGGCCAGGAGCCATTTAAGTTTATAACGGGCAGCCTGTTCCTGCAGCCATGCTTTAACATCTTTCTCAATTCCATTGGTAGCAACCGGTTCAAATATAGCATGACATGCATTAATATCGCGTTTCATGAACACGCCCCCTTTAAAAAAGCAGACAAAGAATTCACAAACCCTTCTAAAACCCTGCGTTCTCCATCAATTTTAAAGCCTTGCGCACTTCTCTCAATTATCCATTCTTGCGGCGAGCCATTTGCCTGCCGGCTGGTCAATACCGCTTTCAAACCTTTTAACCTGCCCCGCCCAATGCCAGTCCCGCCGCCAAGAGGCAGATCGCCAGTCCAGAGGTCTTTGAGCAAAAGCAAAAGGAGGCCGATTTCTTGCTTTTGCGGTTTGATCAGTTTAATGTCAACGGTCAGTATGGTGTCGTCACCGCCAAAAACAGGCTGTTCGTTAAAAAGAGCTGTTTCCCTCGCGCCGCCCGTGAAGCGGTCAATGCTCACCCTGTACTGAACCAGGTTTGATCTTGCATTTTCTATAACTGCCTCACTAACCAGTACACGGCTTGCTTTTGGATCATTCTGTGACTCTGTTCCTCTTGAGTCCATTTCCAGGCCAAACATGTCATTAATTAAGCGCTTGGCACGCTCCCGCCCGCCTATTACGGCAGCAATCCTGCGCGCTCGTGCCCGCAGGGCTCCGGCCAGGCTAGTGCCCGGCAAAACCGGCTTATCACCACCGGCTTGTTTCGCACACACGTGAGTCTTATCTGGGCACTGGTAGTCATGCAAGCCCCCGGAGTCAATGAGAAGCGAGCCCCGCAACGCAAAAGACGCATTTATCTGAAAAAAGCTGCGCTTGTCGGGTAGAAGTGCATCGACCCCTAAAGCCGTTTTAGTATCCTGAACTTGGCCGGCATCCGCGAGAGGCTCGTCCCCGTTTCCAATCCAGTCCAGGAGGCCATCAATATCTGTCATTTTAAAAATTTTAACCCTCCACTCAGGCACGAAAACCAGCCCGTATCCACGCCTTTTACGAGCGCCGAGCGTGATGCTCCCGTTGTTAAACCCTTCCAGGGCCGTTGCCAATGCCTTTCTTAGTAAATCCTCGTCGTCACCTTCACGGATCGCCAGTTCTAGGCGCAAGGGAAAGGTTGTGCCTGCCGGCCAGAGCTGAAAATTAAAGAATTTCCCTTCGCGAGCAGTCCGGCTTTCAGGATCAAGGGCCACGCCGAAACGGATCTCCACGCCAAAGTTTTTGCCTAAAGCATCCTCAAACACAAGCAGGCTCTGCTCGCCTTCCACTTCACGGCATGTCCCGAATAAAAGAACACTTGCAGGACTGCTTTCTGCTCCTTCAATATGCTCCTTTTCCGAACTGTTATAACCAAGTTCGTACTCTCGTAAGTAATTTCTCAGTGCCCCGGCGATTGAGGCCCCTGTCAAAAGAGGAGTCCGGCTGTCGAGCGGGTCCACCAGGAGTGGCATGTCCACTATCTCATCAGTATCACCATTTCCAAAACATGCAGGCGTCTTAAGGATAAGTTTGCCTTCAACTACTATTCGAGAAACTATTTTACGTGATTTTTCACCAGCCCAAAAAGCACCCATACTTAACTGTCCCCCCTATTTTTTCCCTTCACCGCAGAGGCCAGTATGGCTTCTATATAGCGCAAAAAATATCTTTTACGAAGAGGCTCGTCAAACTGAGGTTTTACGCCGCCTATCCCAGGCATTTTTCTCATGCTGAAATCAAGCAAGTCCTCAAGATTATGATCATCCAAGGTTTTTTTCAACCAGTCGAGCAGGGACCTGTTTCCCACCCTTGCATTTTTAAATTGTTCACTGGCCGACTTGCGGCTTTCGATATCTGACAGGTATTTTTTGACATACTGAATATCGATTTCCTCATTATTCTTCATAAGCTCGTTTAAAATGACACTGCGGAATCTGGAAATTTGGGCATTTTTCGGCAGATCTTTTTTCTTATCTTCGTCACCGGCCAAAATTCCAGAAACAGTTTTTGTACTGGCAATGAGCTTGCTTTCCAGCCTTTGCTGAAATATTCGCGTTGCGATGCGCTCGGCAACGGCTTTGCTTTCTTCGTCATTAATTCTTTGCGGCGGCTCTGAATATGGTTTTTTTGTTTCCACAGTCAATTCTTTTTCTTCATGGCAGTTAAAAGCCAGCCTCCCAAACCCCTCAGCCCGGCGCTCGCCTATTCCTTGAGCCTCTAAACTTGCCAGCAAGCTTTTATCTAAAGAACTGCCATCATCCAAATGGTAAACCAAAACGCTGCCCATTCTAACTGCCAGCGCTTGAGGCAGGGGAAGCCCCCACTTGCGGTTAAAACCGCCCACAACCCGGGTGCGAATAAAAGACCTCTCCGGCTGATCCAGCCGGATTTTCAATTTATCTTGGAAAATCTCTGTCAACGCTTCGATTGAAGCTGTATATTGCCCCCATCTATTCCTCAGCAAAGCGTCGCTCAAAAATGTAATGATAAGATTACCGCTCACTTCGGATTTCAGCTCTGCCCATGCCTCGCGCCAGTTTTCAAAAGTCTGCTCGTCATTTTCAACGCAGATTTCCGCCCGCCCATAACCGGCAGTGCGGGAGCCTCCGAGGAAAACCTCACCCTCAAGCAAAGGCAACAGTGTTTCTGCGTCTCTATCATTGTCACAAATTATTGCTGCCTTAAAACTCTGCCTGGCTGCCAAAGCTGTATAGCGATAAACCGCTCCGTACGCCTCATCTTCAGGCCCGATAAATCCCGGAGACAAGCGCATCGCGCGGCCATAGCGGCGATTCCTTGCGGTATGAACGGACAGTTGATACTCAGGACTAACGAAGCGCACATAGTCTTCTCCCCTAGTATAAAACGGCTTTTTCACGCTAATAGGCTGCTCTATATCCCCGGGAATGTTATTTATCGCAAAATCATAAACTGGAGCCGGACTATCATCTTCTTCATGAGAAACAGCCGTTTTGTCCTGATGCCAGGAAAGAGGCGCCGGCAGCGAGCGCTTGCCCGCGTAACCCAGAGGGTAGGCGTTCAGGTAGCGGGTTGAACCGTTAAAGAAAAGATCCCTTACAGACTTATTTGTGACATCCAGTTCTTTTAGCCTTTTCCCGCTCATATATTTACCAATAATCGCCCCGCGCAACACGCTGCCTGGCACATAGTTTAGCGACACACTTTCGTTTGGGTCACCTTCCAGGGCGGTCAGAATGGCTGGCTCAAGCAAAGTAATCCGATAAGGAATAACCATCATACAGCCTCACCCTTTACCATGTAACAAAAAAATTGGTAATATTCTTTTGTCACATCTATTTTCTTCTCATCAAGCAAAACCGCCTTCAAGCGGCCCAGCCCGCGATTTCGCCCGAGGCCTGCCCGCCGCAAAGAGAGCACACAGGCAGCAAGCAGGGCTATTGCTTCCCTACCGGGAACACTGTCAAAACTCAGCGGGGCGGTAAACGAGATATCACGCAGGACCACACGCATTGAACGAAGGCTGCCTTCCTTGGGCGCTCCGCTCTTTTCATCAATTGACGTCTGCCGCCTGATAGCTGTCAGTGAATCAAGCACCTCATGCGGAGTCAGCTCGTCTCTTTTAACATGCTGTTCTACGGCATAGCGTAGTTCCTTAGGCAAAAGAGCCTGTCCCACATGCATGTGAGCGCCCTCACTCAGGGTGCTGCCGGGATGTCCGAAAAGAAACCCGGCATCTCCCTTCAATTGGCCAACAGATTTTACATTTTGCCCCTCCAGCGCGTACAGGATGTTCGCGCATTCCTCCACAAGCAGGCCTTTTAGTATCCGTCCGCGCAAAAAGGGCAGGCCGGTTTCGTGATCATGCTCAACCTCCTCGTCAACCAGGCCGGCAACACCCTCACCGCTGCCAAAAGCTGCATCGCTCTTAAGCTTGAGTTTGATGTACATTTTCATTGCCCGTCCTCCTCCAGCGGAATAAACCAGTCCACCATCTCGATGGCATCGAAGTATCCGCAGTATTTGCCCCACCAGCCTCTTTTTGGCAAATCGAGCAGTGATGCATCTATTACTGGCAGGCTTTCCAGTCCGTACTTCAATAAAAACTGGCTTACAGCATCTCCGCCAAGCCGCAACGTTTCGCGCAAGGCCTTAAGTTTGTTGCGCCGCTCAAACCACTCCGGCTTTCTAAACTCATTAATTCCTTTATTTACAATCTGCCAGGACCGGAGCGGACGTTTCTCATTTTTATCAAGCTCAACCGGCTTGAGAGTGAGCCAGTCTCTTTTTATCTTATATTCCCGTTGACGCATGTTTTCCAAAGTGTCAGAAAGGCCGCTGACGGCAAAATGCCAGTCGAGACACGAGCCCGCTATACTTTCTTTGCGCCGGTAACGCTTGGCTGACGAGCACAATTCTTCTGCAAGCCTGTAAGCCTGGGCAAAGGGATGGTGAGATTTCACAATGGCAATACCGGCGCAAGACGTGATCTTCTTGTTTTTGCAGGCCGGGCTGGCTCCGGTTTCTTTTTCAAATTCACGGATATATTCGAGCGCCAGCGAAATACCCAGTTGTCCGTTACAAACAAACGTGACATCGTCACCGCCATATACAATAGGAATCAGGGGCAGGCAGCAGGCCCCTTCATTTGAACGTTCAAGAACAATTTTAGGAACCTTTTGTTTCCCCTCTTTTTTGATATTTTTATCGTTACAAGGTATAAAGTGCTCTTCGCCTTTTTTTTTCACACAACTCACTATTCTGTCATTAATGGTTTCCAGCGCTTTTCGCGAGGCTTCAGCGACACTTTCAGAAAATGCCCGTATAGCCCTGATGTATTCACGGTTCTGGGAAGAGTCTTTATATTCTTCTCCAATCTCTTTCTTGCGGATCCCCATGTCATTTCCATCTATGTGCACAACGGCAATGTAACTGTACTCGCCCTTCGCTTGGCCCAAATGGTTGACTTCCACGGGATACGCGTACTCTTCAGGAGGGGGGATCTTATTTCTCAATCTCTTCCTGGCATCCTCCACGCCCTGAAGCCTGGAAATTATTTCCACCGACACGGGGTAGTCAGGATCATCATCTAATTGCGGCTCATACGAGGACCTAAAATCAACAGCAGGCATCCCGGTAGAGCGGCACATAACAGTAACGCCCAGCCCGAGCAGCGGGGCAGACGGCGTCCAGGCGTGCTTCTTCTGCTCCAATTCTTCCAGCGCACCCATAAGTTTTAGATAAAGCGGTTCTGACCACTGTAAAGGCTGCCGGATTGCGGTCAATTGAAGTCCAGGAGCACCTATAAGAATTTTGCGGGAGAGTTTCTGAATGAATTCTTTAGCGTAATCTTCGTTGCGGAATAAGGCAACGAAATTTCCTCCGCCCGCATACAGCACTTCAGCATCAAGAGCAACCGCAGGATCTTCCATACGCTTTCTGCCGTCAAGGATTTTATCGCCTGCCGGGCTGATATTGACATTATTCCGGGGCGAAACTTTATTGATTATTTCCAGCGCCCAGCCCTCGGTTGCCTGCATTACCAGGAAGGAAGCCCCGACATTTTCCCTCATGCGGTTGCTGGCAAAAATATACGGCTGTATCTGGGTTACTTCAGTGATTACCAGTTGCACAAGCTCATTCCCCCCCACCGCTTTGTGTACGGATCCAGTCCTCTAGCAGGCTTGCTAATTCTCTCAAATCCCTGCACCCGAAAACCCTAACGCGTCCTTTCAGATCAAAATCCATCTCAATCTCCTTTTCAATAACCTGGGGATCTTCGGCACAGCAGACTAGGGCCACTCTTGCTTCTTCACCGCCCAGTTGCCGGGCTCTAACATATGCTTCAAATAGACCTAACTTAAGTTTATCTTTCTTACTTGTCTTGCAGGAAAAGGCAAAAAGCTGATAACCAACTATGGCTGCCACATCTACTTCAAACTTTGTTCCTTTTGTTTTAAAGTCTAAAACTATATCATTAAGCTTCAATTCATGCTGCAATTCTTTAAGAACAAAAAAAACATAGTGATCAAGCCACTCACCTTTTAACCATTTTACGAATTCCTTTATTAGTTCTGGTTGTTTAAGATCAATTTTCCCTTCCTCCTGGCCAAGCTCTTCGTATAGAGTTTTATAAACCTCTTCGAATGCTCCTTTAAATGCTACAAGTTTTGCTTTTAAATCACTGTCATCTTTTTTATATTTGCTAAGTAACTCATCAATTTCCTCGTCTCCTGGAATATAAAAACAACCTGTTTTCTCCATCAATTCTATCCAATTATTCCACGCACTGCTAAAACCTGCAAATTTGGAGCAAGTCTCAGCCAACTTCTTAGCGGTAGAAAAAAGTACCGGTTTAGCTCTGCTCTCTTCTTCACGCCCGTGCAAATCAAGGAGGTCTTTGACCTTCATCTTAACATCCTGCCCCACGTATATCCTTTTCTTCTCGCTGATGCTGTCCTCAGAGGGGTCGAAAACCATTTCTAATGTGCGAGCATCGAGATAGCTGAACACTGGGGTGATTCTTTTCCCCTTTAACCAATGCTCAACCGCCCGATAAGCGTGAACTGACATCATTTTCGTGCCGCCGGTGTAATTAAGGCCAATGGATTCTCCTTTAAGGCAGCTCTTTACGCCCTCACAAATTGATAAAGGGTCAGACTCCTGTACTCCTTTTTGCACCGCCTTAACCCCATCAACCTCCTTCTCTAGCCACCGCTTTAACCGGTTAGCCACATCCGAAGAATCATTCGAACAAACCAGAGTAATTAACCCGCCCGGCTTAACAAGAAGCTTTCCGGCAACAGCATTTGGCAGCGGGTTTTTACCGACTAAAAGGACTAAGTGGCTTACTTTTGGAATACTTGCCATATGATGACTGTTCACCCCTTTGTTTTTTTAGTTATCTAAACAATATTAAAAACTAACCCTACCTTTCCCCCCGCGCCCGCTCGCGGATGGCCTGGAGGTTTAATATTTCCACCACCCTAAAGCGGGTCACCACGTTTCCAGTTTCCGGCGCCAAGCGCAAAACAGGCGGGAAGTGGCCCGTGCGACCGTGCACCAGTGCCAGCACCACAGCGGCGCTGCAACTCAAGGAAGGCAAGATGAGCAAAAGGGGGCTGGTCTGCCATTCTTTCGGGCTTAAACCCAATCCGTCCAGCAGGGAGGAAAGTTGAGGCTCCAGGGATCTTTCCAGATCGACCTGGCTGGGCGCATCGATTACCTCTAAAACTGCATACCCGGCCAGGGCTTCGATCTCCCGTAAATTTTCTTTAGTCAAAGGATGGGCAAAATTAATAATCCTCACTTACTTCGCTTCCTCCACCAGCGTAAAATACGGCGCAAACTCGGCGATCAACCTGTGCCGGTCCACATTACCCTCAGGGTAACCCAGCCACTCCCGGAGCTTTTCATAAACTCCCCTGAGCTGGTTGGCCACCGTTTGCTCCCGCTTGAAAAGGACGTCGGCAATGGCGGCATTATCCATGCCCCGGCAGGCCAAGCGGACCACCTCCCTTTCGGCCCGCGTCAGCCAGTGATTGATAAACTCACGCTGCCGTTTTACCTGGCCGGCGCGGCTGATTTTTTCATGCCAGGCCAACACTTCGGCGGGGTCGTTCAGTTCGGCGACGGTCTGCATCAGCGCCCCGGCTTCGCTCCAGCGCAGGATGGGCACAGGCGCCAGACAGACCCCTTTTCCGGGCGGCAGGTGCAGTTGGCATCCGGCGCCGGGCTGCCAGCCCTCCGTAATCAGGTGCCAGACACAATCCTCCAACCCGAAAAGAAGCTGGGCAACAACCATGCCCATTATGCCCATGACCTTGCGTCCGCCGGAAACGCAAAAATGCAAGACGCAGCCCGTCTGGCGGGCTCGGCGGACTTCTGCATACAGAGTGCGAAGGAGCCCCTGTAAATCTTTTCCGGTGTAAAAATCCTCTACCATTCCATCGTCAGAAGCAACTGGAACGGCCCTCATTTGAACGCCGGGGTAGGCTTCCTTTTGAAATTCCCCTTCGATGACTTCCAGCGCTTCTTGAACCCTGGGGGTTTTTGTGTAGACTACCACTGCTTCACTGACTGTCCAACCGCCGGCAAGCAGCAAGTCCAGCGCAATAGTCACCACTTGCGGCTCAACACCCAGGGTGGCCACCAGTATCGAGGAGCGACGGTTGCGCTTTTCTGAATGAATGAGATGAGTGCTCAGATTACCACCTGCTCTATAAATAATGTTTCCACCACTGGGGGCATGTGTCGAACACCTTGTGTGGGGTAATCTACCTCCGGACAGGAGTTCCTTTTTCACCCTATACCCAAAAGGCTGGCATAACCAGGCCAGGGGCTACTAATATAATTGGTAACCAATTACCATGTCCATATCGTAAATGATTATTGAATTTAGCTTTTGGTAAGCAGCTTATCGATTAAGGTGCAAAAGAATCCACATACGGAGAGTGGTCATAATAGGATTAACTCTTTTTAAGAAAGGCAATTACACCTGTAATGCTGCCTAATGCGAACTAGCGTGGTATACACACTCAAAACTCTGCTTCTCACAACACAATGATTATAATATTTATGCCAGGAAAACTTTTTTTGAAATCATTTTAATATCCCTATATAACAGTACACGCCAAAATTTAATATTTTTCAACATATTTCATTACATATTTTATTACATATTTCGACATTATTTTACATTGATAATAGCAGAATGATAATAAATAATTAATAAGAAGCATTAAGGGTAATAAATACTTTTCTTAATTCAATAACGTAGTTTAATATTTAAAAACTCAATTAATGATGAAATGTTAATATAAGAATTGAAGAGTAAATTACAGAGCTGAGTAATGGACGGTGGGGGGATAGCCAGCGAAGCTTTAAGCACCTGTCTGAAGAAACAGCTTTATTTATATTTCAGCGGATAATGAGAAAGAGTTGTAAGTACAGACTAAACCATTCTCCAAAACTCTTCTTCCGTTACTTTAAGTTGTCGCTTCAATATTTTTCGCCACAAGTTAGCGGGAATTTCCTTGCTTACGGAATGGCTGACTCGAGTACGCAAGATATCGCCGTTTGACAACACTTTTTCGTAATACCAGTGGTCTGTGTCCCTGATCATTACCCAGCCATTTTTCACACAGTATCTTTTTAGGTCACTGAATTTTGGAGGCATATTTTAAAACTCCAGGAGAGACTTAATTTCCTGGTCACTGTCGCAAAGCAAAATCCGCATAACATAAGGGAAATGTGCCTTGCGGTTTGGCGAGTTTAAAAATAACTGGAACCGTTCAAGGTAATCTTGGGCATAGACTTTCATCTCTTTAATAAGTTCTTCAACAGCTTCACCCAGATTTGGCGCATTAACAGCAATATCGATTTCATCTAAAGCAACTGTAAAAGAGCCATCTTCTTCCGGTAGAATATCAGGTTTTAGACGGTAAGCCTTTAATATCTCTTGTTGCAATTCCCGACGAAGTAATAATACTTCTTCGTTTTGATTACGGTTAATAATAACCGGCAGATAACGGTGCCAGACATTATCATAAAGATCAGTAAAGGTTTTACGCGCATTAGTAAATTTTATCTCTGTAAGCATGGTCAAACCTCCTCCACCCCACCTTATCACTAAATGTACATTCTGTACAGATAGGATATGTTGAAAAAGAAAAATAATACCTGATTTGATTTAAAGAATGAAAAATAAATAATAACGGTGATATCTAATGGGAGAAAATGAACTACACGTCAGCGGTACCCTGGTATGGTACTACTACATCTGTCCCCGCGAGGTTTGGCTAATCAGCCACCAGATTACTCCGGATCAAGATGACGCCAACGTGTCCCTTGGCCGGTTTATTCAGGATTATTCTTATCCCAGGGAACGCAAAGAACTTACCGTCGGCCACAACAAGATGGATGTTTTCAAAATAGCGGGCGGCGAACTAATCATTGGCGAGGTTAAAAAAACCTCTAAGTACCGCCAGAGCGCGCGCATGCAACTGGCCTTCTATCTGGATGAACTCAGACAGCGGGGCGTAAACGCCAGGGGAGAACTGCGTTTCCCGCGTGAAAAACAACGTGAGGAAGTTATATTGAATGAAGAGACAGAAAAAGAACTGGAATTGACTAAACGGGAAATATTACGCATTTTATACCTCCCCCAACCCCCTCATCCCGTGAAAATAAAGTTCTGTAAGAACTGCGCATATGCTGAATTCTGCTGGTCATAGGGGGAATTTAATTGAAAAAAACCTTGTACATTTTCACAAATGGAGAACTGGTAAGAAAAGACAATACCCTTTGTTTTGAAGGCGCCGACGCCAGGAAGTTCATACCGGTGGAAGACACCGGAGAGATCATGATTTTCGGCGAGGTTACCGTCAACAAAAAGCTTTTGGACTTCCTTTCCCAAAGGGAAATTGTACTGCACTTTTTTAACTACTATGGCTACTACATGGGCACTTTTTACCCGAGGGAACACCTGAATTCCGGTTACATGACCTTGCGGCAGGCCGAGCATTATCTTGATGATGAGAAACGGCTCACCTTAGCCCGGGAAATAGTGCAGGGGGCAGCTAGGAATATCCGCCAAGTGCTGAAATACTATCAGAGCCGCGAAAAAGATATCTCTGATACTGTTCATTCGGTGGAAAAACTAACAGAAACAATTAATGAATGCTCAGATATTGCATCTTTGATGGGGATAGAGGGAAATATCCGGGATCATTACTATAAAGCTTTTGACAGAATAATTGAGAACCCGAATTTTATTTTCCAGGTCCGCAGCAGGCGACCACCAAAAAATTACCTTAACACTCTCATCAGTTTTGGGAACTCACTGCTTTACACCATTTGTCTTAGTGAAATTTACAAAACCCATTTAGACCCGCGCATCGGCTACCTTCATGCTACTAATTTCCGCAGATTCACTTTAAATCTCGATCTTGCGGAAATATTTAAGCCGATTATTATTGACCGCATCATTTTTACTCTAATAGGCAAAAAGATGGTTACAAAACAGGACTTCGATCAGGAGACAGAGGGAATTATGCTAAAAGAAAAAGCAAAGAAATGCTTCGTCGAAGAACTGGATAATAAACTAAAGACCACTATAAATCACAGGGAAATCGGACGTCAGGTTTCTTACCGCAGGCTTATCCGCCTGGAGCTTTATAAAATGGAAAAACATCTGATGGGCGAAAAGGAATACAATGCCTTCGTTGCCCGTTGGTAAATCTGAAAGTGGTGTTTGTAGTGTTTGTCATTTTAGTATATGATGTTAACCAAAAGAGAGTAAACAAAGTACTAAAAAAGTGCCGTCAATACTTGCACTGGGTACAGAACTCCGTCCTCGAAGGAGAAATTTCGGACGCAAATATTAAAAAACTGAAAATGGAACTCGAACGTATCATAAAAAAAGACGAGGATTCAGTTATATTTTATAATTTGCGGACGACAAAATACTCTTCCAGAGAAATCATGGGCGTGGAAAAAGGCGGGCAAGAAAACATTATATAAACCTATGAACATTTTGTCGTCGACTTATGATAGGGTAGAATCCCCTGCTGACAGACGACAATTAAAATTGCTAGACACCTTGGTAATTAAGGAAACCTAAACTGACTTTTTTTTTGAAAGAATAATTCTCACAATTAAGAAGCCTTTTTTTCAGGCTTTTTGACGGGATTTTAGCCTTCCTATAAGGAATTGAAACTCGAAAGGATAACAAAAAGCAGAGAAGAAAAACTAGCGATTTTAGCCTTCCTATAAGGAATTGAAACCTGGAAAGTTCTCCAGGAGGAAAAAAGGAAAAAAATGATTTTAGCCTTCCTATAAGGAATTGAAACTGAACACTTGCCTCTATATATACATATGGCCTGGTTTCGATTTTAGCCTTCCTATAAGGAATTGAAACAAGTTCAGTAAAAGGCAGGAGGCAAAAGGATATCATGAGATTTTAGCCTTCCTATAAGGAATTGAAACAAGGTTGCAGGAAGTTCTTTTACAACTCGTTTCCCGATTTTAGCCTTCCTATAAGGAATTGAAACTGAGCATTGCCGGTCTTGCAGGGTATGGTGCATATTGATTTTAGCCTTCCTATAAGGAATTGAAACAAGGTTATATGCCGCTTTATGCTCCTGCTGCTTTTGATTTTAGCCTTCCTATAAGGAATTGAAACTTGGCAGCCGGTGGCAACAGTGGCAAGGTCGATGCT
>CAZJGV010000065.1:0-14751 GCA_964545615.1 uncultured Pelotomaculum sp.
CAGGACTAACGCTGAGCGGGGCAATGAGCAAATGGCTAACATGGTCAGGGCTATGGGGGATATTAACGAGTCAGCCGCCAATATCTCCAAAATTATCAAGGCCATAGACGAGATCGCCTTCCAGACCAATCTGCTGGCTTTGAACGCCGCAGTGGAGGCAGCCCGCGCCGGCAAGCACGGCAAAGGGTTCACCGTAGTGGCCGAAGAAGTGCGCAACCTGGCCCAGCGCAGCGCCAAGGCGGCTAAAGAAACTGCCGAAATGATTGAGGGCTCGATCAAAAAAACAGAAGTTGGAACCAAAATCGCCCAAGATACTTCTAAAGCTCTGGAGGAAATTGTGCTGGGTGTCAGCAAGGTAACTGATTTTGTCAGCGAAATAGCCTCTGCTTCCAAGGAGCAGGCTATGGGGATAGAGCAAATCAACGATGGGCTAAATCATGTTGATCAGGTAACTCAGCAGAACTCGGCCAGTTCGCAGGAACTTGCCGCTGCCAGCCAAGAGATGTCGGGCCAGGTAGAAATGGTTAAACAGATGTTGGGCAAGTTTAAACTCAAGAAGCAGGCAGCCGGTACTGCCTTTATTCCGGAGATGGTGGGCGCGGGTGGGCCGTACCTGGCTCACAAACAGGCCAGGGGCGCGGCGCAGAAGATCGCCAGGCTGCCCATCAAAGAGGCGGCGGTTACCAGGGTAAAACCTGAGGAGATTATCTCCCTGGATGACACTGATTATGGTACATTTTGAAACATGTAAAGGGGCCTGTCAAGGCTCCTTTTTTTTGGCATATATTAAAAGCAAAGGCATATGATTGAATTAGATCGGAACCAAAGGAATTCCCAGCGGGGGATGGTGGAATTGGCAGAGCATATTACGCACAGCGTTTCAATTGGCGGGCGCAAAAAGCTGAATATGGAAGGCGTACAGCATGTGGAAAGCTTTGATGAATCGGAACTGGTTCTGGAAACCAATATGGGCATGCTGATTCTAAAGGGAGAAGATCTGCACGTCACCCAGCTAAGCCTGGAAACAGGCAATCTTGCCGCAGAAGGGTTCTTTAGTTCCCTGCAGTACATAGAAAGCAAAGGCAAAGGAAAGGGAAAAGGGATCTTGAACAGGATTTTTAAATAAGGAAAACTGTCCCAGTGGAAGCGCGGCAACGCGCTTTTTTTAACACGGGAGGTGCTTTTTTTGGAGTCTCTTTTTTACCAGGCCCGGGCTTTTTTAATCACTATAGGCATTGGGGCGGCAGCGGGCTTCTGCTTTGATTATTACCGGGTTGTCAGGCGGGCCTGCAGGCTTAAAAAAGTTGGCACTTATGTGGGTGATGCCGTATTCTGGCTGGCTGCCACGGTTATAGTTTTTATGTTACTGCTGTGGGGAAACTGGGGCGAAATGCGCCTTTATGTTTTAATAGGCCTTGGCCTCGGCGCCCTGCTTTATTTTAACCTGTTCAGCCGGCCGGCAAGCAGGTTGATCAGGTTCAAGTTTTATATATTGCACAGGATTTGGATATTGCTGAGAAAAACCATTTTGCTGCTCTGGAAGATAGTAACTCTCCCCTTCCGGTTGGTTATTCAGGTACTGTCATACCCGTTTTATCTCATAAAAATGTTATTAAAAAAAGCTAAAGGCAAGCTGGCAGTGTTTTTTCATGGTTTAGCGGGCGGCAGGATAGAGCGCGGCAAGCGGTGGATTAAATCAAAGCTTAAAAGGTAAGCGCCATCACAAAGGATATAACCTTTTTGTTGATTTGAACCAGTATTTTGGCAACCAAGGGTAACTTCCCCTGCGTCCGGGCAAATTATCTAAAAAAGTTCTCTGCTGAAGAAGGATAGAATTTCTAAGATGCCGAATGGGATGGGGAAGGGGGATGTGCCAAATGGATGAAATATTGTTTAAACGCCTGATGTTCGCCGGTGAGGAAGAAGATATTGAAGAACTTATAAAGATGGGGTACTTTACCAGAATTGACGGGGTTGTCTGCCGCACCCAGAAGTTTGTAGAAGAGACGGGCAGTTTTATCGACGCCAGGAAAGAGACCCTGTTTGAGGCGGTAAAGAAAATAGGCAGCGCCGAGGATATGGAAAAGGTGATGGAAATGGCCGGCCTGAAAGATTTCATAACTTTTATCTTTCTAGCCGAGGAACTTGTGGAGGACGGCAGACTGGTAAAAGACAAGGTAAAGAATGTTGTTGTCAAGAAATGATCAAAAGAACAGGTAAAGCATTTGAACCGGGGGACTCGCAATTAAAGATGTCTGCCCGGTTTTGTGTTGTCAATTTGCAGGGGGAATTTACAGCTGCAAACTATGAAGGATATTGGAGATATATGTCGAAATATGTAACATTGTAATTATCTGTCCATATTTTAACACAGCCTAACGCAGTGCTTTTTTGTTTTAAAACTGCCTTATATAAAGCAGTTTTAAGTATTTAAAAATGGGAGAAAGTGTACAATGCTGACTGTTTTTGACTTCGTAAGATTCTTTTACTCCACGCCCATTCCCAGTTGTGTCATACAGGATGAGCATATTAAATCAGTCAACAAAGTATTTGTTGAGACCACAGGGTATACAGAGCTGGAGTTGCTGGAGAGCCCGGCCGCCAGACTGCTCCATCCCGAAGACAGAGCAGGCGTTCTTGAAAACATCGTAAACTGCCAGGCCGGCAAAGATATGCGCGTTGAGTTTAGAGCCTTTAGCCGGGAAGGAGAAATCGTTCATGTGAACAGTCATTTCACCCGGGTGGAGTTAAACGGCCAACCGGCCGTTTTAGTACAGACCATAGACGCCCGGGTCAAAGATATGACTGAACGCCGGAAGGCGTTAAACGAGCTTTTTAACAGCGAGAGAAAGTACCGCCGGCTGGTGGAGTTGGCCTGGGAAGGCATATGGGCTATTGACGATAAAGCGGTTACAACCTATGTTAATCCGAGGATGGCTGAAATACTGGAATATACAGCAGAAGAAATGATTGGCCGCTCGCTCTTTTCATTTATGGACGAGCAGAGCATTGAAATATACAGCGCTTTTTTCGAAAAGCTCAGGCAGGGTTTCAAAGCGCGGCATGATTTTGAGTTTCTCAATAAAGATGGCCGGCGGGTATATACAAGCCTGGAAACGATGCCTTTATCTAATAATGCCGGCAGCTATACCGGCGCCCTGGCTGTTGTGTCGGATATAACCAGACGCAAACAGGCTGAGAAAGCACTCAACAGAGAATTAGAAGTGAGTGCGGCTTTAGCGGAGCTATCCAGGGAACTCTTATTGACAGACTCGTTCGATGAGATAGCTAAACTGGTTTTAGACGAAGCGAAACGTTTGACGTACAGCAGGTTCGGTTATGTCGGTTATATAGACGCTGCTGCGGGACATATTGTTTTCCCCACTTTGACAAAGGAAATCTGGGATACCTGCCAGGTTGACGATAAGAATTTTGTCTTTGAAAAACCACTTCTCAGCAACTCACCAGCCGTGGATCCCCGTTACCTCGGTACGATCCCTGGGCACATCCCCATCAACCGGTTCCTTTCTGTTCCGGCCGTGATTGGTGAAAAACTTGTGGGCCAGGTTGCGCTGGCCAACTCTTCCCGGGATTATACCGACCTGGATCTCGAAATCGTTGAAAGAATTTCTTATTTATTTGCGATTGCCATACAGCGCAAGTGGACAGAGGAAAATCGCAAGCAATCAGAAGATAAATACCGGAAACTTTTTGAAACCATGGCACAGGGTGTCGTTTACCAGAACATCGCAGGTGAGATAATCTCCGCTAACCCGGCCGCGGAAAAAATCCTGGGGGCAAGCTGTGAGCTTATGAAAGCCCGTACCTCCAAAGAGCCCTTGTGGCGGACAATTCGTGAAGACGGCACTCCTTTACCGGCGGAAGAAAGCCCGCCCATGGTTGCCCTTAAGACAGGGAAAGAAGTGCGCAATGTGGTGATGGGGATACTTCTCCCGGAGACCGGTGAGCGCAGGTGGATCAAAGTGATCAATGCCGCGCCGCAGTTCAGGCCCGGGGAAGAAATCCCCTATCAGGTTTATAACATCTTTGACGATATCACAGAGCTTAAAGCGGCGGAAGACAAGTTGTTAAACGCCAACCAGCAGCTTCTGGATATAATAGAGTCTATGCCTGACGCTACCTTTGTCATTGACAGGGATAAAAAGGTTATCGCCTGGAACCAGGGTATGGTAGAAATGACCGGCGTGCGCAAGGAAGAGATTATCGGCAGGGGCGACTATGCTTATGCTGTCCCCTTTTACGGTGAAGCCAGGCCCATTATGATAGATCTTATTTTTGAAGAAAACAGGGAGGCTCAACACCACTACAGTTTTCTTAAGAAAGAAGGAAACACCTTATATACAGAGACTTTTGTGCCAAAGGTTTACGGCGGCAAGGGCGCCTACCTGTGGGGCAAGATGTCTGGAATCTACAATACAGATGGAGAACTGATCGGGGCTATCGAATCGATTCATGATATTACCGAACGCAGGCTGGCGGAAGGAAAAACCAGGCAGTCTGAAGCTCTACTCAGGTCCATTATTGAGAGCCCCCAGAATATCATTATGTTTTCTCTTGATCAGAATTACCGCTACCTTTCTTTTAACAAAGCGCACAGTAAAACCATGAAAAACATCTGGGGCGCTGACATTGAGACCGGAAAGAGTATGCTTGAGTACATCGCTTATCCTGAAGACAGGGAGAAGGCCAGGACTAATTTTGACCGGGCGCTGTCAGGGGAGCACTTCTCGCAAGTTGAAGAATACGGCGATGAAGAATTGGGACGTAAAATATGGGAGGACATATACAGTCCCATCGTCATTGAATCGGGAGAGATTATCGGGTTAACAATTTTTTGCAGTGATATCTCCGAGCGCATATTGGCTCAAGAAAAGCTGCGTGCCGCCAACCAGCAACTCCTGGACATCATAGATTTTCTGCCTGACGCCACCTTTGTTATCGACCGCGGTGGGATTGTGATTGCCTGGAACAGGGCCATGGAAGAAATGACAGGGTTGCCGAAAGAAGATATTCTCGGTAAAGGCGATTACGCTTACTCTGTTCCTTTTTACGGGGAACCCAGGCAGCTTTTAATTGATCTGGTCTTTGCGGAAGACAGGGATACGGAGCAAAATTATGAATACACTGAGCGGCGGGGCACTACCATATTTGGGGAAGTGTATATACAAAGCCTATACGGAGGTGAGGGAGGTTATTTATGGGGCAAAGCCTCACCACTGCTCGACAGTGACGGCAATGTGGCGGGCGCGATCGAATCGATCCGGGACATCACAATGAGAAAAAATGCGGAGGAACAGCTGAAATACCTCAGTTTGCATGATTACCTGACCGGGCTTTATAACCGCACCTTTTTTGAGGAGGGAGTACAGCGGGCCTCAGATGGGCGCTTTGATCCGATTGGCATTATAGTTTGCGACTTGGACGGGCTGAAATTCATCAATGACACCCTGGGACATAACGCCGGGGATTCGATCCTGGTGGCTGCCGCTAATGTTATCGGGAGTGTCTTTCGCAAGGGGGATATCGTAGCCCGTGTCGGCGGTGACGAATACGCGGTGCTGCTCACCCACAGCAACGAAAAAACCGTGGAGGAAGCCTGTGACAGGATCAGGGGAGCCATTGAAAAATACAACCTGGCGGGACCTGAAATCCCTTTAAACATATCCATGGGATTTGCCGTGGGCAGTATAGAAACGGCGAGTGTCGGCGACCTTTTCAAAGAGGCCGACAACAACATGTACCGGGAGAAACTGCACCGCAGTAAGAGTGCCAGGAACGCCATAGTCAGGACCCTGATGAAAGCCCTGGAGGCGAGGGACTTTATTACCGAGGGCCACGCACTCAGGCTGCAGGATTATGTGACAAGACTGGCCAGGGCTATAGGGATGCCGGTGCAAAGTGGATCAGATCTCAACCTGCTGGCCAAGTTCCACGATATCGGCAAAGTGGGGGTGCGGGACAGTATTTTATTTAAACCAGGCGCCCTGACCACTGAGGAAGCGCTAGAAATGCAGCGGCACACCGAAATCGGACACCGCATCGCCCAGTCGGCGCCGGATCTGGAGCCCATTGCGGACTGGATCTTAAAGCACCATGAATGGTGGAACGGCAGTGGTTATCCGCTGGGTCTCAAAGGGGAAGAAATCCCGCTGGAGTGCCGGATCCTGGCTATTGCCGACGCTTACGACGCCATGACCAACGACCGCCCCTACCGCAGGGCCATGACCCACGACAGGGCTGTAGATGAGCTTAAAAAATTTGCCGGGGTTCAGTTTGACCCTAATCTGGTGTTAAACTTCCTGGGATTATTAGGTAAAATTTAACTGGAATATAAACATATTAAGCAAGAATAATAACCTTTTTTTAGGTTATTTTTTTATCGGATTAATAGATGCAGACAATAGCAATTGTTAATCATATGAAAAATATGTAAATAAACAAAAATTTGCTTAGAAAGTATTAAAAATTACCTAAATTTTGAGCAAGTAAATACGAATTAATAAATGTGACTAATTCACAATTCAATTCTACTTTTGAGAGTGAGATCGGGTTATTATGAAAAAAGTTTTTCATTTCAAAAAAAGACATAAGAAATCAGATGAATTTTACATAATCAGTCCTGACCTGGTTCCCAACAGCTATGAGCTCCAGGCTGTTGACAAAGCAGGCAGTAATAAAAACTTACTTATAAAGGCATCAATAATTCCAGGAACAAAAAAGTCCGTGGCATCTTTTGCAAATATTACTGAGGAGAAAGCGGCAAAGGAAGAATTGCTGAACACCAGGCAAAAGCTTTTGTCAATAATTGAATTTCTGCCGGATGCCACTTTTGTGGTTGACCAGGACCAAAGAGTTATTGCCTGGAACAGGGCCATTGAAGATATGACCGGGGTGCGCAAGGAAGGCATCATCGGCAAAGGTGATTACGTTTACGCTATACCGTTTTATGGCGAACCAAGGCCGATTTTAATTGATCATATATTGGAAAATGGGAAAAGAATTAAGCATCCATATTCTCTTCATTACCAAAAAGAAAAAGACACACTTATTGCTGAGGAATACGTGCCTTTTTTATATGGAGGCAAGGGCGCCTATATGTGGGGAAAGGCTTCCCCTCTTTTAGATGTTAACGGTAATATAGTTGGAGCGATTGAGTCCATCCGGGATATTACTCAAAATCGTATTATTGAAAATGAACTGGCGCAGCGCAATGAATTTTTAGAGCAAATATTGCAGACAGCCGGCATGATAATCGTGGTTACCGACATCAACGGTAAGATATTAAGATTCAACCATTTTGGGGAGTTGCTTACCGGATTCCAGGAAAAGGAAATCGTGGGGGAATACTATCTTGACACCCTGATTCCCAAAAAGGAGCACACAAAATTTTCCGGCATGATCGAAGAGCTCAAGGTAAAGGGCTTTTTGACAGGTGAAAATTTTGTTCTCAGCCGGGACAACCGTGAAATTCTTGTGAAATGGAACGCTTCTGTACTCAATAGCTCAGTAAACGGAGAACAGGCTTTCCTGGTGGTCGGGCACGACATTACGGAATTGCGGACTGTTGAAGCCCAACTGCTTCAGGCCCAGAAAATGGAGGCTGTCGGACGACTGGCCGGCGGGATTGCCCACGATTTCAACAACATATTAACCGGAATTCTTGGCAATGTTTCATCGATCTTAACAGATACTTCTCCTGATTGTGAATGCTTTGAGCTGCTAAAAGAGGTTAAAGATTCTGCGCTGATGGCTGCGGATATTGTAGAAAAACTGCTTGGTTTTTCACGTAAGTCCCTGATGAAATCAGCGGTTGTAAATATTAATGACAGTATTAGTGAAGCGTATAATATCATTAAACACACTATCGATCCCCGCATTGGTATAAAAACCAACCTCGATGAGAAGCTATGGCCGGCTGCGGCTGATAAAACCTGCATTATCCAGATCCTGATCAACCTCTGCCTGAATGCCCAGGATGCCATGGCGGAGGGTGGGACTATTTCCATTAAAACTGAAAATGTTACTATTAGTGAAGATTGTTTGAAAACCCAGCCATCCTACGTCCGGCCTGGTGATTTTATTAAAGTATCAGTAATTGACACTGGCTGTGGCATGCCGCTTGACGTTCAGGAGCAGATATTTGAACCATTCTTTACTACCAAGAAAACAGGCCATGGCACAGGTCTCGGTTTAGCAATGGTCTACGGCATCGTTAAGCAACTGGAGGGGTGGATTGAATGTCATAGTGAGACTGATAACGGAACAATCTTCACTGTTCATTTGCCAAGAGCAGTTTTCAGTGTGGTTACGGATTGGCGGACCGGTGTCCCTGACAGAAAAACGCTGGTATCCGGCAATAAAACTGTGCTTGTCGTGGAAGACAATAGAATAGTAAAAAGCTTCATCAAAAGGATACTTTTAAGGAATGGTTTTCAAACTGTAATAGCCGGTGACGGGCAGGAAGCAGCTGAGCTGTACCGCAAGGAATGGAAAAAAATTGACCTGGTTGTCCTTGACATGACCATGCCCAGGCTTTCCGGCAAGGATGCCTTAGTGCTTATGAAAGAGACTAACCCGTCCATAAAGGTGCTGCTTACCAGCGGCTATCTGTTCAGCAATTTGGAGGATCCGCTCCTGGCTAAATGTCAGTTTTTGCATAAGCCCTTTACAGAAAACGATCTGCTGCTGCAGTTAGGGAATCTGCTGGGTCCTGTCAATGCTTTAGGATAAGAGAGGTGAGAATGAATTTCATGGATGATGCTTGCATGAAAGAGGTTGTTGAAACAGGCAATTTAATCAGGCAAAAAGTTCATGATTTGAACAATCTTATAATGGTTGTGGAAGGAAACATGCGAATGCTGCAGGACGATGACGGGGAAATAATGTGTGAGAGCCTGGAATCACTTAAGGAGTGTAAGGAAATTATTAAATCCATTTTTCTGGCAGGCTGTAAATTACGGAGTATGGGGGGCTAAATATGGCCCGTATCTTAATAGTTGAAGACAACATTAAAATACAAAAATTGCTTTTACGAGCCCTGGCGGGGAATCAAACAGATACGGCAATTAGCGGCAAGGAAGCGCTGACAAAAATTAGCTCAGAGAAATTTCAAGCTGTTTTACTTGACGTCATTCTGCCCGATTCTAACGACCTGGGGCTCCTGAGAAGGATCAAACATTTACAACCTCACTGCCAGGTAATTGTTATGACAGGACATGGCAGCATTTCATTGGCTGTAAATGCGATAAAAAGCGGCGCCTATGATTTTATAGAAAAACCGTTCAATCCGGTTGAAATTAAAAAACTGTTAACCAGGGCCGTAGGTGAATCGTGCAGTGACGGTGGCTATTTACCTGAAAAAGCAATTTCAACAGCAGACAAAGTTGGTTTTATTGGCTATGAAAGCAAAGAAATACAAGAATTATTGTTAACCGCTTATAAAATAGCAAATAAGGATCTGAATGTGCTTATCTCCGGTGAGACCGGTACAGGGAAAGAACTATTGGCGAGGTTTATTCACGTTGCTTCCGAGAGAGCAAAAGAGCGGTTTTTCCCGGTTAACTGCGGCGCTCTCAGTGAAAGTTTGGTGGAGAGTGAGCTTTTTGGGCATGAAAAAGGGGCCTTTACCGGGGCGGACCGGCTGCGCCGGGGTTGTTTTGAACTGGCGGATAAGGGAACAATTTTTCTTGATGAGGTTGGAGAAGCTTCATTAAGCCTCCAGGCCAGGTTTTTGAGAGTCCTGGAAACCGGTGAGTTTCAGCGTGTGGGCAGCGAGCATTTTGTTACCGTCGATGCTAGAGTACTGGCAGCCACTAATATTGATCTTATCAAAGCCGTCAAAAAGAAGATTTTTCGTGAGGACCTTTATTATCGTTTGGGCGCGGTATGCCTGGAAATGCCGCCGCTACGCAGCCGCAGGGACGATATTTTGGCGCTGGTTTATTATTTTCTCCGGCGGGCGACCGAACCAGATAAAACCCCAGTCTTATCCACAGAAGTCCTCCAAATCTTTATAGAGTACTCCTGGCCGGGGAATGTCCGGGAACTTTCTCACGCGGTTAAACAAGCTGTGGCACTTGCCGAAGGAGGGACCATATTACCTGGGCACCTGCCCGCGCACTTGAGGCAGAGTAAAAACACAGGATTTGAGTATGAGAAAAGTCGAGGCAAAGATAGCGCCCTGCCTCCGCGCAGTATGGTTGAATATGAAAAAGCGGCTATTACAGCGGCTCTGAAATATTGTCAGGGCAGCATCCCGGAAGCGGCAGCCGTTCTTGGTATAGGCCAGGCCACCTTATACAGGAAAATCAATAGATTTAGTATAATTGCGGGCTAAAGATTAAAGTAAACTGATCAGCACAGGATATTATCATTATGATAATTTGCAATTTTATCATAATGATAATTTTTTTATAAACAATTATGCCAGTGCCCGATTTCAAAGGATAAATGCCGCCAGTAAGTGGAAATAACTGGTGGCATTTTAATTGCATAATATAAATCCGGCAATAAAAAACCTTTAGCATTTGTATAAAAAACCGTGTGGAAAAAAGGGGAGCGGTTATGAATATTTTACTGGTTGATGATGATCCAGGTTGTTTGGAAGAACTGGTTACCATCCTGAAACCTGCCGGACATCAATATGATTTATTCAATGTTCCGGAAAAAGCGCTGGAATCATATCAACAAAAACAATATGACGTGGTTATATCTGATATAAAAATGCCCCGGTTAAGCGGGATAGATGTTCTGAAAAAAGTTCTTTCCATAAATCTTAAGGCGGTAGTCGTATTAGTCACCGGCTTCGCGGAAGCAGAAACGGCAATAGCCGCGGTAAATAACAGGGCGTACGCGTTTTTAGAGAAGCCCGTGGAAAAGGAGCGATTGCTTGAGGTTTTGAAAAAAGCAGAAAATGAACTCTTTGAGCAAAAAAAGGCTACAATTGAACATTATAAACTTGTAAAAGAACACAAATATTTGAAAGAAGTTTGCCAGATTTTGGTGAGGCTATATAAAGCTGAATATTGATAATAAAGTCTCGGGATGCAAAGTCTCAGGAGAAATAGACGATTTGATTAATCAGATCTTTATAACGGAGGTGAAAGATAAATGAGCTTAAAAGAGAGACTGGATGTAGATCTGTTGGAAGAAGACGATGAGGAGGGTGAAGATACCCAGGAAGACAAATTTCTAACCTTTGTCCTCAAGCAGGAAGAATATGGTATAGAAATCCGGCATGTCACCGAGATCATCGGCATCCAGAACATAACCGAAGTGCCCGACATGCCCCACTACATCAAAGGAGTAATCAACCTGCGGGGCAAGGTAATCCCGGTTATGGACGTGCGTATGCGCTTTGGGCTAGAGGAGCGGGACTACGACGACCGTACCTGCATCATCGTGATCAACATTGATGAGCAGTCAGTGGGGCTGATCGTCGACCGGGTATCCGAAGTTTTAGACATACCCAAAGGCGAAGTGGAGCCGCCGCCAAAGGTTAAAAGGGGCGAGAGCAGCCGTTTCATCAAGGGTATGGGCAAGGTCGGCGACCGGGTGAAAATCCTGCTCAACGCCCACCAACTGCTTTTTAACTTCAATAAAGGAGAGGAGCTGTAAAGAGACAGGAGAACCAAATCATTTATGTTTATCGTGAGACACACCTTATGGCTGAAATGCAGAAAAAACTATCCTGAATATATCAGGGAATATGAAGAAAAGTTTTCATAAAGGAATGAAGGGGGAATTTACCTGTGAATAACAACACTAAACTTGGTACAAAAGTCGTGAATGCATCCTTTGCGGTTATTGCTATTATTATAGTGGCCAGCCTGACGGTCTATTTAGCGCCGTCCCCAATAATCCTTGCTGCAGCCATAATTCTGGGATGCGTACTGGCGCTCTCAGTGGGATTCTTCTTAAAACAGAGCATCACCGGCAGCATCGATAATCTGGTGACAGAGTGCAGCCGGTTGGCTGAAGAAGCCAGAGCAGGCAAATTAGACGCCCGGGGCGATATCAACAAAGTAGATGCTGAGTTTCATGGCATCATCCAGGGATTTAACAATACCCTTGACGCTGTGGTTGGGCCTTTAAACGTAGCGGCCGAATATATAGACCGGATAAGTAAGGGCGACATGCCGCCGAAAATCACTGATGATTACAAAGGTGACTTCAACGAGATTAAAAACAACCTGAACGGTTGCATCGGCGCGATTGGCGGTTTACTTCAGGAAACAGAAGCGCTGATCCAGGCGGTCAAAGATGGCAAGCTTGACACGCGCTGTGAGGCGGCCGCTTTTAGCGGTGACTGGGGTGAGTTGGTGGGCGGCCTGAACAGTATGATGGAAGCAGTGACAGAGCCGGTTGAAGAGATGATTGCCGTCCTTAACCGGATGGCATTGAATGACTATACCCAAAAAATGATTAAGGATTATACAGGTACCTGGGATGTCCTTAAAAACGCCACCAATGATGTACAGGCACGGGTATTAAATGCCATAAGAGCAATGAAAAATATGAGTCAAGGAGATTTCAGCGACCTTACTGTGATGAAGGAAGTCGGGCAGAGAAGTGATAACGATCAATTGGTTCCTGCTCTTATTAGTATGATCGAGGCTGTCAAAAAGCTGGCGGACGACGCCAACATGCTGGCTGGGTCTGCGGTGGAAGGCAAGCTTGATGCCCGGGCCGACGCAACCAGACATGAGGGAGAATATCGCAATGTCATCGAAGGATTCAACAAGACCCTTGACGCTGTGGTTGGGCCATTAAACGTGGCGGCCGAATATATAGACCGGATCAGCAAAGGTGACATTCCGCCGAGAATCACCGACAACTACAGCGGCGACTTCAACGAGATTAAGAATAACGTAAACGGCTGTATAGATGCCGTAAACGGTGTATTAAAAGAGGTGGACGGCCTGATCCTGGCGGTCAGAAAAGGCCGGTTGGAGACCCGCGGCAACGCGGCAGCCTTTACCGGCGACTGGGGCAAACTGGTGGGTGGTATGAACGAATTGATAGAGGCAATAGATGAACCGATTAACGAAATAATGTTTGTTTTTAACAAGATAGCTGTAAGTGATTACACGCAAAAAGTGGTCAAAGATTATAACGGCGCCTGGGATGACCTGAAAAAGGCCGTTAATTTAATGCAAGAGATAATGCAGGATGTCATAAGAGTAGCTGTAAACATCAGCAAAGGTGATCTCGGAGATCTTGACGGCTTAAAGAAAATAGGCCGCAGGAGCGAAAATGATGAACTAATGCCTGCTTTTATAAGAATGATGGAAGCGATCCAGAACCTTGCTGTTGACGCCAACCTGCTGGCTGGATCCGCAGTGGAAGGCAAGCTTGATGCCCGTGCTGATGCCACCAGGCACGACGGCGAATATGGCAATGTCATCCAGGGCATGAACAATACCCTTGACGCTGTAGTTGGGCCTTTAAACGTAGCGGCCGAATATATAGACCGGATCAGCAAGGGTGACATTCCACCGAAAATCACCGACAGCTATAACGGTGACTTCAACGAGATCAAAAATAACGTGAACGGATGTATAGATGCCATAAATGGCCTGCTCAAAGAGGTAGAAAGTATGATCCATGCTGTGGAGGATGGCAGGTTGGATGCCCTTGGCAACGCGGCAGCCTTTACCGGCGACTGGGGCAAATTGGTCGGCGGCATGAACGGCTTGATTGAAGCTGTAGCCACCCCGATTAATGAGCTGATGGCATTCTCCAGGCAAATGGCGTCAAATGATTTCACCCGGAAGATGACCGGTGAGTATGCCGGCGCTTGGAAAGAACTAAAGAACAGTACCAATTCGGTGTGCGATTTGCTGACCAGGATCCAGGATACAATGGTTAATATCAGCCAGGGCAGCCTGGTTGACCTGGATTGGTTGAAGAAGGTCGGACAAAGAAGTGAAAACGACCAGTTGATACCAGCCTTTGTAAAAGCGATGGAAGCTATTCACGATTTGGTGACTGACGCGGACATGCTGGCGAAGTCCGCAATGGAAGGCAAGCTGGACACCAGAGCTAATGCAGAAAAACACGAAGGCGACTTCCGCAAAGTTATTGAGGGTGTCAACAGCACTCTGGATGCTGTAATAGGACCACTTAATGTAGCGGCTGAGTATATAGACCGGATTTCCAAGGGTGACATTCCGCCTAAAATCACCGAAACCTATAACGGTGATTTCAACGAGATCAAGAATAACGTAAACGGTTGTATAGATGCTGTAAACGGTCTGTTAAAAGAGGTTGACAGCTTGATCCTGGCGGTCAGGGAAGGCCGCTTGGAGACCCGTGGCAACGCGGCGGCCTTTACCGGTGACTGGGGTGAACTGGTTGGCGGCATGAACGGTCTGATGGAAGCCGTAACGGAACCGGTCAACGAACTTATGGCTATACTGCGCCAATATGCCGTGAACGACCTCAGTAACAAGGTAGAAAAGGATTATAGCGGCATCTGGAATGATCTTAAACACGCGACTAATGAGTTGAACATCCGGCTGACCAACATTCGAAACACAATTATTAAAGTCAGCATGGGCGACTTGAGCGACTCTGAAATGTACAAAAAAGTTGGGCGCAGGAGTGAAAGGGATGAGACTGTGCCAGGTTTCATCAGGATGCACGACGCTATCCAAAAGTTGCTGGACGACGCCAACATGCTGGCCGGGTCCGCGGTGGAAGGCAAGCTTGGAACCCGCGCCGCCGCCG
>CAZJGV010000066.1:0-14742 GCA_964545615.1 uncultured Pelotomaculum sp.
TATCCGACTGTGGTGGTATTAGTGAAATTGTCAGCCACGGGGTAAACGGATTAAAGGCTTCTACCGGCAACAGCCACTCCCTGGCGCAAAACATCCTGGCCGTTTTAAAACAGCCTGAACTGGGCAAATATTTGAAAGAGAACGCGTATAGTATGGTTTTAGATGAATTTAACTGGCGGCATATCGCCCGTCAAACGGTTGCGGTATACAAAGAAGTACTGGATGCCCACCGCAGCACTGCGTGGTCTGCAAGCGACAGGCAGGACGGGATTTTCGGGCGGTTTAACCGGCTCATTGCCAGATACTCCTAAGCTTTTTCTCAAACAACGAAAACGGAGGCTTCTGTATGAAGGCTATCATTATGGCCGGGGGAGAGGGTTCACGTCTCAGGCCTTTGACCTGTGGCAGGCCAAAACCAATGGTTCCGGTTTTAAACAAACCTATAATGGCTCACATCATTGATCTATTGAAAGATCACGGTTTTGCCGATATCGGCGTAACCCTGCAGTATATGCCGGAGGTGATCAGGGATCATTTTGGCAATGGGGCGGAATATGATGTTAATTTGCGTTATTTTGTGGAGGATTCACCTCTGGGTACTGCGGGAAGTGTGAAAAACGCCTCAGGGTTTCTGGATGAAACTTTTCTGGTAATCAGCGGAGACGCCCTGACTGATCTGGAATTGTCCCGCGCTGTTGAATTTCATAAAAAACAGGGTTCCCTGGCCACCCTGGTACTCACCCGGGTGGACTGTCCTTTGGAATATGGAGTGGTGATCACCTCAGAGGACGGCAAAATAACTCAATTTTTGGAGAAACCGGGCTGGGGAGAGGTTTTCAGCGACACGGTCAATACCGGCATTTACGTGCTGGAGCCTGAGGTGCTGGAATATTTCGCTCCTGGTCAGAAGTTTGATTTCAGCAAAGACTTGTTCCCGCTGCTGCTAAGGGAGAAAAAACCTCTGTTTGGCCTGGTTCTGCCGGGTTACTGGTGCGATATCGGCAACCTCCAGCAGTACCTTGAGGCCCACCACGACGCGCTGTCAGGCAAAGTGAAAATAAAGATGCCTGGCTGTGAAATAGCTTCCCGTGTCTGGGTGGAAGAAGGCTCCTTTATCAATCCCGCCGCCAGCCTCAAAGGCCCTTCCTTGATTGGCGCGAACTGTCAGATTGGACCAGACGCGAAAATAGAGCCCTATACTATATTGGACCACGGCTGCCTGGTGCAAAAAGGCGCCTCCATCAAGAGGAGCGTAATCTGGAACAACGTTTATGTGGGGAGCGGCGCCTCCCTGCGCGGTGCGGTAGTCGGCAGCAGGGTCCAGATACAGGCTAAAGCGGGTATATATGAAGGCGCGGTAATCGGTGAGGACTCCATTATCCGTGAAAACAGCCTTTTAAAGCCTGATGTGAAACTGTGGCCTCACAAGTTGGTGGAAACAGGCGCTACCGTACACCGGAGCGTGGTCTGGGGGACTCTCTCTCCCAAGAAAGTTTTCGGCTTTGAAGGGGTCAGCGGTCTGGTGAATATTGAAATCACCCCTGAGTACGCGGTGAGGATAGGCGCCGCCTTTGGTTCCACAACAGGTTCAGGTGCGCGTATCACTGTGAGCAGTGACAGTTATACGGCCTCAAAGATGATCAAGGAAGCGCTGATAAGCGGCGCTCAGTCAGTTGGCTCTAAGATCCTGGACCTGGGTGAGGTGATCACGCCGGCGGCCCGCTATGCCGTTAGGTCCCTGAACTGTAAAGCGGGAGTCCACGTCAGGGTGTCACCGGGATCTCCGGATAAGCTGGTGATGGTTTTCATCAACTCCCGGGGCGGCAACATATCCAGGGGGCAGGAGCGCAAGGTGGAAAATGCGCTGACCAGGGAGGATTTCCCCCGGTCTGAAGCGGGCCGTCTTTTTGCCCCGGAAAAGGCTCCCGGGGTAGCCGGACAATACTTGAATGCAGTGTGTGAGAATTTTCACGCTGGAAAATTGCATAATGCGGGATTTAAGCTGTTGTTCAGCTATGATCACAATAACCTGGATAAGTATGTCACCATGTTCTGTGCTAAATTAGGACTGTCTCTGGAAAACTACGGTATTGAGGAATCCGGCGATGGGTACCGCAGTTGGAGCGCCTGCCAGGAGATGCTGCCGGCCATGGCCAAAGCGGTGGTGGAGGGTGGCGCAGACGCGGGTGTGCTGCTGGATCCAAATGCGGACCAATTAGTTTTGATTGATGAGCAGGGCAGGGTGATTCAAGATAATTTACTAACCGCGCTGCTTTCCCTGATCATCTTAAAGGGGCAAAAGGGGCCGGTAGTAGTACCGGTTACCGCTCCCCTGGTCATTGAGGCCCTGGCTGAAAGGTACCAGGGTAAAGTGGTGCGGACCAAGACAGCCCTCCAGGATTTTTTAGATAAAGTGCTGGCCCAGGAAGCCGGCCTGGAAGGCATTTCTCAGTTCTTTCTTCATTTTGACGCCTTATCGGCCCTGGCCAGAGTTTTGGATTATACGGCCAGGCATAAAAGCTCTCTTTCAAGTCTGGTTGAAGAGATACCGCTTTTCTTTATGGACAGCCAGGCGGTCCCGGTTCCCTGGGAAGCAAAAGGGAAGGTAATCAGGCGCCTGATCCAGGACCCCCCGGTCAGCCAGTTTGATATGCTGGACGGTGTGAAGATTTACCACCAAAACGGGTGGGCACTGGTACTGCCGGATCCTGAAGAGCCTCTGTGCCGGGTTTTCAGTGAAGGCAGCACCATGGAAATAGCAGAGTCGCTTACAGATATTTATATTAAAAAGATCAATGCAATAGCGGGGATGAAGAGCTGAGGCCGCTGGTCAACGTTTTGTCAATAATGAGGACGGGGTTCAAATAAAACCCCGTCCTCATTTTTAGTTTCTCACCTATAGACACACAGGAATGAACTACACTTTGCAATTGGCATACTTCCACCCTGTTTTTACGAAAGCATATTGGGTGGCGCCGTTTTTGTCTTTATAGCTTTTAACATCATACTTCCGGTCCGGGTCAAGGTAGAAATAATGACTTACGCCATTATCGTCCACATAGTAATTCCATTCCCCGTTGCGATGAGACACCCAGTTAAAGTTACGGTTAGCCCAACCAGTAAGGCTATTTTGTTTGTAATAGTAGTGTCTATTCCCTTCTTTGTCACGGTAATAAAGCCAGTTGTCCAGTACCGGACCGTCATTTTCATCATAGGTATCGGAATGGTACCAACTGTAGCCATGGTCACCATAGCTTACCGATCCGCTTTGCCCGTTGCCATAGAAAACAACTTCCCTGGATTGGTAGGCATATGCGGTGGAAGCAAAAACTACCGACATCAGCAGTGAAACAACAACTAACACCATAAGTTTACGCATTTTTACGCATCCCTTTCTATTGTTTAGATTGTGTTTACGGTAACATTTAAATTTAAAACAATTAGTTAAAAAACATGTATAAAAAAAGGTTCATATAAGACTATATTGGAGTTTATCTCAAGATTCAAGGTGTAAATCGTGGTAGAAATAAGATAACCAGCAAGAATAACTTTAGTTTGGAAAAAATAAAACCTTTTCCAGGGAAAAGGTTTAGGGTATATCATTTATTTGAAATAGAATACACTCAGTTTAGACCGCCCTTGCTTCCGGGGCGGGAGTCTGGTACCAGCTGTATTCAAGGTCCGGGAAAATGTTATTGCGGTATTCCAGATCATTCAGCCACCCTTCATCAATTCTGTTGCCCTGTATCTGATCGTGCAGGCGGAGGAAGTTATTGATGTGAGTTTTAGTTCGCCTTACCGCGTATTCCACCATGGTCCCTGTGCTCATGATAAAAGCCCAGTCACTGCTTTGGGCCAGCATTAATTCACGGGCTGCCTGGTTCAAAGCCCTTCTAAGCACATCCCGGGCGCCGCGTCTGCTGTTGGCCAACGCTATCATCAGGCCGGAGGCCATGTGCAGATGCCGGTAAATCCAATCATTAGCCCCGCTCAGCCATACCTCATGATATCCCTTGTTGCCCCAACTTGATGAGCAGGGTACGGCTACCTGGTTGCAGGAATATTTTTGCAGATAATCACTGGGAGTTACCATTTCAATCGTATCCTGGTCGCAGGCGATTTTTCGGATCAGGTATTCCAGCCAGGTGGGGCCCTCAAACCACCAGTGGCCAAAAAGCTCCGCGTCATAAGGAGCGACAATAATTGGCGGTCTGTCCATCATACCGGCCAGATGAAGGACCTGGTGCTGCCGGTTAAACATAAAGTTGCCCGCGTGCTGCGCAGCTTTTTCCGATGCGCGCCATGGATTGTAAGGCTCTTTTTGACTCAGGTCGACCTTGCCGGTTATTTTGTAATATTTCATTCCGGTATGTGTTCTTATCCCGTCAGGGTGAATGTATGGTTTTATGTACTCAAAATCAAGATCATATCCTATGTCGCGGTAAAACTCCCTGTAATCGTAGTCACCGGGATAACCTTCCTGAGTGCTCCAGACCTGCTTGGAAGATTCCGCGTCCCTGCCGAAAGCGGCTACACCGGAAGGACAATAAATCGGGGCGAAAATACCAAAGCGTGGCCTGTGTGAAGCATACAGAATGCCGTGCGTGTCCGTGAAGAAGAATTTCAGACCGTTCCTTTTTAATATCTCATCGACGCCGGGCGCGTAAGCGCATTCAGGCAGCCAGATCCCGTGCGGGGGCCTGCCGAAATGGCGGGTGTGCAAATTCACCGCCGCTTTTACTTGAGCGTTGACAGCCTCGGGGTGGATCATCATTAAGGGCAGGTAACCATGGGTTGAGGCGCAGGTTATAACCTCCAGCCTGCCGCAGTCTTGAAACTTTTTAAAAGCGTTAATAAGATTGCGTCCGTATTGGTCACAAAAAACATGCCTGGCCTGCTGGAAACGCGCTTTGTACATCAGAGCGGTTTCGTGAAAAGGACTTCCGTAGGTCCGGCCTTCTTCTTTTTCCGCCAGCTCTATTAGCTTCGCCAGGTGCTTTACGTAGCGTTCCTGTAAAAGCTGGTCGGTAAGCATAGAAATTAAGGGTGGCGATAGGGTTATAGTTAACCTGAAATCAACGTTGTCTGACAGGAGGCGGTCAAAAACCTGTATTAGTGGAATATAAGTTTCCGTAATGGCTTCGTAGAGCCATTTTTCTTCCAGGAAATTTTCATGTTCAGGGTGCCGCACATAAGGCAGGTGCGCGTGTAATACAAAACAAAGGTATCCTTTGGACATAAAATACTCCTTTCAATTTAGTCGTGAGAAATGGGAACTCTCTAGTATTCCTTAAGGGTAATTCATGTTTTGTAGGTCCGGATTCATCCGGACAATAGGTTCTAAAAAAATTCGAACCTATGAAAGCTTTGCATTTTCTAATTTACAAAATTTACCTGGCAAGTCGAGAACCGTCCCCATTTGCCTGTAGGCAAGTCAAGAACCGTCCCCGTTTGCCTGTGGGTTCCAGTGTCCGGGTGAGGTGATGCCGAGGGGGATTTCTCCTTTTCTTAAGGCCAGTTCTTCGATGATCAAGGGTGAACTGGTACCGTATTGAAATCTGCCGATTGAGCGGTAAAGGCCTTCAATCCACATCCACTCCTCGTCCAGGCGGTCGGACAGCGAGCCTCTGGGAGTGGTGACAATGTTAGAACGCAACAATGTGACAAAACGGCCGTCCGGAAACATGCGGCCCACATCCACGCAGAAAGAACGGTCTGGTTCCCCTACTTCGATGTGCCAGTTATCAATATGTTCATCTATATGAAAATCGAAATACTTATTGGCGTTTTTGCCGTTAAAGTCAACACCGGTAACGTCATATACTCTAAGGACCGGGTGTGTGGAAATCCAGGCTGCAGGTCCGTACCCGGCAGTGAAATCTTCCTGCTTGGTAGCGGTGATTTCCCAGTAAGCGTACAGCCAGTGCGGATCGCGAGCCATCAGAACCAAACGGTCAACCCCGTAACTTCGGGGCAGTTGGATTTCCGGGTTAATAGGAGCGGGCCTGGTTGAAACAGGAACACTAATGCCCAGTTCATCGGCTGATTCGGTCTCAAAAAAAGGCCGTGGCAGGGCCTTAAATTTTGGGGTGCCGCTGCGTCTGGCAGGCCACAAAAAAACGCCTGCCGCAGCTGCCAGTATTAACAATAAGATAAGAAAAAAAACATACATAAAGAAAGTCCCCCTTTAAAATAAGAGAAGATTACCTTCCGATAATTCGTGGTATAATTAGACTATCTGCGAGGCTTTTTTTATTATTGCCCAGAAAGAAAAGCTTTATTTATAGTTTATTAAAACACCCTGCCGAAAATATTTAATAATGAAGAAAGCTAAGGGACTGTTGAAAATGATAACCAATAAGACAGAAATTATGCAGAATTTAGAATCTATGATTAAAAACAATACCTGCGGCAAAGTTAAAGAAATAAATATTATTATGAAAACACTCGCCCGGCATTATCCTGACGCTGGTACCGCCCTGGTTTTTAACAGTACGTTTGAGCTGCTGGTGGCGGCTATTTTATCGGCCCAGTGCACTGATAAACAGGTTAACCGGATCACTGCCGGACTTTTTAAGAAGTACAACACGCCGCAGGATTTTGCCGGGCTGCCCTTCGATGAACTGGCGGAAGAGATCAAAGGATGCGGGCTGTACCGCAATAAAAGCAAATATATTATTGAAGCCTCCCGGGAAATTTTAAAAAAACACGGGGGCTTTGTGCCGCGAAGCCGGGAAGAGCTTGAGGCGCTGCCCGGTGTGGGCCGGAAAACGGCGGGTGTGATTCTGGGAGTGGCTTATGGCGGCGACGCGCTGCCTGTCGATACACATGTTTACCGTGTGGCGCGCCGGCTGGGGCTTTCGGCGGCGCGGGAACCCGGCCAAGTCGAAGAGGACCTGGCGGCTTGCATAAGACCTCAGGAAAGGATGCCCATGCACCACTGGTTGATCGCTCACGGCAGGAAAATATGTTCCGCCAGGAAACCGGCCTGCAAGGAATGCTGTTTAAAGGATTATTGCCGTTATCCGGCAGCAGGGAGTGAGCCATCTGAATATAGTACTCGTTGAGCCGGAGATACCTGCCAATACGGGTAATATTGCCCGTACCTGTGCTGTTACCGGCACAACGCTGCATCTGATAGGTCCTCTTGGCTTTTCCACCGAGGACAAGTACCTCAAACGGGCCGGCCTGGATTACTGGTACCTGGTAGAGGTGCTGTACTATGACAGCTTTGGGGATTTTCTGTCACGTAATCAGAGTGGTCCGTATTACCTTTCAACAACAAAGGCGCCGCGATTTTACACGGAAGTGGTTTACGAACTAGGTAGTTTCCTGATTTTCGGCAGTGAAACCAGGGGGCTGGCGCCGGATATCCTGAAAGATTACCCTGAAAACCAGATCCGGGTGCCGATGATCAGTGAGGCCAGGTCACTGAATCTGGCCAATTCTGTGGCGGTGGTGCTTTATGAGGCACTCAGGCAGCAAAATTTCCCAGGACTGAGGTAACAGGCGTGTCATTGCCGTTATTATTCACATCTTGTGGTAACCAGTGGGAACAAGGCATAATTCCCCCTAAAGCAAAATGGGAGGGTTTTTTTTGGCTGGCGTAATTAAAAAGGTTCAGTCCTACCTGGACCAATACCATATGGGTCTAAAAATAATAGAATTAGAGGAAAACACCAGCACCTGTGAGTTGGCTGCCGCCGCTCTTGGTGTCGCAGTAGGACAGATTGCCAAGACCCTGGTTTTTTTGGCCGATGACAAACCGGTGCTTGTCGTGGCCAGCGGTGACAATAAAATCAAGAGCGGTAAGCTTAAAAGAAGGCTTGGCGCATCCAGGGTCAGGATGGCTGACCCCGAGACAGTAAAGCGCATTACCGGGTATCCCGTGGGAGGAGTCTGTCCGCTGGCACTGGAGGAAAAGATCCCCATCCTTTTAGACGATTCCATGTACCGCTTCCCGGTGGTTTACGCAGCCGCCGGCACACCACGGTCAGCTCTGCCTGTAACCATGGAACAGCTGGAGATCATTACCGGTGGGGAGTGGGCGGAACTTGTTTAGGGTCGAACAGGGTTTTTCCGCTGATTTAATACATATTAACAAGGGCAAGGAGGTGATCATGATTTGTTCGTTCACCTGCACCTTCATTCGGAGTACAGCCTTTTAGACGGCGCGGCCCGGATTAAAAAGGCTGTGGCCCGCGCGGTAGAAATGGGCATGCCTGCCCTGGCCATTACCGATCACGGCGCCATGCACGGCGTGGTTGAATTTTACAAGACTTGTAAGAATGCCGGGATCAAGCCAATCCTGGGCTGTGAGGTTTATGTGGCGCCCCGTACCATGAATGACCGCACCCCCAGGGTTGATGACAACCTGAATCACCTGGTTTTACTGGCGGAAAACGAAGCAGGCTACCGCAACCTGCTTGACCTTGTTTCACAGGGTTTTACCAGGGGTTTTTACTACAAGCCCAGGGTTGACAAGGAGACGCTGGCCAGGCACAGCAAGGGTTTAATAGCTTTAAGCGGCTGCATTGCCGGAGAGGTTGCCGCCAGGATTCTTGGCGGGGAGATGGAGAAAGCCCGCCAGGCGGCCGGCGCCTACCGTGATATTTTCGGGCCTGAAAACTTTTTCCTGGAACTGCAGGACCACGGCTTTGCGGAACAGCGGCAGGCCAACAAGGAACTGCTGAATATTCACAAGTCAATGAACATCCCCCTGGTTGCAACCAATGACGTCCACTATGTAAATCGGACAGACGCCGAAAACCAGGATGTTTTGCTGGCTATTCAGACCGGCAGGAGCGTTGATGATCCTGGACGTATGAAGTTTCAATCTGAAGAGCTGTATTTAAAAAGCCCCGCAGAGATGAAAACGCTTTTCGGCGAACTGCCTGCGGCGCTGCAAAACACCCTGGAAATCGCCGGCCGCTGCGATGTGGAGATAGGATTCGGCAAGTACTTTCTGCCCCATTACGCCGTACCTGAGGGATACAATGCCGACACCTATCTGGAAGAGCTCTGTTACCAGGGGGTACAGAGGGTATACGGCGGGATGAGCAGTGAGATCAAGGACCGGATGATGTTTGAACTGGGTGTCATTAAACAAATGGGCTACTCAGCCTATTTCCTGATCGTCTGGGACTTCATTCATTTTGCCAGACAGAGCGGGATACCGGTCGGACCGGGCCGCGGTTCCGCTGCCGGCAGCCTGGTGGCCTATAGCCTGGGCATAACCAACATCGACCCGCTGAAGTACGGGCTGCTGTTCGAGCGCTTTTTGAACCCCGAGAGAGTGTCGATGCCGGACATTGACATCGACTTTTGTTACGAACGCAGGGGAGAAATTATCGACTATGTGGTGCAGAAGTATGGCGCCGACCACGTGGCGCAGATCATTACCTTTGGCACCATGGCGGCCCGTGCCGCCATCCGGGACGTGGGCAGGGCGCTGAGCATGCCCTACGGCGATGTGGACAGGGTGGCCAAACTCGTACCGGCCGAACTGCACGTGACTATAGAAAAAGCTTTAAACGACGCGCCGGAATTAAAGGAACTGTATGATCAAAAAGGAGAGATAAAAAAATTAATCGACACTGCCGCGGCCCTGGAAGGGATGCCCAGGCACGCCTCCACCCACGCCGCCGGCATAGTGATCACACCGGAGCCGTTAACCCATTATATCCCTCTGTACAAGGCGTCCGACGGTCCGGTGACTACCCAGTTTGCCATGGGAACCGTGGAAGAACTAGGCCTTTTGAAGATGGACATGCTCGGTTTAAGAACGCTGACGGTGATCAGTGACGCGGTCCGTTTAATCGCTGAAAGCACTGGCGTTGATTTAGATATAGACAAAATACCGTTTGATGACCGGACGACTTATGAAATGCTTGGCCGTGGTGAAACCTCCGGGGTTTTCCAGTTGGAGAGCAGCGGTATGCGCTCAATCCTGCACGATCTTAAACCGGAATTGTTTGAAGATATCGTGGCTCTGGTGGCCTTATACCGGCCAGGCCCGCTGGGCAGCGGCATGGTGGAGGATTTTACCAAGAACAAACACGGGATAAAGAAGACAAAGTACCTTCACCCAAAATTAGAGCCGATTTTAAAAGACACTTACGGCGTCATCCTCTATCAGGAACAGGTCATGCGCATCTCCAGTGAACTGGCCGGCTTCAGCCTGGGTGAGGCAGATTTGCTGCGCCGCGCCATGGGCAAGAAAAAGCCGGAAATTATTGCCAACCTGCGCTCCCAGTTTATCGAAGGCGCGAAAAACAACGATATAGATGTGGAAATCGCCGGGCAGATTTTCGATTTAATGGAATATTTCGCCGGCTATGGCTTCAATAAGAGTCACTCAGCGGCCTATGCCATGGTTTCTTACCAGACCGCCTACTTAAAGGCTAATTATGCGCAGCAGTACATGGCGGCACTGCTTACATCCATTAGGGATAATGCCGGGAAAGTTTCCGCCTATATTGAAGAATGCAGGCGGTTGGGGATAGAAGTGCTGCCGCCCGATGTAAATGAGAGCCGGGAAAGTTTTTCAGTGGTTGAGAATAAGATCCGCTTCGGTCTGGCCGCAGTGAAGAACGTCGGTCTGGGGGCGGTGGAGTCAATCATCCGGGCCAGGGAACAGGACGGACCTTTTAATGATTATGCTGATTTTTGCAGGCGCCTGGATACGAAGGTTGTCAACAGGCGGGTCCTGGAGAGCCTGATCAGATGCGGCGCCTTTGATTCACTGGGCTACAGGCGGGCGCAGTTGATGGCGGCCGTGGACTCAGGGCTGGGCCTGGCGCAGCAGTCTCAGCGCGAAAGGGAAAACGGACAGATGTCACTCCTGGATTTTCTCGGCGACAGTCGTGAGGCGGTTAGTGTCACCCTGCCGGAGGTAGGTGAATTTCCAGTGGCCGAACTGTTGGCTATGGAAAAGGAAACGCTTGGCCTTTATATCAGCGGTCACCCCCTTTCCCAGTACCGTGACGCTCTGAATATGTTGTCCACCGCAACAGCTGTGGAGCTTGCCGAGTTGACTGACGACAGTGAGGTGGTTTTTGGCGGTCTAATTACCGGGGTTAAAAAAACCAGCACCCGCAAGGGAGACCCCATGGCTATCCTAACTGTAGAGGACCTTACCGGGTCAATTGAGGTGGTTGTTTACCCCCGTCCTTACAATCAGTACCGCCTGGCTATAGGGGTCGATCAGGTGGTTGTGGTCAGAGGCAAGTCCAGGGAGAATGGTGAGCAAACAAAAATAATCGGGGAAGAGATCTCAGCTCTGGAAAACCATCTGGAGGGGGAGTTACACTTAAAAATTGAAAGTGCGGATTCGCCATTGCTGGACCAGGTACAGCTCATCCTGAGCAGTTTTCAGGGCGGTTCACCGGTATTCTTGCATTTCACAAGTGAAAAAAAGGTAATCAAGACTGGGGAGGAATTCTGGGTAGACCTGTCAGGGCCGGTTGCGTCGAGGCTGGAAGACCTCCTGGGACGGGCGGGGGTGAAAGTAAGAAGGAAAAATACTGTAACCTCCGGGGCGGCTGTAGTCAGGTCAAATAATGGGCCGGTTGCGGATAGTACGCCTGGCGCCGGAAAGAAAACTAAAAAAAAAGTGAACTTTTTCAGCATCCTTGATCTTTAGCCTGCTGGTGTTAATATCCAATCCTTGCCATGCAGTGGTTTTTGTGTTAAAATATATCAATTAAAAAGGAAATCTAAGAGGTGATATTTTTGCCTGAGATGTGGGAAATCACAGGAGAATACGTTGTAATAAAAGCGATGGAAAACGGTGTTACTATTATCGGGTTGACCCGTGGCAAAGACACGAGGTTTCACCATTCAGAAAAACTGGATAAGGGAGAGATAATGATCGCCCAGTTTACTGAGCATACCTCAGCCATCAAGATCAGGGGGAAAGTGGAACTTCTAACTAAACACGGCGGGATCCGGACAGAAGACTGATATAGGGGCGCCGGGGATTTAACAGTGAGGATCTAGTATCCAGAGCGAAAGCTCTGGGTATACTTATTTTCATCTAAAAAGAGGAATACTGGTCGCTCTGGTAGAAAGACATAGGCGTGCCGTCAAACTCTTTTTTGAGGAGGCTTCAATGTGTGGACGGTGGTTTATATTGCGCCAAGTAAGAAAGAGGCAGACAGGCTGGAAAAGATTTTAACCACTGAGGGCTTTCTGGTAAAGTTAAGGATGCTCGGCCTGCCGCAAGCTAATAATGTCTGTTCGGTAGAGATACTGGTGTGCGAGTCAGAGGTTGACGAGGCCATGGAGATCATTAATTCCATATAAATCCACATTCCACCCTTCAAAGGTGTTCATTCGACTGCTCAACTGTGATTAATACTCTAAGATGTTTATAAAAAAATACAAAACTGAGGGTAAAGGGCTAAGGAGTGTTTATTTTGGTTTTGGAAGCTTTCCGCAAACAAAAGCAAATCGCAGTTCAGCCTGACGCTGAAAACCGCGATATCCCCGAGGGAATTTGGAGTAAGTGTTCAAGCTGCAGCGAAATTCTATTGAACAAAGACCTTGTTAAAAACTATATGGTTTGTCATAAATGTGGTTTTCACTTCCGGCTGAAAGCGGCCGAGCGTATTAAAATTATTTTAGATGAAGGAAGCTTTCGGGAGATGGACGCCGATATGCTTCCGGTCAACCCTTTCAAACTGGCTGATTATGAAAGAAAGATAAACGAAGCGCGTAAAAAGAGCGGGCTGAATGAAGCCGTGGTAGCCGGTGAGGGAACCATTGAAGGAATACCTGTGGTCACAGCGATTATGGACACCAACTTTATGATGGGCAGTATGGGCACCGTGGTGGGTGAGAAGATTACCCGGGCTATAGAGGCCGCCGCCGTTAAAAGAAAGCCCCTGATTATCTTTGCCGCTTCGGGCGGCGCCCGCATGCAGGAAGGGATTTTGTCTTTAATGCAGCTGGCAAAAACAGTTGAAGCTCTGGCCAGGCTGAGTGCGGCGGGACAACTTTATATATCAGTGCTTACAGACCCCACCACCGGCGGTGTGAGCGCCAGTTTTGCCGCGCTTGGCGATGTTATTTTGGCGGAACCGGAGGCCATGATCGGATTTACCGGTCCAAGGGTGATCGAACAGACCATACGTCAAAAACTGCCGGAAGGTTTTCAGCGGGCTGAGTTTTTTGAGCAACACGGTTTTATAGACAAAATTGTACCCCGGCCCCAGATGAAAGAAACCCTGGCTAAACTTTTGAAATTACATCTGCAGGGGGAGTAATAGACATGGCGGCCATTTTGGAATTTGAAAAACCGATTCAGGAGCTGGAGAATAAGATTAGTGAATTACGCATCTTTTCTAAAGAAAAGGGTATTGATCTTTCTAATGAAATATCCATTTTAGAAAAGAGGGCTGTAGAAGTCAGGGAATTAATATACAACAATCTTACCGCGTGGCAGCATGTGCTGATAGCGCGCCATCCGGAGCGCCCCAACACCTCTGACTATATAAACCACCTTTTTCAGGACTTCATAGAAATGCGCGGGGACCGCTGCTTTGGAGAAGACCCGGCGGTAATAGGGGGGATCGGTCGTTTTAACGGGCGCGCTGTAACTGTGATCGGTCAGCTTAAAGGAAAAGATACCAAGGAGAACCTGGCCAGGAATTTTGGTATGGCTCACCCGGAGGGCTACCGCAAGGCTATGCGCCTGATGAAGCAGGCTGAAAAATTTAACCGCCCGGTAATCTGCTTTATTGATACACCAGGTGCTTATCCCGGCATTGGCGCTGAGGAGAGGGGTCAGTTTGAGGCTATTGCCAGAAGTATTTTAGTTATGGCCACCCTCAAGACGCCCATTATCGCGGTAGTGATTGGCGAAGGTTTTAGCGGCGGCGCCCTGGGAATCGGGGTGGGGGACCGGATTTTAATGCAGGAGCACTCCATCTACTCTGTGATCACACCGGAAGGCTACGCCAGTATTTTATGGAAAGATTCTACCCGCAACAGGGAGGCGGCTGAGACCATCAGGATTATTGCCCGCGATATACAGGAACTTGGTGTCGCCGACAAAATAGTGCCCGAGCCCATAGGGGGCGCTCAGCGCGACCCGGGTATCGCCGCCGAACTTTTGGGCAGGGCTATAGCCGAAACTATGGATGAGCTTTTGGATCTCGCGCCGGATATACTGCTGGCCCAGAGATACGAAAAGTATCGCTCTATAGGAAATTTAGCGGATTAACCACAGCGAAGCCACGGGGACGGTTCGAGCCTCCCCGAAGCGTAGCGAAGGGAAGACGATAGAACAAAATAAAAAGGGGTCAGGCAGTAACTTATTTACAGTCAAAGCAAGCAGCGAAGATGATAAGTTAAGCTCCTGACCCTCTTCCGTGTAATAAACTGGCGCTGCAAAAGGCAATATATATAACAGCGGCTATCGCCGGCTGACAGGAGGTAAGTGCTGTTGCAGAGAATTGCTTTATTAACCAGCGGCGGGGATTCACCCGGCATGAACGCGTGTATCAGGGCTGTGGTGCGCAAGGCCATCTATCATGGCCTTGAGGTTATTGGAATAAAACGGGGATTCAATGGTTTTATAGAAGCCGATATGTATCCGATGAACCTCGGTTCTGTTGCGGATATCATTCACAGGGGAGGCACGATTCTTCATACCGCCCGTTCGGAACAGTTTAAGACTCCTGTCCCTGCGCCCAGTCGCTTTTTTTATCAGCGTCGGGCAGTTCTTCGCTCATGAAA
>CAZJGV010000067.1:0-10614 GCA_964545615.1 uncultured Pelotomaculum sp.
GAAAGCAAAGAATAATTCCATCTTCGAGGATGTTTCATGTTATTGTAGTAGATCACGTTTTACTGCAATAAACATCCTAAAGTCAATAAGCGGGAATGCTTGAAAGGAATGATAGAATTATGAATCTTTCTCTGGACTGTTTGCAGTGTCTGTTAAAACAGACATTTAGCCTGGCGGGAAAGCATTGATAATGATGACGAACGATTTTTATTCATTATGAGAGTAATGTGTGAGATTAAATAAAGAGGGCGTTTCGTCCTCTTTTAGTCCTGTCCCTGAACTGAATCAAGGCCGTGCGTATAGAAGTGATCCCTCAAGTGATAGACTAATTTTTCCGGCACATTAAACTCCTGCGCCATTTCTGAATCAGTTTTATCATTTTCTATACCAACTATGAGTCGATCCACATTCACCCCTACTTCATCAGCCATTTCCTTCAGACTTGGTTCCAAACTCCAGGGAACCTTGCTCACAGTAATAGAATCGTTTCGATCCATAAAAACACCCCCGTTATTAGTTATTCTACCCGACGGAGGACAATTAATACTAAAATAAGGCATTAAAATTGTTGTTAACCAGGGTCTGACCACGGGTGGTCCTGGTATCAATCAGCAGCAGTCCTTTATAAGATAGAGCCGGCAGTCAGGCCTGCGGGCAGTCCGCTGCGGTCTTAAGGTGGGAACAATCATTGAAGAGCATCAGAATCCCCTTATCCCACTCCGGGAAATCAATTATATTGAGGCAGGCGTTATCCAGGCGAAGACGCCAGTATTTATTCAAATCCATGCCAAGCACAGTGCCTACTATACTGCGAATAACTCCACCGTGAGACACTATAACTATATTGTCCCCACTATGACGCTCCACGATTTGTTTAACCGCCGCGACAGTCCTGGCGATCATCTCATTTAAAGTCTCTCCGCCTGGTATCCTGGTTAACAGAGGTTTTTCCCACCACTGCTTGACCTCTACTGGAAATGATTCATTAATCTCTTTCACGCTAAGACCTTCCCACAAGCCAAAATTTAATTCTCTTAGCGCAGGCAGGGTTTCTATTTCCAGCCCGTGAGAATGTGAAATAATCTCAGCGGTTTCATACGCCCTTTTCAGGTCACTGGCAAAAAAGCCCCCGAAATTCTCATGAGTCAGACGCTTCCCTAGAAGTTGGGCCTGCTGGCGACCTTTATCGGACAAAGGAATATCCGTGTGACCCTGATACCGCATGGTTGTATTCCACTCAGTTTCACCATGCCTAACCAGATAGATACGGCAGCCCATTATTTCTTTCCCCCCAGTATCTCATTGAGAGCAGTTAGAAGCAGCTTGTTTTCTGATCTTGTTTTAACCGCCAATCTTATATAACGGTTTGCAAGCCCACTAAAACTATGGCAATCCCTGACCATAACCCTGCGCCTGCCCAGGAGATCTGTTAGAACGCCTGAGGTCAGGCCGCTTCCGGAAATGTCAACCAGGATAAAATTAGCCGCCCCTCTAATTGGCCTTACACCAGCAATGCCTCCCAGCTCATCAAAAAGATACTTTTTCTCCTGGTTGACCAGTCTGTTGGTGCTCTGCATATGCTCCTGATCCCCCAGTCCCTCTATACCTGCAACCTGAGCCAGGATATTGACATTCCAGGGATCTTTGGCAGAGTCCATCTGTTTTATTAGTTCAACAGGAGCGGCGATTGCTCCTAGCCGCAAGCCAGGTATGCCAAAGAACTTGGTCAGGGAGTAAAGCACAACCAGATTGCCCTCCTGCCCCACTTGCGGCATCATCGTATAAGACAACCTTTGCGGCACAAAATCCATAAATGCCTCGTCCACCATGACCATAACTCCGTGCGACAAGGATCTGTCAAGGATAAGTTCTATGGTTTCCCTGTCCACCAGTTTTCCTGTTGGATTGTTGGGACTGCAAAGGAAAATCAGATCCACTTGCGGTATGAGTCTTATTATTTCAGCAACCGGCAGGCTGAAATCACTTTTTTCGTCCATGGCAACCTCAATTACTTCGCCTCCCTGGCTGAGAACCGAAAGACTGTACTCGCAAAAAGTGGGGACTGGGATCAAAGCTCTTCTGCATCCAGTCACGCGAACGAACAGGTAAATCAGTTCCGCTGCTCCGTTTCCCATTAAAAGGTATTCCCTGTCAACGCCCAGATAGTCTGATAAAGCGTTTTTCAATTCCCCGCACTCCGGATCCGGATAACAGCTGATCAAACCAAGCTTATCTTTGATAGCCTGGTTAACCCTCCGTGACGGTCCCAGAGGGTTAATATTGGCGCTGAAATCAACCAATTCTTCTTCAGGTATGCCATATTTCAGGGATGCCCTGGCAACATTTCCCCCGTGAATGTGTTCCAGCAACGGCAAATGTCAAAACTCCTATCTCAAAGAAATTTTTGCAATTCAAGAAAAGGATAAACAGCAAAAAGAAGTATTACTTCAAGCAGCTCATTGATAAGCCCGTAAATATCTCCTGTAAGTCCCCCCAGTTCTTTGGTTATCCGGCGTCCCAGCAGATAGGTGATGACACCTCCCAGGGCTAATAACCAAATCCCGTACACACCCAGGGTGAATCCAGCTATAAGAGCGGCAATAACAGTAGCCCAGATCAGTTGTTTCATACCACTGTGCTGTTTATAAACTCTCCCCAGTCCTTCCTTGCGTACGTAAGGGAAAGCAATAACCGCGTAGCACATTCCCCAACGGCTTGTGGCCGGGACCAGCAAAAGAACCTTCCATAAAACCTGATCGGGTATTCCCAGAAACAAGCTGTACTTAAGCAGCAGCAGGCACACCACACCGGTAACACCAAAAGCCCCAACCCTGCTGTCCCGCATGATCTCAAGCTTTCTTTCCCTGGGACGCCCGCTGAACAAGCCGTCAATACTGTCCATAAAACCATCAAGGTGAATGCCCCCGGTTAAGACAACCATTCCCGCCACAAGAAGTGATGCCTGTACCTGTCCCGTCACAAACCAGCCGGTCGCCCAAAACAGCGCAGCCAGGATCAGGCCCAGGATAAGCCCGGTCGCAGGGAAGAACGCGGTAGAACGACCGCAGTTCACCTCGTTAAACCTGATCGCCGGCAGGGGCAATCTTGTTAAATGGGTTAGCGCCAACATAAAGCTATTCAATAATAAATATTCATTCCTTTCAAAGAAGGCGACTGGTAAAATAGAGCGCCAAAGCAGAAATAAAAATTCCGCTTATTACCGCCAATCCTGAAGCAGCGTACATTAACCTTATCGTATGCATTATATGAACCGGTTCCAGGGGGACCCTTTCCTCACCCATATGAGCCCTGAAAGACGCGCACCCGCCGTAGTAATTCAACCCGCCCAGACGAATTCCCAGCGCACCGGCGACGGCAGATTCAGGTATGCCGCTGTTGGGACTCGGATGGCCGGGAGCATCCCTCATAATTGCTGCCAGCGCACGTTTGGGGCTCATCTTAAGTAAAAAGGCGGCTGCTATCAGCAACAGGCCAGTGATACGGGCGGGGATATAGTTGGCCAGATCGTCAAGTCGGGCTGAAGCCATGCCAAAAAATATATACCGGTCATTTTTATAGCCCAGCATGGAGTCAAGCGTGTTGACCGCGCGATAAGCCATAGCCAGAGGCGCGCCGCCGATAAAAGCGTAAAATAACGGCGCGACAACCCCATCAACAATATTTTCAGCTACTGTTTCTACCGTGGCCCTGGTTACACTGCCTGGATCCATTCCTCCAGTGTCCCTGCCCACAATCATTGCTACTTTACTGCGGGCAGCAGTCAGATCCCCTTCCCGGAGCAGTATATAGATTTCACCTGCCGCGCCTGCCAGACCTCTGGCCGCTACAGTGGTTGAAATTAACCAGACTGACAAGAGCGAACCAGCCCAGTAGTTTATTCTAAAACACCAGCTGATCAGCAGGAAAGTTAAAAGCCAGCTTCCGCCAGTTATCAAAACAGCTGTTAAAAGCCCAGCCACCTGAAGTGAAAATGGGCTTTTAGCAATCCGCCGCATCAGGTATTCCAGTTTTTCGATAACCTTACCTATGAGCACTACCGGATGGGGCAGCCATCTGGGATCCCCAACCGCCAGATCTATCAGGTAAGCGGCAAAAACATACATACAGTAATTTTCCGGCATATCTTACTTCCTGTTATTTAACCTGGTCCGGCAACCCGATTAATTGGTATATTCTATCAATATCCAGACTGCCCCGGACCACAGCCGCCAGTTTGTCGAAGTCCCTGTTGCGCTGTTCAAGAGCTGTTATTGAGCCGTCAAATGACAGGGGCTCTAGTCCTTTTCCCCGGCGCAGGTTATTGATTAAACACCTTCTAAACTCATCTTCATCAAAAATGCCATGAATATATGTGCCAAACACCAGCCCGTCCTGACTGACTGCTCCGTCGGGTGTGGAAATCTCTCTGCCGGAACTCCTATTTACTCTGAAAACGGGCTTTGTGCCGTCAGCCAGTTCGGTCCTGCCCATGTGAATCTCATACCCTGTTATCCTGCAGCCCTGCGCTCCGTCAAGCAAACGGCCTTCCCCCACCACTTTAGCCTCTACCTGGGTGGTAATCTTTTCAGGATAAAAAGTGGTGGATATGTCCAGCAGACCAAGGCCTTCGATGCGGGGAATTTCAGATTCGGTATGGTCAGGATCGTTTAATTGCCTGCCAAGCATTTGAAAACCGCCACAAATGCCGATAACGGTTGTTCCCGCTCGTTTCAACTGCAAGATCCCGTCAGCCAGGCCGGAACGTTTCAAGAAATAAAGGTCTTCAATGGTGTTTTTACTGCCCGGTATGATCACCAGATCTGGTTTGCCAAGCCGGTTTCCCCTGCCTATGTAACTGAGCCTGACATCTGGTTCATCTTCCAGGGGATCAAAATCGGTGAAGTTTGAAATATGGGGCAGATGCACCACGGCTATTTCCACATAACCTGATTCGGTGACCTGTTCCGCCACCTGCCTGTCCTCGGAAATAGTATCCTCCTCCTGGATTCTGAACCCCTGAAAATATGGCACGACTCCAAGCACCGGCTTGCCGGATTTTTGCTCAAGAAAATCTACCGCAGGCTGAAATAAACTCAGGTCTCCCCGGAATTTGTTGATGATTATTCCTGCCACCCGATTGCAGTCCTCTTCGGATATTAACTCAAGAGTACCAACCACCGCGGCCAGAGCGCCGCCCTTATCGATGTCAGCCGCCAGTAAAACAGGCGCGTCAGCCAGCCTGGCTATTCGCATGTTAACAATTTCATGCTGCTGTAGATTAACCTCAGCGGGGCTGCCCGCGCCTTCCACTACAACTATATCATATGCGTCCCGCAACCGGTTCAAGGCGCCTTCAATCACTTTTAACGCTTTTGGACCATAGTCAAGGTGATAATGCTGAGCTGACAGATTACCTATAGGCCGGCCGAGAACAACTACCTGTGAAGAAGCATTACCGGTGGGTTTCAGGAGAATGGGGTTCATATCGACAGACGGGTCGACGCAGGATGCCTCAGCCTGTACTACCTGAGCGCGGCCCATTTCTCCACCATCTTTGGTAACAAAGGAATTTAAAGCCATGTTCTGCGATTTAAAAGGGGCAACCCGGTAGCCGTCCTGTACGAATATTCGGCACAGCGCCGCAACCAGCACGCTCTTCCCAACGTGAGACGCGGTGCCCTGGACCATAATCACTTTAGCTTTCATACCTTTACCCCTTTCTGACTAAACAGTTTACTCAGAAATAGCACATGGATTAACAGGATTAATTACTGATTTAATTTCCAGAGGAAGTCCGGCCACTACAAAATAAACCTGGTCAGCTTTGGCGGCCAGCATCTGGTTGACTTTCCCGGCCAGATCCCGGAAGAGCCTGCCCAGCGGGTATTCCGGGACCAGGCCCAAACCCACTTCATTAGAAACCAGGATCAGATGGGCGCCGTTCTCAACAGCGTTGACAAGCTGAAAGACTTTTTCCATTACATGTCTTTCCTTTTCCGCTGCCTTTAAATCCTGTTCAGTAAAATGATTGTCTAAAATGAGGTTGGTTATCCAAATAGTAACACAATCAAGAAGGAACACATCCCCTTCCCTGCCGTTACTGACCACCCTGCTGACATCCTTTTCTTCCTCCACTGTACCCCAGTCCTGAGGACGCCTGGCACGGTGAAGATTGACCCGGTCAGACATTTCCTGGTCGCGTACAGCTGTGGTGGCTATGTAGGTAACACTACCGCCCATTTGTCCGGCAATACTCTCTGCAAACTCACTCTTGCCGCTACGCGAGCCACCTAATACCAATACAAGCTTACCTTTCATGTTTCACCACCTGTTATAAAAAAGCATCCCCGGACCAACAGGCCGCGGGGAGTGTGATCCGGGCAGTATAACCCGCCGTCCCCTTTGCCTCGAAGGACATTCGGCCGGTACCCACAGGCAGGCGTTCTGGCTCCCGGTTACTGCTCTCCTTTATGAACAACCTGAAAAAAGGTTGCCGAAGCAAGAAAGCAGATCTGCCGGTTACAGTGGCGGGACCGCTCAGGTTTTGCACCTGATTCCCCTGTTGACCCTACTCAAGGTCACTGTGGAAACTTTTAAATATTTATTCTGCAGCAATAACCAAAATCCTTTATAAAAAATGCTTTCTTTTTATTTTTGTGTAATGTCCATTAATTCTTTCAGTCTTTTGACAAGTTCTTCGATTAAATGCGGCAGTGGCTCAGACTTGAGACCTATAATATTAATACCGGACCTGTTTAAAGGCAAGAGCAGCTTGACAGCGGGACTTGAAGCTATTGCTTCCGCCATTTTCGGGGATAGTTCACCCAGCATAGCATTTGGAAATAAAATACTGATCGTCCCGACGATAAAATCAACTCGCCAGGCGTTAAAAACAACAGCGTTTTCTCCGGTAGCGCCTTCGTTTGCCCCTGCGCGCAGCATAGCTGATGTTGCCAGAGAATTAGTTCCGAGAGCCAGCAGCTCAATGTTTTCAGGCATTTCCCGCCGTATCTTTTCAGTAATATGTTTTCCTATGCCGCCTCCTTGTCCGTCAACTACAGCTATTTTCATAACCTACCGCCCAACCTTGACAAAAAGTCTGCGTTAATCCATATTGAATTATACCATATATGACCAAAAAAAGAGACCCTTCCGGCCTCTATGTCGATTTAACAATTAATATGTTAACATATAATAGTATTAACAGTAAATGCCATATGGTGAATAAAACTGTGGATAAATTACTAATTTGATGAATTGCGGTGAATATGGTTCTGTAGTTTTGACTCCAACTCAACAATCTGTCGGTTTTTACGCAGCAACCACTGAGCGTAGCGATAATTGTCCTGGTGAAGTTTACGATTTTCTTTTTCAAGGCGGCTCAAAAAGCCAGTCTTATCCTTTTCAATTTTTTCAATCAAGTTCATTAGCACTCTCCTGCTAAGCCTGAGTTGCTCAACTTTCTCTTCCAACTCCTGCACCCTTGCCTTCAGGTAGTGTATATCAATCGCATCTTTCACCGCCATACCACCTCACCAGGCATCTCGATTATAGTATATGCCATAGGCCAGGCAAATAGACGCAGGCGTCTTCTCGTCAGCTTTACATAGTGTATTACTTAAACTTGAAGCTTTGGCGCACTCGTTTTACCGCTTCGGCCAGGACTGTTTCGTCCTCCACCATGGCAATTCTTACGTAACCCTCTCCCTGTTTGCCGAAGGCCACGCCAGGTATGACGATCACACCGGCTTTTTCTAATAAATCCTCTACAAAGATACTGGAAGAAGAATAGCCCGCAGGCAGGGGCGCCCATACAAACATGGAAGCGCTTGGTTTTGGCATCTGCCACCCAATTTCACCCAGGCCTTCCACCAGCACGTCACGGCGCCGCTGGTAAGTACATGCAGTTGCAGCGACACAATCCTGCGGGCCTGTGAGAGCGGCTATGCCTGCTTCCTGCACGGCAAAAAACACTCCGTAATCGATATTTGACTTAATTAAACCCAGAGCTGAAATCACTTCCCTGTTTCCAACAACAAAACCAATCCTGCAGCCGGCCATGTTGTAGGTTTTTGAGAGTGAGTAAAACTCTACTCCCACATCTTTCGCGCCTGGTACTTCCAGAAAGCTCATGGGTTTGAAGTTATCGTAGGCCAGTTCCGCATATGCAACATCATGGCAGATAAGAATGTCATACTTTAAGGCAAATTCTACAACCCTTTCGAAAAAACCCCTGTCTGCCGAAGCTGCTGTTGGGTTGTTGGGATAATTGAGCCACATCATTTTAGCTTTTCTGGCTGTTTCTTCAGGAATAGATGACAGATCGGGCAAAAAGCGGTTCTGCTCTATAATTGGCAGCGGGTAAACTTCTCCCTGCGCCATGACTATACTAAAGCTGTATATAGGGTAACCCGGATCTGGTACAAGCGCCACATCACCCGGGTCGATATAGGCCATGGCCAGGTGGGCCAGCCCGTCCTGGGAACCCATCAGCGCCAGGATCTCATTATCCGGGTTTAGATCCACATTGAAGCGTTTTTCATACCAGCCTGCGACGGCTTTATAAAGCCGGGAGGTACCGCCCAGTGAATAGGAGTAATTCAGGGGGTTTTCAACGGATCTCTTCAAAGCGTCTATAATATGTTGGGCCGGCGGTAGATCGGGGCTGCCCACGCCAAGGTTGATCACTTTTATCCCCCTTGACTCAACAATTTTTCTTCTTTCTTCCATCTCATTAAATATACCCGATGATAAACTACCCATCCTGCTAGCTATTTTCATACTTTCCTCCCCAGTAATTAGTTTTGTATCTGCCTTTTCTTTTCTTCAGATCAACTACCACACTGTAAGGAACGGTAACCAAACCCAATTGACTGCCGGCTTTGTGCCCGGGTCCGTGGAAATCCGAGCCGCCTGTCGCCACCAGGCCGTACTTCCTGGCCAATTCCTGATAATACAACGTTTGCTCGGCGGAATGAACCGGGTGCCAGGCTTCCAGGCCGGCCAGTCCCGCGTTCTTTAACTCCTCTACCAAGTCCATTGATTTGATCAGTCCGGGGTGAGCCAGAACGGGTACTCCACCGGCGCAGTTGATTAAGCGCACAGCCTCCAGCGGATCAAGTTTATACCTGGGAACATAGGCCGGGCGGCCGGCGCCGATAAACCTGTCAAAGGCCTCTGATATGCCCGGGACTACTCCTGCTTTTACTAAAGCTTCAGCCAGATGGGGTCTGCCCACCGCACCAGTTCCTGATATTGACATTACTTTGTCCATTGCTATTGGTAAATTAAATTCCCTTAGTTTGTTAACCATTTTTTCCATGCGCTTAACTCTGTCTTCACGCAGCATCTTAAGTTTGGCGAGGAAAGCTTTATTGTCCAACTCCACCAGCAGTCCCAGGATATGAATTTCTTCTCCCTGGTGCTCAGAGCCCAGCTCAATTCCGGCAATAATTTCAATACCGTTTTGCAGCCCGGCGCAAAGTGCGGGCTCAATGCCTTCCAGAGTATCATGATCAGTGATCGCCAGCGCCACTAAACCCTTTTCATGAGCCATGCTGACAACTTCGGCAGGACTAAACACTCCGTCAGAAGCGGTAGTGTGCACATGTAAATCAACTGACATAATTACTCACCTCTAAAAAATTTTCGGCATTTCTTACATTAAAACCTGCCTTGTTTATTTTAAAATTTTTATTTATAACATTCCCCTGTTTAAACAAGTAAACCTGTTTATTAGAATAAACAGGTTTACTTCTCAATCTATATAAATATAATCTCTATCTTTACCGTGGCTCGACAATAAGCTTTATTGCCGTCCTCTCTTCCCCGTCAATTATAATATCTGTAAAAGCCGGAATACAGATCAGGTCCACTCCGCTGGGCGCTACAAAACCTCTTGCAATAGCTACTGCTTTTACCGCTTGATTGAGGGCACCCGCGCCGATGGCTTGCATTTCTGCGCAACCACGTTCCCGAAGTACACCTGCCAGGGCGCCAGCTACAGAATTTGGATTGGACTTTGCTGAAACTTTTAATACTTCCACTGTAGAAACCTCCTCTATTACTCAGTATAAGCCTTAACTCCTTAACTCCCTGTAAAAAAATATATTTCGCTAATGGTTAAAAAATTCCTTTTAAATAATATCAAATATAATCATAATTATTAAATATTCATATAATTCTATTCAAAATTTATGATGCGCTCTATTGACACTGCTTCACCAGTATCCTCATTTACTTCTATTACCGCCCCGTTAAATTGAAAGGGCCCGGTGGCAACATCAAAATGTTGTGGGATCTGGGTAATAAACTTTTCAATAATTATTTCCTTCTTTACCCCTATTACTGAATCCATAGGTCCGGTCATGCCTAAATCAGTCATATAAGCTGTCCCTCCCGGTAAGATGCGTTCATCCGCGGTCTGTACGTGGGTATGAGTGCCTACCACCGCAGATACCCGGCCATCCAGGTACCAGCCCATAGCTACTTTCTCTGAAGTAGCCTCCGCGTGAAAATCAACAATTATCACCCGTGCCTTCTCTTTAACTCTGGCCACGATCTCGTCAGCCTTGCGAAAGGGACAGTCAATCGCAGGCATAAAGACCCGCCCGG
>CAZJGV010000067.1:10624-12688 GCA_964545615.1 uncultured Pelotomaculum sp.
GACCTTTACATTGCCCGGGGTATCATAAATACCGGTTCCAGAACCAGGAACACCCGGCGGATAGTTGGCCGGCCTCACGATCCTGGTTTCCCGGCTTATATATTCATAGGCCTCTTTTTTATTCCAGACATGGTTGCCCATGGTCAGCACATCCACCCCTGATGAAAATAACTCCTGGGCAACCTCTCTGGTAATCCCTTTGCCGCCAGCGGCGTTCTCACCGTTAGCAATCACCAGATCCAGCTTAAATTCTCTCCTTAGATCGCTTAAATTAACCTTTACCGCCCGGCGACCGGAACGTCCGACTATATCTCCTATTACAAGCAGGCGCAAATGCTTACCTCCTGTTATTTGTTGAATACCAGTACCCTGCCCTCCTCGCGGAAGGCAAAAAGAGACTTATTCTCAGTTGAACTTTTTATGCTCTCAAGCATATGCTCAATCATTTCTTCCTGAGCGATCATATCTTCCTCAATAAGACGTTCATTCTCCTCTGTTACAAGGTTGTTGTTAAGATGTTGATGGAACATCTCAACTATTAATGTTATTTCCTCCTGAGACAGTGAGCCCACATCTCTTTGGACCTCAATCATAGTCAGATTACCACACACCTGGTGGCTGATCGCCACCAATCTTGTCTCATTTCCTTCCAGGAGACTATATACTTCAATGCTGTCCATGACTTTTTCTTTTAAGCAGTCCAGCTCATTATCTCCCAAAACCTGTGAGTATATAAAGGTAAACTTTAGTAGATATTGCTCCGGATCAAAGTTGATCGTGGCTACTTCAGGGTAACGTACCAGGATAGAAATCAGCAATCCGACACTATCTGTTAGATCATCCCTGTTGCCTTTATAATGAACCCCCAATGCTGTCACCTTCCTTACAAACCTGCCTGAATAAATAGTGATTCTGTTTTCAATAGATTATTCCTGCTTTTTTAATCCGCGTCTGCCTAAAAAATTCTTCCATACTAAAAAGAAAATGGACCTTCGCGCAAAGGTCATTTCACATTAAAAACATATTGCATATGGATGAGACAAGGGAAGGTTCTCTTGTCTCAAAAAAAATCGTAAGCTATAAGTCGTACGGCGTAGGTATGAATGAAATTCTTTTGGGCTGAATACCTGTTAGGAATACAGGATATACCTGCGACCTACAGCCTACTACTTACTACCAAACGGGATACACCTCCGTCAGATGAATGGGGACACACCTCCTCTGGAGGAATGTCCCCGATTAAAATAGCCCCTTATTTAAGTCAGAATGTTTTTATTTTGCATATTCTACCACCCTGGTCTCACGAATAATCACTACCTTAATCTGGCCGGGGTAATCCAGTTCATTTTCGATTTTTTTAGTAATTTCCCGTACCAGGCGCACGGCAGCCAGGTCGTCAATTTTATCCGGTTTGACCATGATCCGGACTTCCCGTCCGGCCTGAATGGCGAATGATTTTTCAACACCCTCAAATGAGTTCGAGATATCTTCCAGTTTAGTAAGACGTTTTATATATGACTCCAGGGTTTCCCGGCGGGCGCCCGGTCTGGCCGCAGAAACCGCATCCGCCGCCTGTACAAGGACAGCGATAATGGTCTTTGCCTCTTCATCTCCGTGGTGAGCGGCAATTGCGTGTACCACGTCATGAGCCTCACGGTATTTTTTAGCCAGATCAACACCGATAGTTACGTGAGGACCTTCTACCTCGTGGTCAACCGACTTCCCAATATCATGCAGCAACCCTGCTCTTTTCGACATCTGAATATCAGTGCCCAATTCTGCCGCCATTAAACCAGCCAGGTGAGATACTTCAATCGAATGTTTCAAAACATTTTGTCCGTAACTGGTGCGGAATTTAAGACGGCCCAGGAGAATAACCAACTCCGGGTGCAGTCCGTGCACTCCCGTCTCAAAGGTAGCCTGCTCACCTGCTTCCCTGATCTGAGTGCTCACTTCTTTTTGAGCTTTTTCTACCATTTCTTCAATACGAGCAGGATGAATCCTGCCGTCAACTATCAGCTTTTCCAGGGCAATCCTGGCCACTTCCCTGCGAATTGGATCAAA
>CAZJGV010000067.1:12698-14483 GCA_964545615.1 uncultured Pelotomaculum sp.
CTGGAGTATCGTGGATAATCAGATCTATCCCTGTCCGTGTCTCGAAAGCCCTTATGTTTCTGCCCTCACGACCAATTATACGGCCTTTCATTTCATCGCTGGGCAGTGGTATTACTGCTACTGTCGCCTCGGCAACATGATCGGCGGCACAACGTTGAATAGCCAGGGAGATTATCTCCCGGGCACGTTTTTCTCCTTCTTCTTTTGCTTTATTTTCTATATCTTTAATCAACATTGCCGCTTCATGCTGGATCTCTTTCTCAATATCAGCAAGAAGAATTTGCTTGGCATCCTCGGAAGTAAGACCTGATATCCGTTCTAACTCCACCAATTGACGACTGTAGACTTCAGTAAGATGAACCTTGGTGGCATCTATATCGGCTTCCTTCCGGCTTAAGTTTTCTTCCTTTTTTTCAATTGAATCGACCTTGCGATCCAGTGTTTCTTCCTTTTGGACCAGGCGCCGTTCCAGCCTTTGCAGTTCGGATCTGCGCTCCCGGTTTTCTCTTTCCATATCGTTGCGAAGTTTTAAAATTTCTTCCTTTGCTTCCAGAACAGCTTCCCTTTTTTTAGCTTCCGCCTCTTTATCAGCTTCTTCGGTTATTTTCCTGGCTTCCGCCTCTGCCGATGATATTTTAGCTTCAGCCAGATATTTTCTAAGGAAGTACCCTAGAGCTAAAGCCGCCAAAACGGCTACAATTAGAATAATAATAGTGCTTGAATCCATACAATTCACCTCCTTGTTCTTTAATATTAAAATCTTTTTCATAACAAAAAAACACCGAGTAACACTCGGTAGAAAACGAACTGATACCACTTATATAGTTGTCCAGATCAAGGTAAGAAAAGATGTTCCTAAAAACGAGCACAATCTTAAAGTCCGACCGTCATACCCGGCCAAACTCCTACCTCCCGAAACTATAGGATTTTATCTATAATAAAACCCGTACAAAGTAGTATCTAATTCTATTTTCTCCCAGAATTTATTGTACAGGTTTTTTTAAAAGCTGTCAAGCCAAACCCGCTTTATCACTAATATTGCGGCATACCTGCCCTATAACATCATACGAAAATCCCCTGCGTTCAAGAAAACCTGCCAGGCGAATAAAAGAACAAATGCCGCTGCTTGATTCAGCTTTTTTTACTGCCAGTTTCATGGCAGCGGCGTATTCTGCCTCCCGGCCAATTTCATTGAGCGTTTCCTCAATAATCAAAACTTCAATACCTTTTTCTAGTAACTCCTGCTTTATTACCCGGAATCCTCTTTTAGCCAGCCGTTGCGCCACCCAGATGCCAGCATAGTCTTTATCATTAATGTAGCCGTAATTATCTAAAAGAGTTAAGACCTGACACGTGATTTCTTTTGAAAAGCCTTTTTTCTCCAGTCCTTGTTCTATTTCATACTTTGTGCGCCGGCGGTAGGTAATCATCCTGTAAGCTAGATTCCTGGCGCGCTCAAGTTCGGTATTCACTAGGATGCCCCGTTTTCTCCTGATGTTTTTAATACAGGCACATCATTTACCACACCTACGTTCAGGGCCTGACGGACTTTTAGCTCTATCTCTCTGGTCAGCTCAGGATGCTCCTTAAGATATTCCTTGACATTTTCCCTGCCCTGGCCCAACCTGTCGTCACAATAAGAATACCAGGCGCCGCTCTTAACAATAATGTTCATGTCGGCGGCGACATCCAGGATGCTGCCTTCCCTGGAAATACCTGTACCGTACATTATATCAAATTCGGCCTGCTTAAAAGGAGGCGCCACCTTGTTTTTCACAACTTTAA
>CAZJGV010000068.1:0-14479 GCA_964545615.1 uncultured Pelotomaculum sp.
GACCCAGGGCGGCGGCAACCGGGTGATGTCTTTCGGCAAAAGCCGGGCCAGGCTGCACAGTGACGATAAAAAGAAGATAACTTTCGCTGATGTGGCGGGGGCGGACGAGGTAAAAGAAGAGCTTGAAGAGATCGTGGAGTTCCTGAAAAATCCGAAAAAGTTTCAGGAACTGGGCGCTAAGATTCCCAGGGGGGTGCTGTTGTTTGGCGCGCCCGGTACCGGCAAGACCCTTTTGGCCAGAGCAGTGGCCGGCGAGGCGGGGGTACCATTTTTCAGCATCAGCGGCTCTGATTTCGTTGAAATGTTTGTTGGTGTGGGGGCGTCCAGGGTGCGCGATCTTTTCGAACAGGCTAAAAAGAACGCGCCATGTATTGTTTTTGTAGACGAGATTGACGCCGTGGGGCGGCAGCGGGGCGCCGGATTGGGCGGCGGCCACGACGAGCGTGAGCAGACACTGAACCAACTCCTGGTCGAGATGGACGGTTTCGCGCCCAACGAGGGGATCATTATTTTGGCGGCCACCAACCGGCCCGATATATTAGACCCGGCGCTCCTGAGGCCGGGGCGTTTTGACCGCCAGGTTGTGGTTGACGCGCCGGATGTAAACGGGCGCAAAGAAATCATTAAAGTCCATATGCGCGGCAAGCCGGTGGAAGAGGCTGTCAGCATTGAAGTGCTGGCCCGCCGCACACCTGGCTTTACCGGAGCCGACCTGGCCAACCTCACCAATGAGGCGGCGCTGCTGGCGGCCAGGCAAAACCGGAAAAAAATTACTATGGCGGATCTGGAAAACTCCATTGAGCGGGTAATAGCGGGTCCCGAGAAAAAGTCCAAGGTTATCAGCGAAAAAGAAAAATGGCTGGTCTGCTACCATGAAGGCGGGCACGCCGTGGTTGGCTTTTTACTCCCGAATACCGACCCGGTGCATAAGGTTTCGATCATACCCAGAGGCAGGGCTGGCGGGTATACCCTGCTCTTGCCCAAAGAAGACCGCTATTATGCCACCAAGTCCCAGTTGCTGGATCAGGTGACCATGCTTTTAGCCGGTCGCGTCTCTGAGGACCTGGTATTGAAGGAAATAAGCACCGGGGCGCAAAACGACCTGGAGCGGTCAACCGACCTGGTAAGGAAAATGGTCATGGAATTCGGCATGAGCGACCTCGGACCGATGACTTACGGCCGCAAGACAGATACGCCTTTCCTCGGCAGGGATCTGTCCAGGGACCGCAATTACAGTGAAGAGGTGGCCAACGCTATTGACATCCAGGTGCGGGAGACTATCGATCAGTCCTATAATAAGGCCAAGGAACTTTTGGATAAGCATATTGAAACACTGCACCTGGTAGCCAAGACCCTTTTCCAAAAGGAAACAATAGAAGCCAATGAATTTGCGGAACTGATGAAACAGGCCGGTGAGGGTGAGCGGACAAACGGCACAATTCGTACAGAGTAAAAAAGTGCGCCCGCAGCCAGGCTGCGGGTGCTTTTATAAAGTTAAACTTCAGGAGGTGTTTTATGGAACGTACATATCTTATGGTCAAACCTGATGGGGTGCAGCGGAACCTGGCCTGGGAAATCATCGCCAGGTTTGAGAAAAAAGGATTTAAGATTATCGGGCTCAAAATGCTCCGGATCAGCAGGGAACTGGCTGAGAAGCACTATGGCGAGCACGTGGGCAAACCATTTTTTGAGTCATTGGTCGGGTTCATCACCAGCGGTCCGGTGGTAGCCTTTGTGATCGAAGGTAAAGACGCCATCAGCGCGGCACGGGAAATGATGGGTGCGACCAACCCGTTAAAAGCGGCGCCCGGAACGATCAGGGGCAGTTATGGTATAGACATCGGCCGTAATATCATCCACGGTTCCGATTCCAGTGCAAGCGCGGCAAGAGAAATCAGCCTGTTTTTTAAAGAAGAAGAGCTTGTGGCATACAGCCGGGAAGTTGACCGGTGGATTTACGAATAAAACACGTGCTGAACTATGAATAAGGATGTTGTTAGCCCCGGGTAATCGCCGGGGCTAAATTATTAGCCGTTAAAATATTTCTTTTGATAGGATAGATTGGCCTGGAGGAAGAATATAAGAAAGAAGCCGGAAACTATACCGGCTGATAATCTTTTTGTGGATGAGGGGGAGCAGCAATTCTATGGCCTATGACCCTACCAGGATGAAAGATTTTGAGATTGCCGAGGCTGCTGAGGTCAGCATGCCTGCTTCGAGCCACTGGCGGGAAAGGCTGGGCTTGGAAAAAGATGAAGTCATAGCTTACGGCAAGGTCTGCAAGCTGGACTTCCTTAAAATCAATAACCGCCTGCAGGGCAGGCCGGACGGCAAATACATTAATGTTACCGCCGTAACACCCACACCTCTGGGAGAGGGGAAGACCACCACAACCATAGGACTGGTGGAGGGCTTGAGCAAGAGGGGCATGAACGCCGGCGCCGCGGTCCGCCAGCCTTCAGGCGGCCCCACCATGAATATCAAGGGTTCAGCCGCCGGCGGCGGTAATGCGCTGGTCATTCCCATGACTGAAATCTCCCTGGGGCTGACAGGTGATATCAACGACATTATGAACGCCCACAACCTGGCCATGGTGGCTCTCAATGCCAGGATGCAGCATGAGCGGAACTATGATGATGAGCAGCTGTTGTTGCGCAGATTAAAGCGGCTGGATGTTGATCCGGCCAGGGTTGAGCTGGGCTGGATCATCGATTTTTGCGCCCAGGGCCTGCGCAGGATCCTTATGGGCAACGGCGGCAGGATGGACGGTTACCCGATGGAATCCAAATTTGGTATTGCCGCGAGTTCCGAGTTGATGGCCATCCTGGCCGTGGTCAGGGACTTAAGGGATATGAGGGAGCGTATCAGCCAGATTATCGTGGCCTATGACAGGAACGGCAGCCCGGTTACAACGGCTGACCTTGAGGTGGACGGCGCTATGTGCGCCTACATGAGAAACACCATTAACCCGACTCTGGTCTGTACAGTGGAGTACCAGCCGGTGCTGATGCACGCCGGCCCCTTTGCCAATATAGCCATTGGACAGTCCTCTGTTATAGCGGACCGGGTTGGCCTCAAGATGTTTGACTATCATGTTACTGAGAGCGGTTTTGGAGCGGACATCGGTTTTGAGAAATTCTGGAATGTTAAAAGCAGGATATCTGGTATGGCGCCCAATGTTTCTGTTATCACAGCCACCATCAGAGCTTTAAAAATGCACGGCGGCGGACCGGTGGTGATTCCGGGCAGGCCCTTGCCGGAAGAATATACCAGGAAGAACCTGGCGCTCCTGGAAAAAGGTATGCCCAACCTGCTGCATCATATAGATATAGTTAAAAAGTCCGGGATTAAACCGGTTGTATGTATAAACTCATTCTACACCGATACCGTTGAAGAAATTGCCATGGTCCGGCGCTGCGCCGAGGGGGCGGGCGCCCGCTGCGCTCTTTCCGAGCACTGGTTAAAAGGCGGGGACGGCGCTCTGGAGTTAGCGGACGCTGTTATTGACGCCTGCCGTGAAAAGATCGATTTCAAATACCTTTACCAGTTGGAAATGCCCCTGCGGCAGAGGGTTGAATTAATCGCCCGCGAGGTCTACGGCGCCGCTGGTGTATCCTGGTCGCCAGAGGCAGAAGCTAAAGCCATGTGCTTTGAGTCAGATCCCGGATTTGCCGGATTTGCGACCTGCAGGGCCAAAACTCATTTAAGCCTGTCTCACGATCCCGACCTGAAAGGTGTGCCCAGGGACTGGGTCCTGCCGGTGCGTGACATCCTGGTGTTTGCCGGGGCCAGGTTTCTCTGCCCGGTAACCGGCGCTGTCAGTCTGATGCCGGGCACCAGCTCAGATCCTGCTTACAGGCGCATAGACGTGGATGTGGAAACCGGAAACGTCACAGGATTATTTTAAATAAATGAAGCGGCCCTAAGGTCGCTTCATTTATTTCTCACCTCCAGGTCATTGCTTTTCTTGGCCTGCCGCTTTATAATTTTCCCAAGTGTGACACCGGATTAGTAAAGCCGGGAGGAAATAGCATTGGCAATCAGAGTTTACAGTATCATGGTTGAAAATAAAGAGGAAGCCCGCCGGGCCATCGCCGCTGTTGGAGCGGACGCGGCCGGCTGCGGCTGGATGGCGCCGAAAGCTGTGCACAGGTTGGTCATGCTGGACGGGGTGCAGCCTAAACAGGCCAATATTATCAAACAGGAGCTGCTCGGCAAAGGCGGTGAAGCAGCCGTTTCCAGGGGAGTGGTCGATCACTCCGTAGCTGAAACGAAGGTGTTGCTGATGGGCACCTTAAAGCAGTATGAGTATTTCCTGGCCAAACTTAAATGCCAGCCCTTCGGCCTGGCTGAACTGGCCAAACGGATCGGGGAGGCGCTGGACAGTCAGGAGGGTTTCTGCCCTTATGACCTGGACTGCAGGGGTAAGACCATTCGCCTGGGGGAAAAAACCCTGGTGATGGGCATCCTCAATGTAACCCCGGACTCTTTTTCGGACAGGGGAAAATATATTGATCCCGGCCTGGCGCTGGAGAGGGCCGGGCAAATGGTGGCTGACGGCGCTGATATTATCGACCTGGGGGGTGAATCCACACGGCCAGGACATATACCGGTAGGGGAAGAGGAAGAGCTGGCCAGGGTTATCCCGGTTTTAAGAAAGCTGGTACGGGGGATTCCGGTACCTGTTTCCATAGATACCACCAAGTCAGTTGTGGCCAGGCGGGCGCTGGAGCTTGGCGTTCATATAATCAATGACCAGTCGGCCCTCCAAGCAGACCCGGCGTTGGCGGCGCTGGCAGCCGAATACGGAGCGCCTCTGGTGCTGATGCATAATCAAAAGGGCACAATTTACCGGGACCTGATCGGGGACATGGTTGAGTATTTCCGGGAAAGCATCAGTATGGCCTGGCAGGCGGGAGTTCCCGGGGAAAATATAATCATAGATCCAGGCCTTGGTTTTGGTAAAACAGCATCGCAAAACCTGGAGGCGCTGAGAAGGTTAAAGGAACTGCGCTGCCTGGGACAGCCGGTATTAATCGGCCCCTCCCGTAAGTCAACCATCGGCAAGGTGCTGAACCTGCCTGTTCAGGAGCGGGTGGAGGGAACCGCGGCGGCTGTGGCCGTAGGCGTCGCCAATGGGGCAAACATTGTGCGGGTTCATGATGTGAAAGAAATGTCCAGAGTGACCAAAATGACTGATGCCATTATGGGCAAGTGGGAGATGGGGAATGAAACGTGAGAATGAAAGATAGCCTGACGACAGACGACTATAAAAGAAGGGCGATTATGGATAAGATTATTCTGGAGGGCATGGAATTTTACGGCTACCACGGCGCCAGGCCTGAAGAGAGAACCCTGGGGCAGCGTTTCATCGTAGATGTGGAGCTTTTCTTAGATCTGCGGCAGGCCGGGGAGACAGATAACCTTGGCTATACGGTTAATTACGCCCAGGTGTTCGAGCTGGTACAATCGATTGTTTGCGGGCGTTCCCGCCAGTTAATTGAGTCCGCGGCCGAGACCATAGCCGGCGCTTTGCTCACGCAATTTCCGGTGGATCAGGTTTTAGTGCGGGTCAAAAAGCCCCAGGCGCCGCTGCCAGGTATGTTCACCTGGGCGGCTGTGGAAATAAAGAGAAAAAATAATAGCCGTAATAACGTTTAAGGTGTTATATTGGCGACATCAGAGCAGTTGAAGATCACAAACGGTACTTTGTTAAACATGTTTTAAGTCACTCCTTTCAGAAAATATTGTATAATAATAAATAAAATGCTTACTTATGGAGGATGCAAATGCTTACAACCGCTTATATCGGCCTGGGCAGCAATTTAGGCGATAAAGAGGCCAACATAAAAAAAGCTCTGGAACTACTGGGGGCAGCCTCTGGTGTACAGGTAATAAAGGTTGCGTCCTTTTACCGGACCGCACCACTTTATAAACCCAAGCAGGACTTGTTTCTTAATACAGTGGCTGAGATTGAGACAAGTTTAAAGCCGCATGACCTTCTAAAACTCTGCAAGGATATCGAAAAAGATCTTGAACGGATGCCCACCGTGCGCTGGGGTCCGCGAACTATAGATCTGGACCTGCTGCTTTACGGCAACGAAAAAATTCGTACTTCCGACCTGGTTGTTCCGCATCCCCGCATGACCGAGCGTGGTTTTGTGATGGCGCCTCTGGCGGAAATCGCACCTGAATTGGTCGTCCCCGGAGGCTGTAAGGCCAACGATTTAGCCCGGCTGCTTTTAAGAGACCAGCTCGTGGAAAAGATTGTTTAGCCCGGGAGAGTAAGTGGGAAAAGAAAAAATACCGGAGAGAGAAGCCTTCTCTTTCCGGTATTTTTTTGGACATAATAAAAAGAAAAATGCGGGTGATAATATGGTTTTTGAGCCGAAAAGAGTAATTTTTGAGCGGGAAGCATTAAAATATCCCCTGGGGGAAAAACTTCTGCGCTATTTTAATCAACAAGGTATAGAAACCAGTTGCACGGCCTCCCACAACCGGGTCACCTCAATTCCGGGCAAAACCCGCGCCGAGGGCTATTTTGAAGCGAAAAGGACCCTGGTGGCAGGAGTCCGCCGCACCATGGACTTTGCCACATGCAAACCCTCGGCCCACTTTCAGCTGCCCCTGGCCACATCCTGCCCGGGCAAGTGCGAATACTGCTACTTGCTGACCAATCTGGGCAAAAAGCCCTACGTTCGAGTCTATGTCAATATAGATGAAATCCTAAGCGCAGCCAAAGCTTATATTGAAAAAAGGAAACCGGAAATAACCGTATTTGAAGGCGCCGCCACCTCGGACCCGATTCCCACCGAACCCTACACCGGCTTACTGGGCAGGGCTATAGAATTTTTCGGACGAGAGGAATTTGGACGTTTCAGGTTTGTGACAAAATTTACCGATGTCGATACGCTGCTGGAGGTCCCCCACAACGGGCACACCAGGTTTCGCTTCAGTATAAACACCGGTGAAGTCATCAAGCGGTACGAGCACGCTACCCCATCGCTGGACGAGAGGCTGGCAGCAGCCAAAAAAGTGGCCGCGGCTGGTTATCCCCTGGGGTTTTTAGTAGCGCCCATTATTATTGAAGAGGGGTGGAAGGAAAGCTACCGGGAGTTATTTAAGGCCGTTGCGGCGGATCTAAACGGTAAAGTTTCCGACCTCACCTTTGAATTTATCACCCACAGGTTTACTAAAAGGGCCAAGGACACCATCCTGGAGGTTTTCCCGAACACGCGGCTGGACCTGGAGGAAGAGGCCCGGACCTTTAAATTCGGGCAGTTTGGGTATGGTAAATATGTTTACCCAAAAGAACTGTTTTCCGAAATTAAAACTTATTTTGAGGATATGGCTGGAGAGTTCTTCATGGATGCGAAGGTGGAATACTTTGTGTGAAAAAGTGGTCATAATGATCACCCTTTCTCTATAGATGGTCGTTTAACCATTAGTCTCGGCTTGGCCTGCATACAACCCAACGACAAGGAATTACCAGAAAACCTTATTGATAATGCCGACAGGGCTCTTTATCAGGCAAAGAATGCTGGAGGCAACCGGTGTGTTTTGGCTGGAGGGCAGTGATTCAGAAGAGGTAATCCTGGATATCCGTCAAACTACTGCAAGAGAGATAAATCATAATTATCTTCAACCGAGGGAATTTCAGCTGTACGGAGGTTCGTTTTTTGAGAGTTAAAAAGATAGTTTTATTGATTTCTGCTATTCTTCTCTGTAGTTCTTGGAATACCTGCGCCCAGGCAACTACTGCGGGAGATATTGAAAGCCACTGGGCAAAAAGTGAGATAGAAACTGCTTTGAAACTTGGTATATCAGCCAATTACCCGGACGGAACTTTTGAACCGGACCAAATGATTACCAGGGCGGAATTTATCAAGCTGCTTGTAACTGCCGGATGGATTAAGATATCTGAAAAAAAAGAACAGCCTGTATTTAAGGACGTTGGGCGGGAACATTGGGCTTTTCCTTATGTTGAGGCGGCAGTAAACGCGGGTATCGTGACCATTACAGATAACATCGAGCGATTTTTTAACCCGGATCGGGCTGTTACGAGAACAGAAATGGCTGCCCTGGTTGGTCGGTTGATGGCGGTGGAACATCTGCCAGGTGTTCCAAAAACAGCAGACAACCTGCCAATTAATTGGTTAGACGTACTGAAAAAAGAGGGTATTATTCTGGGCTACCCGGATGGCAAACTGGAGGGAAGCCGTGGTTTAACCAGGGCTGAGGCCTGTGTCATTATCTTGCGTTTGAAAGAGCTGTTTCTGGAAGAACAAATTAAAAGGGAGCGTCAATGGATAAGCAGCGCTCAAAGTAAGGATGGATACATTGCTATGGCAGGTGGGAGGCAGGATATCGTTCCCTACTTCGGAAGCCTCACCGAAATGGCGCTATTAGGTCAGTCAGAATATTTGGGCGGAGTCAAAAAGTATCTGGAGTGGACCCTGTCTAATCTGAATTACCCGGATAACTGGGGCTTAAATGGAACAATATATGACCGTCGTTTGAAAAATGGAGTAATCCAATCTGTATATTCTTACGATTCCGCCGACAGCTATGCGGCTACCCTGCTTTCACTGGCTGCCGGTTATTACCGCTCTAGCGGGGATTTAACCTTTATCCGGGCACACTACGGGGATCTGTCAGCGGTGTCCGAAGTAGTGATTAAACTTCAGGATGACGATGGCTTGACCTGGGTCAAGCCGGATCTACACATCAAATATTTAATGGATAACTGTGAATGTTACCGTGGGTTGAAAGACTGGTCGTTTTTGCTGGCCGAGATGGGCCTTGAGGAACGGAGTAGTCTATATGACAGTAAAGCCGAGTTAATTAAGGATGGTATCCTGAATTGTTTTTGGAACGAAGACACAGCTTGTTTCGCCTGGGCGCTTGACCAGGATAGTGGAAAGTCTCTTCCTCAGCAGGGCCAAGCATATCCCGGTTTTTTTGCCCAAATATATCCCGTAACTTATGGAGTAATTTCTCCGGCAAGTCAAGAAGCTTTACTGGCCTACCAAAAACTTAACGAAGGAGTTCCCAACTGGGCTGAGTTGGAAGTGGGAGACCCCCATCCATGGGTGATTCTCGGTTATGCGGCTGTAATTATGGAAGATTTGTCAAACGCGGATCGATTTTTACAAAACTGCCTTTCAACTCATATCATAAATGGCCGCTATTACCCGTGGTCTACGTTTGAGGATGCATTTTACATTCGTGCCTGCGATGCTCTTCAGAAAAATATTAGAACAGGTTTTAATTAAAAAGGTTTTTTAATAGTTTTCATCAAGCCTCAGTTTGAAAGCCACAAATCCCGATAAAATGTGTTTTAAGTAGTCTAAGGCCTTCTGTCTCCCAATACCAGGTCATTAACCAACTGCAGCCTTTCATAGGTCTCCGGGCCGACAATTCCGTCAGGGCTCAGTCTCTGATCCCGCTGAAATTGAATAACCGCCGCCTCAGTAACTGGACCGTAGAACCCGTCTAGGTCGCCGCGGTAATAGCCCAGCATCTGTAAGATTTGCTGGACGCGCATAACATCGGCACCGGGGTCCACCCCAATGCGCAACAGTCTTCCGGTAAAAGCATTCCCGATGATCTTCACTCTGGTTCCCAGAGCCACAAGACTGTACACCCGGATGACGTTGTCAGACCTCATCCTGACACAGCCGTGACTGACGGCTTTGCCGATGGAAGCCTCGTTATCTGTACCGTGAATGCCGTACCCTCCCCACGGGCAGTTTATCCGCATCCACCGCACACCAAAGGGACCGCCCGGGTTTTCAGTTTTTTGAATAATTTTCCAGTCTCCCAGGGGTGTAGGTGTGTTTAGCGCTCCAACAGCCACAGGAAATACACCTATTTGTCGCCCGAACCGGCTCAGAGAGAGTTCTAAGGAGCGGGTATCGATAACAATCACATATTCAGGCGCGACTGTGACTTCGTCTCTGGGGCTGAGGCCTATGGCATTATAGGTGTCGGGACCGACTATGCCGTCCGTGAGCAAGCCAAAATTCTGTTGTGCCCTGATCACGGCGTCGCGGGTTTCCGGGCCGTAAACACCGTCTACCGGACCTGTATAAAAACCCAGCTCAGTCAGCCGTCTTTGTATATATTGGACATCGGGCCCCTCCATCAAGGGGTCCATAATCCGAAGATATCTGCTTGCATATAACATAAAAATACCACCTCTATAGATAATACGATCAGAGGTGGGAAAAAGGTACTTATAAAAATATTTATTTCTATCTGTGTCATCTGCCCACTGCACGGCTGAATGGGATCCACATGTATTTGTCCCCAGGCGCTAAGGCGGAATATCCTGGTTCAAAGATATTTTTTTATTATAGAGGATACCTTGCCGGGATTTACATGAGGATGGATCTCATTGTCCACCATCACGGAGGGGCCGAAATCACAGGCGCCGAGGCACCTGATCACTTCAAGGTAAAACAGGCCGTCGGAGGTTGTCTCCCCTGGGGATATTCCCAGTTCCCCGCAAAACTTCTTAAGCACTTCCTGTGCTCCTTTGAGGTAGCATGTTGTTCCCATGCACACACTTATCCTGTGCAGCCCCGGGGTTTCGTGCCGAAGCATGTTATAAGAGTACAGAAGGTCTTCAATTTCCGTTTCTTCCCTGCCAAATGCCTCCGCCGCCCTTTTGATAATTTCGCCCGGCAGGCTCCCATGAATCTCCATATATTCCTTGAAAAAACTCAATGCTCCCCCGGGCTGGTCCCTGTGTTTTGCTATAAGTTCATTAATTTTGGTGTTTTCTTTGTCATTACCCATCCAATAAACTCCCCCGTAATTTTGAAATATAACTTCCTATATTGTATCATAAAACAATATCATATATTATTACAGTAGTAATTTTCATGTATCAACTAATAGTGTAAACATGCTATAATTAGATTGACGCAGATAAGTGCCGCAGTACCTTTAAAAGGAGGTGGGCCAAAAGTGGGTTTGGGCGCCCGGATCAAAAGGGTAAGGATTAACAACGGTATGACTGTTCGACAGCTCGCCCAAAAGGTCGGCCTGTCAGCCAGCTTTCTTTATCAGCTGGAACAGGAAAAAACATCCCCATCCTTCTCCACCCTTAAAAGCATAGCGACAGCTCTAAACACCAGTATTACCCTTCTCATAGAGGATAATCTACCTGAGGACTGGCTTATAGTAAGGAGGAACAACTATAAAAGGGTTGTCACCGACAATCCAGGTATGGAGTTAAACCTTCTCACTTTCCTTGGGCTCAGAGAAAAAAGGATGCAGCCAATGGTTTTTGAATTGGCTCCAGGTACTATAAGCACAGGGATAGCCGTCACTGAAGACAGAGAGCATTTTTTGTACATCCTGGAGGGAGAAATAGAAGTTGCTCTAAGGGATTCAAAATATATACTTTACAAAGGAGACGCTGCTTACTTTATCTTTGACGCTCCCGGAGAATTGAGGAATAACGGCCCGGACAAGGCTGTGGGACTCTGGGTATACAGCCCTCCCGGTACAAAATAAACCGGGTTTTTTATTTTCACATGGAGGTAAAAAGATGGAGCTAATACATACAATCGAAGCCCGTTGCCGGGACTGCTACAAATGTGTCCGCGAGTGCCCCGTCAAGGCGATTAAAATAAAGAATATAACCGGGTCCGAGGCCCAAAGGGCTGAAGTGATGGAAGATCGCTGCGTTCACGATGGAAGGTGCGTTCTTGTCTGCCCCCAGCAGGCTAAAAAGGTGCGGAACGACGTAAGCAAGGTAAAAGAAATAATTTCGTCGGGGCGGGTGGTTGTTGCCAGCCTGGCGCCTTCATTTGCGGCGGGCTTTCCGTTGAAGAAGCCTGGGCAGGTGGTCTCAGCCCTTAGAAAACTGGGGTTCGCCAGCGTGCAGGAAACTGCTTTTGGCGCTGAACTGGTGGCGGCGGAGCATAAAAAACTGCCTGCTGACCGGACTATCCTCTCCAGCGCCTGCCCCTCGGTAGTCAGCCTGGTGGAAAAACATTTCCCCGGCTTGATCCCAAATCTGTCCCCGATCATCTCCCCCATGATAGCCCACGCCAGGATAATAAAATCAATGGATCCCGGCGCCGCAGTGGTTTTTATCGGCCCCTGCATAGCCAAGAAGGATGAGGCGGAGGAAGAACAGTTTAAGGGCATTATTGACGCGGTGCTTGGTTTCGGTGAGACCTGGGAGTGGATGCAGGAGGAAATACCCGCGCTCGAACATGTGACGGCTGAATTCAAGGAGGAATTTGACGGGCCACAGGCAGGTACCGGTAAATTATTTCCCCTGGACGGGGGCATGCTGCGTACCGCCGGCATGAGCACGGACAGGCTTGACGACAGGGCAATGGTTATTTCCGGTCTTGAAAACTGCATGGAACTTCTGAGACATCTCCAGCTTGGCAGGACCTGCAAAGTCGGCCTGATAGAACTGCTGGCCTGCCCCGGCGGTTGCGTCAGCGGACCGGTGACCGTCAACGAGGAAGATATTTTTATTAAAAAACAGAGGATTTTAGATTACTTCAATAAAAACCGCCCCCATGAAAATGACCGGAAAATAACGGATTTCAGAGACATGGCGCTGTACCGCGGTTACTCCAACAGGCAGATTCCCCTTCCTGACCCCAGTGAGGCGGAGTTGAACGAGATATTTGCCCGTACAGGCAAGGCCAAGCCTGAAGACAGGCTGAACTGCGGGTCTTGCGGGTATCCCACCTGCAGGGATAAAGCCGTTGCGGTTTACCAGGGCTTTGCGGAGCTCAAGATGTGCATTCCTTACATGAGAGAAAGGGCTGAATCGGTTTCAAACCGGGTAATTGCCTCTATGCCAAACGGTATTATTATAGTGAACCGGGATCTGAAAATCTTAGAAATAAACGATGTGGCCAGGGAGATGCTGGGCGTACCAGGCGATAATTTAAAGGGCGAGGATCTATCCCTGGTTATGGATCCGGCTAACTTTCTCCACGTGGCGGTTAACGGTTCGCCTTTAAACCTTATTATGAATTACGAACAAAAGGACCTTATCACCAGGGAGATAATATTTCCCCTGGGACCCGAAGAGTTTGCCGGAATTCTTATTGACATAACTGAGGACAGGAAACAGAAGGAACAGCAAGACATTCTGAACAATGAAACAATCAAAAGGGCAGAGGAAGTTATCTCCAAGCAGATGCAGGTGGCCCAGGAAATAGCGGGTCTGCTGGGGGAAACCACAGCAGATACAAAGGTGCTCCTGACTAAGCTGATCAAACTTGTGAAAAACAAATAGATGGTTGAATTATGCAGGATCAAAACTGGTAAACAGAGGATGACTTATGAAGATAGCGGCAGACGTCGGTATATCCCAATTAAATAAACACGGGGAGGAACTTTGCGGCGACAGTATCGAAGTAGCCGTTAACGATAACATTACCACCATAGTGTTGTCGGACGGGCTGGGAAGTGGTGTCAAGGCCAATATTCTTTCCAGGCTTACCGCTAAAACCGCAGTGAGAATGATCACCCAGGGGGCGGAACTCGAGGAGGTTATAGAAACCCTGGCCAAAACACTGCCCAAAGTAAGGGGCCACGCTTACAGCACCTTCGGCATACTTGAGATATTCACCCGCGAGGGAACCGCCCGCCTGGTGGAATACGACACCCCGGAGACCTTTGTGGGCAATTCGGGGCGACTGAAGCCTATAGAAAGAGTCAAGAAGGATATTGGGGGAAAGGTTATCCACCAGTCAATGTTTTCACTGGAAAGTGGGGACTGGATAATACTGGTTTCCGACGGTGTGCTTCACGCCGGAACAAACGGTGTATGGAACATGGCCTGGGACTGGAAGGGCTTTTCGGACTACTTCTGCGGTAAAATACCCTCTGTTGACGACGCGCTGGCCTGCGCCCGGAGCATTGCGGACCACTGCAACAGCCTGTATGGGTCATATCCGGCGGATGACGCCAGTGTAGTGGTGGTCAAAGTTAGGAACCCCCGTTTTCTTAATATATTAATCGGCCCGCCTGGCGGCAGGGACGACGACTCCAGGGCGGTTAGCAAGCTGATGAACGGAGCCGGCAACAAGGTTGTGTGCGGGGGATCCACCGGTAACATGGTGGGCCGTGTCCTGGGACGGCCGGTAAGGGTGGACCTGAAATCGAACTGTGAGAGGGTCCCCCCGACCGGGATAATTGAAGGTATTGACCTGGTTACAGAAGGGGTCCTGACCACGGCCTACAGCCTGGAGCTGTTAAGGATGGGAGTGCCTGTCCTCCAGCTGAAGTCTAACAGGGACGGGGCCAGCAGGCTGGCTGCTCTATTGTTGGAGGCAGACAGCCTTAATCTCCTTGTAGGCACCTCAGTTAACAACACCCAGCAGATAAGAGAAGGCTCTTCAAGAATTATATTAAAACAACAGGTAATAAACGATATGATAACTTTTTTGAAGGAAAAGGGGAAAAAAGTTACTGTAGAATACTTCTGATA
>CAZJGV010000069.1:0-14383 GCA_964545615.1 uncultured Pelotomaculum sp.
TCCTCTGACGAGGTGTGTCTCCTTTCCTTAGCCGGTATATCCCCTTTTCGCTTAAACTCACCGCTTCCCTTCTGGAGGCGTTTTTTATATACAGATGTAACAACATAGAATTTTAATTTAATAAAGGAAAGAATTTGTCGAATATAGAATTAGGGTGTCGGGGGACTTGCTTATGAATCAAGCTATGTGCTGGCAGATGGACTATATTTATTTTTTATACGGCCTATCCTTTATTATTCTGTCGACCGTGTGTTTAGCTATGATTAAATCAGAAAGACAGCGTTTGCCCTGGATTTGGCTGAGTTTATTTGGTATCGCCCATGGTTTATATGAATGGTCGTATCTTTTTTTAGCAAGCAAAACTTTTATGCTCTCATTTTCTTACATAAAAGCGGGCTTGCTTATTGTATCGCTGGTGTTCCTGGCAGAGTTCGGGCGGCTTATGTTTATTAAAGAAGGAGCAAAGTCGCCGGGAAGGTGGATTCTGGTCCTTCTACTGGTTTTTGCAGCTTTGGGCGGCTTGTCCGGTCCGGAGGGTTTAACCGCCATGGCCCAGTATGTGCTGGGTCTTGGCGGGGGACTATGGGCGGCGCTGTCTTTAAATCTTGCATCCAGAAAAATCAACAGGCGGGCTCGCCTCTGGTTGGCGTCAGGAAGTGTAGCTATCGCTCTTTTCGCTGCAACCGCGATCCTGGCGGCGCCTACGTTAACATATTTCCCGGCAAATATTATAAACTACCATGTGTTTTATCATACGCTTGGCTTGCACATCGAGGTGATCCGCGGTCTATTCATAGTATGGACTACAGTAGCTGTCTGGGGATATTCGCAGGAGCTTATTAGGGCTGAAACAGGTTGGAATTTCCTGCGCATCCGTTCCAAATACGCTATTAGTTCAGCTGTGATACTCATATTTTTTATTTGTCTGGGGCTGTTATTAACAAGTTATTTAAACCAGCAGGCCCGCCATAGCTTACTGGATGAAAGCACCAGCAATATAAATGCTTTAGCCAATCACTTGCAGGACCAAATTATAGAGACAGATCACGCGGCCATGTCTATAGCGGCATCCCCCGAAGTTTTGCAGGCTTTGGTAGATGGCGGGGAACAAAATGTGGCCCGTGCCAACTTCATCCTTGACCGTTTCAACGAGGCATTGGATGCGCCGGTTTGCTATTTGATAGATGAAAAAGGTAATGTTATAGCTTCCTCCAACAGAAATGACCCCGACAGTTATGTTGGCCATAACTACGGGTTCCGCCCTTATTTTCAACAAGCTATGAGTGGAAAAACCGGAAGCTATTATGCCCTGGGTATAACGTCGGGGGAGCGGGGCTATTATGTAAGCCAACCGGTTATAAGCGATCGCATCATCGGGGCTGCGGTAATTAAGAGAAAAGTAGAAAGTGTGGAACCTGGTTTCAAACAATACACGTATTGCTTTTATATCGATCCTAACGGGATTGTTTTTATGTCCAGCAACCCGGACCTTCTTTATAAGGGCATGTGGCCTCTGGAAGAGGGAATACAAAAAAAGTTGACAGCATCCAGGCAGTTTGGGACGGGACCTTTAGAGACCATGTCTTTGCAGGAAGTAACTAATGGAAAGGATGTACTGTTTGCTGGTCAGCGGCTTCTTGCTAATCGCAAGCAGGTCGGCCCGGAGGGGTGGTCTATTGTTTTATTGGCACCGCTGGATAAAACACGGCCGGCTGGGCTTTTGGGCATCATCATCACCTTCTGTATGTGTGTTCTTACTATCAGCTTTTTTATGTCAACGCAATGGCTGACCGAGTCCGCGGCACAGACTGCAACCTCTGAAGAAAATTATCAGTCTATCTTCAACGGGGTTAATGAAGGTATTTTTGTCCACGAACTGACCACCGGAAAAATTATTGACGTTAATCAAAAAGCATGTGAGATGTATGGTTACACCAGGGAGGATGCTATAAAAGCGCAGATGGCAAGTATTGTTCCCGGCAAGCGTTTTTTAATATTTGAAGCGGCGCTCTCGAAGCTGCAGAAAGCGGCCGGCGGCGAGCCACAGCTTTTTGAGTGGCTTTATAAGGATAAAGCGGGACAGATCTTCTGGAACGAGGTGAATTTAAAGAAGGCTCTGATCGGCGGGAAGGAATGCATTCTGGCGGTTGTGCGCGACATCACCGTTCGTAAAAAGTCGGAGGAGTCCCTAAAAAAGTCACAGGCCAAGTACATGAGTTTGTACGAGAACGCTAACGACATAATATTTACCAGTGATTTAAAAGGCAAGATAACATCCGTTAACAGGGCCGCGAGTTGTGTAGTTGGTTATAAGAAGGAAGAACTAAAAAAAATGTCTTTGGCAGACCTGTTGACACCTGAAAGCTTGGAATTTTCCAGGGCTTTGCTGGACAGGGCTTTAGCGGAAAAGACTGATCTGGCCGGGGCGCAACCATATGAGGCAGAGATTACAACCGCCAGTGGGGTCAGGATACACCTGGAAGTCAGGGTCCACCTGCTCTGGGAGGAAGGTGAAATAATAGGTATCCAGGGTATCGCCCGCAATGTTACCAGGCGCAAACAGGCCGAAGAAGCGCTGAGCGCCACCCACCAGCAGCTTCTGGATATCATCGAATTCTTTCCCGACGCAATATTTGTGGTCGACCGCAACAGAAAGATTATTGCCTGGAACAGGGCTGTTGAGGAGATGACAGGAGTAGGCAAGGAGGAAATGCTCGGTAAGGGCAATTACGCCTATGCCGTTCCTTTTTACGGAGAACCGAGGCAGATCTTGATTGATTATGTTTTTGAGAATGATAAGCAGATATAGAATTATTATGAACGCTTTAACAGAAAAGGCAGCACTTTATTCGCTGAGAATTATTTAAATTTAAGGACAGGAAAAAGAGTTTATATTTGGGTTAAGGCATCCCCTCTTTATGATAATGAGGGGAAGCCGATTGGCGCAATTGAATCAATTCGTGATATAACAGAGCGCAAGTTGGCGGAAGAAGCCTTGCGTGAATCAGAGGCCAATTACAGGACCGTCTTTGAAAACACCGGCACCGCGCTGGCGATATTTGAGGAGGACACCATTATATCTTTATCCAACACGGAGTTCTCTCGTCTGTCCGGTTATCCAAGGATGGAAATAGAGGGTAAAAAAAGTTGGACCGAGTTTGCGACTAAAGAAGAGTTGGGGAAAATGCTTGAATATCATTACGCTCGCAGGAAAAACAATTGTGCTGTGCCAGGTACTTATGAAAGCAAGTTTATTAAAGGCGACGGAGAAATCAGGGATGTGCTTTTGACCGTGGCCTTAATTCCGGGAACCCCCAAAAGCGTGGCTTCCTTCCTGGATATTTCAGATCGCAAGCGGGCGGAAGAGCAATTAAAATTCCTCGGTTTGCATGATGCCCTTACCGGTCTGTACAACCGTGCTTTCTTTGAGGAAGAAATGCGGCGTTTGGAAGGAAAACGAGATATGCGGGTAGGCATGCTGGTCTGTGATATAGACGGTTTAAAGCTTGTTAACGACACCCTCGGGCATGAGACTGGTGATAGACTGCTTATTTCTGCCGCAGGAATAAGCAGGGAATGTTTCCGTGAAGGTGATATGGTCGCGCGCATTGGAGGAGATGAATTTGCCGTCCTGCTGCCGGACTGCGATGAAATGGTCATTGATAAGGCGGCACAGAGGATTAAAGAGGAGGTAGAAAAACATAATGCTGCCGGAGTGATTCCCCCCTTGAGCATGTCTATAGGGTTTTCTCTAAGCGGCAAGACAAAGGTCGCTCTAAGTGAGGTTTTCAAAGAAGCTGACAACAACATGTACCGGGAGAAACTACACTGCGGCCAAAGCGCGCGCAGCGCCATCGTGCAGACCTTAATGAAAGCGCTTGAGGCACGGGACTATATTACAGAAGGACATGCAGAGAGGCTGCAGGAATTGGTTGAAGATCTGGCCTCAGCCATCGGGCTTCCGGAGCACAGCCTGGCAGACCTGCGTCTGCTGGCGAAGTTTCATGACATTGGCAAGGTGGGCATACCCGACCGCATCCTGTTCAAGAAAGGGCCCCTGACTTCTAATGAGTTTTCCGAGATGAGGAGACACAGTGAGATTGGTCACCGCATTGCCCAGTCCAATCCCGATCTGTCGCCCATAGCCGACTGGATCCTTAAACACCACGAATGGTGGGACGGTCAGGGCTACCCGCAGGGGCTTAAAGGAGAGGAGATTCCGCTGGAATGCCGTATCCTGGCCATTGCGGACGCCTTTGACGCCATGACCAACGACCGCCCTTACCGCAGAGCTTTATCCCGTAAGAAAGCGATAACTGAAATAAAGAAATGTGCGGGCGGCCAATTTGATCCGGAACTGGTCAAGGTGTTTTTACAGGTATTGCAAAAATGAACAGCAAAACAACGCCATGAAAAAAATTGTGTTTATTGTAGATAACAGGCGTTCATTTTAAAGATGGAGCAGGAACTGTAAAAACAGATGTGGAAAAGTGTAAGGCGGTTAAATAAATCTTTGGGGGTAAAAAACCATGGGAAAGACCATTGTTATAGCTAACCAGAAAGGCGGGGTAGCCAAGACAACCACGGCTGTTAACCTCGGCGCGTGGCTCTCTCTTATGGGACAGAAGGTCTTGCTGGTGGATATTGATCCCCAGGGCAACGCCACTACCGGAGTAGGCGTTGATAAAAAAACGGTTGAAAGATGCATTTATGATACCCTGATCAACGGGCTGCCGGTTCAGGAAGTAATAGTACCCAGCGCGCTGGAGAATCTCGATCTGGTTCCCGCCACAATAGAACTGGCAGGTGCGGAAGTAGAACTGGTCGGTCAGGTTGAAAGAGAAAAAATTTTAAAAAAAGCACTTGGAGAAATCAAAGAAAAATATAATTTCATTTTTATAGATTGCCCTCCTTCGCTCGGACTCCTGACCATTAATGCGCTTACAGCCGCCGACTCCCTGATCATACCCATCCAGTGTGAGTATTACGCCCTGGAAGGGCTGGGACAGCTTCTCAACACATTTCGCATGGTACAGCAAAATCTGAACGAAAACCTGGCTTTAGAAGGTGTCCTGCTAACGATGTTTGACGGCAGGACTAACCTGTCCATCCAGGTGGTTGATGAGGTTAAAAAGCACTTCAAGGGGAAGGTATTCAGAGCTATCGTACCGCGCAACGTGAGGCTGAGTGAGGCGCCAAGCCATGGTAAGCCGGTAATGGTTTATGACCGGCGATCCAGGGGTTCCGAGGTTTATTACGAACTGGCAAAAGAGGTGATAGGCATTGAGTAAGCGCAGCAGAGGGTTGGGCAAAGGGCTGGAGGCGCTGATCCCAGTAATGACAGAAGGCGTCAACGGAAAGGATATGCTTAAGGAAATAAACATAGAAAAAATCCGGACCGCTCCCCGCCAGGCCAGAAAGTTGTTTGATCAGGAAAAACTGGATGAGTTGGCCGCTTCCATTAAAGAACACGGCGTAATTCAACCAGTCGTGGTCAGGCCGCTGCCCGATGGTTATTACGAGCTTATTGCCGGTGAGAGGCGCTGGCGGGCTTGCAAAAGCCTGGCCTACCAGAGCATCCCTGCGGTAATCAAGGAATACCGGGATCTGGAAGCAACAGCCGCGGCCCTGATCGAAAATGTACAGCGAGAAAATTTAAATCCACTGGAGGAAGCTGCGGCTTACCACCAGCTGATGGAAGATTTTGACCTGACTCAGGAGGATGTTTCCAGCAGAGTCGGGAAAAGCAGGCCATTTGTAGCGAATATGGTTCGGCTTTTAGGTCTGCCGGTGGAGATCAAGGACATGATCGTGTCAGGGCGGATCAGCGCCGGTCACGCCAGAGCACTGCTGGCTATTAGTGATAACAAAAAGCAGCTTGCTGCTGCGTTTAAGATAGCCAGACAGCAGTTGAGCGTCCGACAGGCAGAAAAAATAGCTAAAGAAATGATTGAAGAAAAAGAAAAGAAAGCGGAAAGGGTTTTGCGTGTTCACTACCTGCTCAAGGCTGAAGAGCGATTGAAAAGATTGATCGGCACAAAGGTAAAGGTAAAAGAGTTGCCAGGTGGGCGTGGAAAACTGGAGATAGATTTTAGTGACGAGAAGGATCTTAAAAGAATACTCGATCTGTTGCTGGGTGGTAAATAATTATAAAATGTTTCACGTGAAACATTCTTCAAGCAATCTTGCACGGGGGGGGCTCCTGATATTGGGCATAGGATTAAACATGTTGAATATCGCTGAAATAAAAGTAGGCAATCTGCTTCCCGCAATTTTCTACGCTATCCCACTCGCGCTTCTTCTGCCATTAATAATCCCTTCTTAACCGGCTATTCGGTTTTTGTTTTAAGTCGTTTTTTGCGTGCAGAGAAGACATTTAAAGAACGATTTCCGGTCAGAGATTCTCCCCGCCATTTTCAGGTCCAGGTGAAAAGATTTATGTTTTTGGTCAACAAGACTAAAACTTCGTGTTTTCTGAACGATAAACTAATAAAGGAATGTTTTAGCCATGGCGACATTATTTAATATAAGGCAGCGAAAGCTGCCAAAATATTTATACGGCTGCGCTGTTTTAAATTAACGTTGCTGGAAATAATTAAAGAGATACCTATCGGAAAAGGGGGCGTGTTTGTGATGTTTAAAGACCGGACTGACGCCGGGAGACTGTTGGCTGATAAACTCGTCGGTCGCATCGGGAAGGACGGAGTTGTGCTGGCAATCCCACGCGGCGGTGTGGTAGTGGGGGCTGAACTGGCAAGAAAGCTGGGCTTGAAGCTTGATTTGATCATCCCGCGAAAAATAGGATCCCCCCAGAATCCGGAGGTGGCTCTCGGTGCTGTTGCCCAGGACGGCGCCGCCATCCTGGACCATCGCCTGATAGAGTTGCTTGGAGTTACCGACGGAGAGTTAAAAGAGATAATTGCCTGCGAATTAGAAGAAATAAAACGCCGTATGTCTCTCTACAGGGGGAGCGCAAAACACAGGAATTATGCCGGGAGGCAGCTTGTGGTAGTTGATGACGGCATCGCTACCGGTTACACTATGCTGGCGGCCCTCCGCTCAGTCCGTAATCTTCGTCCGCGGGAACTAACCCTGGCAATTCCGGTGGCTCCGCCGGAGACACTGGAAATATTGAAAAAGGAGGTTGATTATTCTGTCTGTCTGCTCACGCCTGGCAATTTTTATGCTGTAGGCCAGTTTTATGAGAAATTTGATCAGACCAGTGACGAAGAAGTCTTTAAAATATTAAAAGAACTTAAAGAAACAAAGGAATAAAAGGCTCTCCCTCTTCTAACAATAACTGTTGAAGGGGGTAAAATATTTATATGGATAAAGTTATAGCCATAGAGGAAGGTTTGTCGGGTAGTATAAAAAGAGGAACGTCCCCAATGGTTTCATTCTGTTTTTGATGACAGACGCCTGACGTCCAACGACCAAATTTGCTGGCCGTCAAACTCTGAAACGGCTTTGCTCAAGCCGCTTACAATCACCTCAGCCAGCCGCATCACAATATTCAGCCGGGTGTTCTGGAGAACCATGTATTCCATGAACCCACCCACATTAACAATACCCGTTATGTGTACCTGCCCGACCGGGGGAAGGCTTTTGTTCACCCCGGCGCCAGGCTGCAGGGATCCATCCCCCAGATTAATGCACCCCACATTTTCAATCCGTCCAAGACAGGCATCAACGGCAATGATAAAAGGATTATCATGGTTTTTATGTATTTCATCAATTATATCTTTTAGATTGCTGGCGTGAACGGGGCTTTCCAGTGTCCCGTACACCGCGAAAAAATTCTGCTGCAGGGAGAGTATTTTTGATCCTACCAGCGGACCGAGGCAGTCCCCCGTAGAACGGTCGGTGCCGATGCAGAGCAACACCTTGGGGTTGTCGCCTTTGATTCCGTGTTTTTTTAGGCGGGAAACCAGGTCCCAGGCAAATTTACTGGCCGCCATAGTATCTTCTACATGGATCCTTGTTCTTTCAGGATTTTTAGCTGCCTCTTGTTTGTTCAGGGCGATCATTTTTAACCTCCTGCAAATAGCAAAACTATTATATTGTATTTCCAAAGGGGGGTCATTTTATTCCTGGAAGTGATAAATTTTAGGCAGAAGCCGGTCAGAGCAGGCATAGTATTTGAGAGGACCCCGTTATTTTCTGCCAGGTCCAACCGTGAAGGCGGTGTTTATAATAGGACGCAGGGAAAGCCGCTGGCTTCTGGCCAAGGTCCTTCCTACTTACATCGGTTCGATCATAGGAGCAGGGTTTGCTTCCGGACAGGAGATCATGCAGTTTTTTGCTCTGCACGGCAGGTCCGGGCTTTTTGGCGCGGTCGTGGCAACGATTCTTTTTTCTTACCTGGGTATGCTGGTAATGTTTCTTGCAATAAACATGCAGTCAAGCTGTTACAAAAAACTATTGGACTTTCTGCTTGGAGCAAAAGCGGGAGCACTGCTGGACATTCTGAACTTGTTGATGTTGTTGGGGGGGTTGAGTGTTATGCTGGCCGGCAGCGCCGCTGTTTTTGGTGAGCATTTTGGCTTGCCCGCCAGGTTACTGGTGATTATGGGAGGGGTGCAGGGTGTCCTGCAGGCTAATATGTGCCTGGTCCCTATAAAGTTTTTAGCGGTGGTGGTAATTTCACTGGCAGCCCTGCTGGGAAGCGGCCAAGAGGGTATGTCTGCCCAGCCGCAAGTAAGCGGTGGTGTGGCGGGTCACTGGCTAATAGCGGCGTTTTTATATGTTTCCTATAATATGGTTGTGCCTGTGGCCGTTCTTTCTTCGCTGGGCCAGGTTGTTCCGCTGAGGGTAGGACTGGCGGGAGGGTTGTGCGGCGGCCTGCTGCTCGGTCTGGCTATATTTCTGGTCGCTGCCGCGCAAGGGGCCTATCTACCGGAAGCAGCTTCCTACCAGATCCCGCTCCTTTATATGGCCGGTCATGTGGGGCACTCTTGCCGCTGGGTGTTGGGCTTTTTAATCTGGCTGGCCATTCTCACCACCGCCATCGCCAACGCGCATGGTTTTGCCAGTCGTCTGGCGCCGGCAGGCGGCAGACGTTATCGGTTGATCGGCGTCAGTGCCTGCCTGCTGGCTCTGCCCCTGTCATCTTTTAGTTTTGACGGCCTGGTTCGTTTTTTGTATCCGCTTTTCGGGTATGCCGGCCTGGCGCTTTTAGCCGCCCTGTTAGTCAGGCCGCTGGTATATTTTTTAAGTAAACGCTAAAAAACACTTCACATAAGTTAAGGATCCCATATAATTAATAATGATTATGCCCTTAGCTTGTAAATCGCGTCAATTTGTTTATTGACACAAGACTTACAAGATAATCTTAAGGTGTTACTGAGTAAAAGGAATAAGTATATAATTAATCAGTATACTGTTTTCAAATGGAGGAAATAAATTGAACTGGCTGGACTGGTTGATCCTGGCGGTACTGGCCTTTTCTGCCGCGCAGGGTATGCGTTACGGTTTAGTGGGAAGTGTGGCCAAACTGGCCGGAATTCTGGCTGGTTTCGGGTTGGCGATCACTTATTACCGTGATCTGGCTGCATATGTAACCGTCCAGTGGAGCCTGGAAGAAAAAATCCTGCCGCTGGCCAAAAAACTTCTCGGTTTTTGGTTTCCTTTGAAAAGCACTGCTTCTGATAAGATAGTTTCTACCGGAGGCTCAGCCGCCGGCCAGCTCTATCCCTTCAGCGATTACGTTGATTATGCCGCCGGAGCGCTTGCCTCAACGATCATAAATGCCCTGTGTTTTCTGGCGCTGCTTCTTGCTGTGGTTTGGGCCGTGAATCTGGTAGGGTTTATTGTTACCAGGGTAGCCGCCATAGCTTTGCTGGGCCCTTTCAACCGCCTGGGGGGGCTTTTATTTGGAGCGGTAAAGGGGACGGTAATGGTGATGATTGTTTTAACTCTGATGGCTCCTTTTCAGCGGCTTGACTCCCTGCCGGGCGGCAGTTCGGGGACTCCGGGAGTAACCCAGTCAAAAGGCAATGCTTTTGCGGGATCAAAGCTGCTGCCGTACTTTGAGCCCTTTTTTAACGCCATTAACCGTCCGCTGCCCGGTACTTCCCCGGAAAAAACTGATCAGTCTGTACCGGTTAAAACAATTTGACGCTCATAATCAGAGCCGGATCGGGTAAAAATGCAGACATTGGTTATAGAAATCGAGCTTTAATTTATGTAGACGGAGGGGTTGAAGATGACTGAATCTAAACAGCGGCACCCGGCCCTATCATTAGCCTACAGCCGGCAAAATGTCTGGGACAGGTTGCAGCAAAATGAAATAAGCTTTGTAGCCGCTTTTTGTGAGGAGTATAAAACCTTTTTGAACACGGCCAAAACGGAAAGAGAAGCGGTGGCTGCCGTACAGGGACATCTCACCGCGGCAGGCTTTCATCCTCTTGAAAAAACCTCCCTGCTGCGGCCCGGTGATAAAGTATACGCCACTACCCGGGGCAAGGCTTTAACAGTAGCGGTTATTGGGAAAAAACCGGTAGCGGGCGGGTTGAATATTATCGGCGCCCACCTTGACAGCCCACGCCTGGATCTAAAACCGCAGCCTCTGTACGAGGAGGAAGGCATGGCTCTGTTTAAGACGCATTATTACGGGGGTATCAAAAAATACCAGTGGCTTTCCGTGCCCCTGGCGCTGCACGGTGTGGTTGTTAAAGTTGACGGCAGGGTCATACCAATTGTAATCGGTGAAAAACCGGGTGAGCCTGTGTTCACCGTGTCGGATCTGCTGCCTCACCTGGCCAAGGACCAAATGGAGAAAAAAATGGCGGACGCTGTACCCGGAGAGAGTCTGAATATTTTAGTGGCGGGTATTCCTGCCGGAGGGGAAGAGCTAAAAGACCGCTTCAAGCTGGCGGTGCTGGAAAAACTGAATCAATGGTACGGAATTACTGAAGAGGACCTGATCAGTGCGGAAATAGAGCTGGTTCCGGCCTGGCCCGCCAGGGATGTAGGTCTGGACGGCAGTTTCGTAGGAAGTTACGGGCAGGACGACCGTGTATGTGCCTTTGCTGCACTGCGCGCGCTGACTGAGCTAAACAATCCCGAGCAAACTGCGGTGTTGGTGCTGGCTGATAAGGAAGAGACCGGCAGCAGCGGCAACACGGGGATGGAGTCAGCCTTTTTTACCAATAACATTGCTGAGATCGCGGCCAGATGTATGCCCGGTTACAGCGAACTGGCTCTGCGCCGGATCCTGGCCAACTCCCGCGCTCTTTCAGCCGACGTCAATGTTGCCCTTGATCCAAACTACGGGGAAGTTGTCGAGAAGATGAACGCCGCCCGTCTCGGCGGGGGAGTTGTTGTGACCAAGTATACCGGCAGCAGGGGCAAATATTCTACCAGTGACGCCCACGCCGAAATGGTTGCGGATATCAGGCGAATCTTTAATAACGCCGGCGTTGTATGGCAGACGGGTGAACTGGGCAAGGTGGACCAGGGGGGTGGCGGGACTATTGCCCACCTTATGGCCGCGCACGGAATGGATGTGATTGATTGCGGGGTCGCTTTACTGGGTATGCATTCTACTTTCGAAATTGTCAGCAAGGCGGATATATACATGGCCTATAAAGGATATAAATCTTTTTTGCTGGATTAACCTGGTTGAACTGTTGGCCGAGGGGGAGAATGTTTTGCCTAAATATGCAGTGGGTGATGTCGTTAAGACAAGAAAGCCGCACCCATGCGGCGGAGACTTGTGGGAGGTTATTCGCGTCGGCGTGGATTTCCGGATCAAATGTCTGAAATGCGGCAGGGTGCTGATGTTGCCTCGCCCTAAATTTGAAAAGTCCGTCAAGTCGGTTGTTCAACAGGCTAATGCCGGCGACATTAGTAACTAAGAACTTTTCACAGGATTTACAGGATTTCAAAGATTAACAGGATTTCTATTTTTGGTGAGTTTGATAATAATTGTATGTGTTAAAGGTCCATTAAGTACTAACCAAATTATTAATTCATTAATCTTGTAAATCCTGCAAATCATGCTAATCCTGTGAAAAAGTTTTTGTTTTTTTACCCCGTTATCCGGTAAAGCCAGTTGGCGCCGCTGTTGTTGTCCCAGTTGCTGTTGTTGTCCTTGAAGCAAAAATTCAGGCTGTTGCCGGTTTCCAGGCGGAGTGTTTTTTCCCAGCCGTTACCCCGGTATTCCATCGGATAATCACTGACACCACTCCACTTGCTTGTATCGCCAAAGCCGCAGTGCAGGTATACCTGCCTGCTTTCGGATTGCGCCAGCGGGCCGGTATACAGAACACTCACTTCCCTGCCGTCACCGGTCAGAGGTTTTACCTGTACCCCTTGTATGTTATAGGAGTAAGCATACGGTTTGATTGAAGTCATATTAATCGCCTCCATTTTTTTCTCCATGCTTATTTTGTATCGATATGCCTCCGGTTATTAAGCAAAACGCAAAAAGCAGCCGGTTTTCAGCCTTCCTTTTTCTATCTTCCTTGCCATTTTTGTATTGCTGTGCTATAATCGATAAGTCTAAATTGATGACGGTTCCACCCTGCTCTACCCTTTTAAGTAGGGCCATAGTCCATGGGGAGGAGGTGAGTGCTTTGCGCAAGTACGAGGTAGTCTTTGTTCTGCGTCCGGATCTGGACGAGGAAAAAAACGCGGCGGTCTTAGAAAAATTTAGAGGCTTGATTGAAAGCCACGGTGGGGAAGTCCTTAAACTCGACAAATGGGGCAAGCGCAGGCTGGCTTATGAGGTGAAGGATTTCAAGGAAGGCGTTTACATTATTGTTCATATGAACGCCGAGTCTAAAGTGGCGAAAGAACTAGACCGCGTTTTTAAGATTACAGACGAAGTGCTAAGGCATATTATTGTACGTATAGATGAGTAGCAAAAATGTTCTGAAAATACAATAGTCCTGAGGGCAGTTTTAATTTTCTCCGTGGATAGAAAAAAAAGGCGGTGAGAAAATGCTCAATAAAGTGATTCTAATCGGTCGACTTACCAGAGAACCGGAACTTCGCTATACTCCAAGTGGAACGGCAGTAGCTAAGTTTACCCTGGCGGTGGATAGGCGCCAGGCCAAGGACCGGGAAAGGGAAACCGATTTTATTGACATTGTTGTCTGGCAGAAACAGGCAGAAAACTGCGCCAACTATCTCGGGAAGGGCCGGCTTGTAGCTGTCGATGGCAGGCTGCAGGTCCGCTCTTATGAAGACAACCAGGGCATCCGCAGAAAAGCAGCCGAGGTGGTGGCTGAAAACGTGCGTTTTCTGGATCGCGCCAAAGACGGCGGGTCTGGAACGACAGGCGCCGGTCACGTTGCTGGAGGCCCTGATTATGGCAGTGAAATTAGTTTTAACGAGGATGATATTCCGTTTTGATTAACAACTAAAAGGCCATCGGCACAAAGGTGGCTCAGGCAAGGAGGAATAGCGATTGAAACGTGAGAGAGGCCGCAGAGGAAAAAAACGGATCTGCAGCTTTTGTGTGGACAAGATGGAAGCCATTGATTATAAAGATGTACCGCGCCTCAAAAAATATATTACTGAACGCGGAAAAATACTGCCGCGCAGGATTTCTGGGAATTGCGCCAGACACCAGCGTATGTTGACTTCATCAATAAAGAGGGCGCGCAACATAGCCCTCCTTCCGTTCACAGCAGAATAATAATAAGGGGGAGCTGAAGAGCTCTCCCTTAAGTATTTCGTGATGGTTTTTGCGCAAGACAGACAGGACAGGTTTATTTCGCTTAAACAGGGGCTTCTAAACAAACCCAACAACAAATAACAGGTAAATACAATATATTCGGGCAGGAAATAAAGCTCGTTTCGCAGAATAGTTTTTAAGTCTAGTGAGCAAAGGAGGACTCTTTGATGATTCCAGCTAACCAGGAAGGCGGTATAGCCAAGAATATCAAGGTCATAGAGTGGCTGAAGGCCGATATGATTACTTCTGTCTCAGCTCTTTTCAAGTCTATGCTCCGTGGCAGCGAGGAACTTATCCTGGATGCGCTGGCCAGTTTGCTCATAAACTGTTATGTTTTGGGACGTCGTCTGGGTATAAACTTTTCCCGGCTGGATTTAAAGGTTGAAGCAAAGCTGCGCCAGGGTATTGATGAGGATCACGAAGTAGAAAGGTGGTATGGTGATCTTTCAACCCTTTTAAATTACCTGGTTGACAAAAAGAGGTGATTCTTTGACAACAGGCGAGAAAACCAGAGCCCTGGCCCAGTGGGCTTTTTTTACATCACTTGTCGCTGTTATCGGCCTGGCCGGAATTTACTTGCCGCCTCTTTACCTTATTGCTACAGTTTTACTCCCCCTGCCAATAATGATGCTGGTGCTGCGATTAGATATACGCTACGCGGCGCTTAGTTTGACGGCGGCGGGGTTGTTTCTTGCACTC
>CAZJGV010000070.1:0-4916 GCA_964545615.1 uncultured Pelotomaculum sp.
TTGAAAAAGAATATACGACAGACTCCTCTTCAGTTAATGCTAAGGGGTCAGTCGCTGGTAGGCTACCAGCAGTATCCGGATGATGTGGTTGAGGCTTTTATCGCCAAGGCGGTAGAAAACGGTATCAGCATTTTCAGGTTTTACGATGCCCTGAATGATATCCGGAACCTGGATACGGCGATACGCTCAACAAAAAAGGCGGGCGCCCATGTTCAGGCGGCGATGGTATATACGGTGAGCCCGATTCACACCATCGGCCACTATGTTGATCTGGCCCTGCAGCTTGCTGAAATGGGCGCGGATTCAATATGCATTAAGGATACGGCAGGGCTTCTGGCGCCCTACCAGGCCTATGAACTGGTCAAAACACTTAAAGAGAACCTTGACCTGCCTGTTCAACTGCACTGCCATTATATAGGCGGGCTGGCGGTAGGCACCTATTTAAAGGCAGCTGAAGCGGGTATAGATGTAATTGACACGGCAACTGTGCCTCTCGCTTTCGGCGCGTCGCAGCCGCCTGTAGAGACTGTGGTGCGGGCTCTGCAGGGCTCGCCATATGACACTAAAATAGATATCCACAAATTATTTGAGATAGCGGAGTATTTTGAAAAAATAAGAAAAGCCAACGGTTTTAAACGGGGAGTCACCAGGATTAACGATATGCGCGTTTTTGACCACCAGGTTCCCGGCGGAACCATCTCCAACCTGGTAACCCAACTGGAGGAGCAAAAAGCACTCTACCGGCTTGGTGAGGTTTTAGAAGAGATCCCCAGGGTGCGGGAAGAACTCGGCTATCCTCCGCTGGTTACCCCTACCAGTCAAATCGTCGGCACGCAGGCAGTGCTGAATGTGCTGACGGGAGAAAGGTACAAACTGGTTCCCGGGGAAGTACGTGACTATATCCAGGGTTATTACGGCAGGCCTCCCGCACCTGTTAACAAGGAAATCGCCAGAAAAGTCCTTGGTGACCGCGAACCGATCACCTGCAGGCCGGCTGACCTGCTGGAGCCAAGAATGGAAAAAATAAGAAACGAAATGATTGATCTGGTGACAGGAGAAGAAGATATTATCTCATACGCTTTATTCCCTCAGGTAGCCAGACGTTTCTTTGAAATGAGGCGTAACGGTTACTTTAAAGAGGAGATGATGTTGCCGAAAAGTGATAATTTAACCACGCCGGAAAAATATGAACCGTCGTCACCGAGGAAAGCCTCAGTCCAGGCGGGTGTAAGCCCTCAGGCAGAAGCCGCGCCCTCAATGCCGGCTGAAAGTGAGACTGTCAGAAAGGCAGATGCAAGGGAGGTTGATAATATGAACATCTCCGACGTTAAAGAGTTAATTAAATTTATAGATGAAACCGATATTACCGAGGTGTCTTTAGAAAGCACCGGAGTGAAACTGGCCATCCGGAAAGGCCATGTTTACGCGGCGGAAACAGCCGCACCTCTTAACCGGCCGCAGCCGCAGGCAGCCAACCCGGGGAAACCCGAACCGCCCGCCGCCCCGGCAGAGGTCAAAAAGGAAAAGGACGCGGGCCTGACTCCTGTACCGGCGCCGATGGTCGGGATGTTTTACCGCTCTCCGGCTCCTGAGGCCGCACCGTTCGTCAGGGTTGGGGACAGGATCCGGAAAGGGCAAACCATTTGCATCATTGAAGCTATGAAGCTGATGAACGAAATCAACTCTGAACTCGACGGTGAGGTAATAGAAATTAAAGTTGAAAACGGCCAGCCGGTAGAATACGGCCAAGTCCTTTTCTTAATAAAAGAGTAAAAAAGATAAAAATTCTCACAGATTTAACAAGATGATAATCTGTGATATGGTTTTTATTGATTACTATGGGGGAAAGAGATGTTTAAAAAGATTTTGATTGCCAACCGGGGTGAAATCGCGGTCCGCATTATAAGGGCCTGCCGTGAATTAGGCATTGACACCGTGGCCGTGTATTCCGAGGCGGATCGTGAAAGCCTGCATGTATGGTGGGCCGATGAGGCGTTCTGTATCGGTCCTGCGCCCTCAATAAAAAGCTATCTTAACTTTACCAATATTATCAGTGCGGCACTTGTCTCCGGGGCGGACGCCATTCACCCCGGTTATGGTTTTCTGGCCGAAAACGCTGACTTTGCAGAAGTTTGCTCTAAGTGCGGCATAGCTTTTATCGGGCCTCCGGTTAAAGCCATGCAGCGGATGGGAGACAAGGCTTCTGCCAGGGAAACCATGATTAATGCCGGTGTCCCTGTAGTACCGGGATCAGAAGGTGTGATCAGTAATCTGGACGCGGCTCAGGAGTTGGCGGAAACAATAGGCTACCCGGTGATAATAAAAGCCAGCGCCGGTGGTGGCGGACGTGGTATGAGGATCGTTCAGAACCAAACAGAGCTGAAAAATGCTGTGAATACCGCCAAAACTGAGGCAAATGCTGCCTTTGGCAACGATGAGGTTTATCTGGAGAAGTATGTGGAGGAACCGAGACATATTGAATTTCAGATCTTAGGTGATAAGCATGGAAACCTGATTCACCTTGGCGAAAGGGACTGCTCTATCCAGAGACGCAATCAAAAAATAATCGAGGAAGCTCCGTCCTCCGCCCTGACGCCAGAGCTGAGGAAGCAGATGGGTGAAACGGCGGTCCGGGCGGCGCGGGCGGTTGACTATTACAGCGCTGGAACTGTAGAATTTCTTTTAGACAAACATTTGAACTATTTTTTTATGGAGATGAACACCAGGATCCAGGTGGAGCACCCGGTAACCGAGTTGGTTACAGGAACTGACCTGATCAAAGAGCAGATAGTGATAGCCTCAGGCGAAATGCTGAAGCTGACCCAGGAAGAAGTGGTAATTAAAGGCCACGCTATCGAGTGCAGGATCAATGCTGAAGATCCGGACTACAACTTCAGACCGTGCGCCGGCAAGATTGAGACCTATATTACCCCAGGAGGACCGGGAGTGCGAATTGACAGCTCGGTTTATGCCGGCTACAACATTCCTTCTTTTTATGATTCTTTGTTAGGGAAATTAATTGTCTGGGGCACGGACAGGGAAGAGGCTATAGCCCGGATGAACCGGGCGCTTCAGGAGTTCGTGATCAAAGGCGTGCCAACCACTATTCCTTTTCATCAGATGGTAATTAAGAACGCATTTTTCCAGCGTGGTGAGATTTATACTAACTTCATTCAGCGGCGTATTTTAGGTGAATAAGAATTATTTGCGTTAATTTACCATGCTTGTTATAATAAACATGTCAAAAATCACTGATAATCGATTATTTTGGGCAGATATGTACGGATATGTTTATTTTATGGCTAGTTTTTTTGATCTGATGGAGGTGTTAAAGTGGACCCCAATGCAATTATTCGTGAGGAACGCACAGGGTTGGGCTCAATCAGGATCGCTGATGAAGTGGTGAAGGTGATCGCGGGCCTGGCGTCTATTGAGATCAAAGGGGTAGCCGGCATGAGCGGCGGTCTCGTGGGCGGTATTGCGGAAATGCTCGGCAGGAAGAACCTGGCTAAGGGGATTAAGGTTGAAGTAGGAGAAAAAGAGGCGGCAGTTGATCTTTTTGTTATTATGGACTACGGTATCCGTATTCCGGATGTTGCAGCCCAGATTCAGGAAAGCGTGAAAAAAGCTGTGGAGCGGATGACCGGGCTGGTAGTGGTTGAAGTTAATGTAAATGTGCAGGGTGTCGCTTTTGCGTCTGAAGCCAGGGAAGAGGAGCACAGGGTAAGATAACCTCTGTCAACCCCCTCTTAAAAGGGGGTTGATTTTTAAAGGAAGGTGTACAGGATTTGGTTCCTTTTGACCGTATCTTATTAGCTTTATACTCTTTGTTTTTTACCGTGTTGTTTATCCTCTTTTCAGTGGTAATGCTTGGTTGGCCGGCGCCTTTCTTTTTGCTCAAAGACATTTTTTACCCGGGCCGGCCTGAGATCTTCTGGCCCTTAATGCTTATCCTGATTTTAGCGGGGGGCAGGTTGTTCTGGTCAAGCCTGCATAAACCCAGGGGAAAACATGTGGTTTTGGCTGAAAGTGCTCTGGGACAGATCAAGGTGTCGCTGCATGCCATTGAAGATCTTGTTGAGAAGGTGGCCGCATCGATTGACGGGGTGAGAGAAGTGAACTCTCAGATGTTTGCCGTTCCCCAGGGTGTGGGCATAAGAATTAAGGCTTCCGTAACTCCGGATATAAATGTTCCGGCTGTGTCCGTTGAAGTGCAGAACCGGGTTAAAGAACGGGTATTTGAAGTTACCGGCCTGTCGGTTAATACCATAAAAGTTACTATTGAGAGTATTTCCGCTAAAAAGCCGCGGGTTGAATAAAACCCGGAAGTGAGGTGGAAGCATATGGGGTTTTTTCAGGAGATATTGGAAAAACACCCGGGAAAATTAATAGGTGTTTTACTTGGACTTGTTTTCGGCTGGTTTGCCATTAGATATGGTTTGTTTAAGGCGATTTTTGTGGCTGTGTGTGTAACTGCCGGTTATTATATCGGCAAGCGACTTGATGATAAAGTTGATTTCAAGGAGATGTTTAAGAGGTTATTTGGTGAATAATAGTTAAAAGAGGTTTGAAAAAGGGATAATATATATGTATTATCCTTTAAATTATTGGGAGGATGTCTAATGAGTAGGAGACAGGCCAGGGAAAGGGCACTCCAGGTCCTTTTTCAAGTTGATGTGGGCGGCGCCGATCCGGATCTGGCGCTCAGACTGATGGATGAAGACTTCGGCAATTTAACAAATAGCGGTGATTTTACCAAAAGGCTGGTCTACGGGGTAATAGAACATTTGGAACACCTGGACCGGGTGATTTCTGTTGTTAGTAAAGACTGGAGCTTAAACAGGATCGCCAGAGTGGACAAAAGTATAATGCGATTGGCTTTATTTGAGATGCTTTATTGTGATGATATTCCACGC
>CAZJGV010000070.1:4943-14326 GCA_964545615.1 uncultured Pelotomaculum sp.
AGTACTCCGGCAAATTTATTAACGGTATTCTGGGAAAAGTTTTAGAGAATCCGGAAGAATATGAGCTTGTTAAAACGATGTAAACACAGGAAGCCACCAGATGGTGGTTTTTTTGGTTGATTGACAGACATAATGACGACTGCGTGCAGGATAAATGTCATTTACATAGAATAAAAATGCTACATTGGGTTGATTTTATAATAGGATGGGAGTTTTTTGTTTTATGTATAAGATACTGAAAAAAGAAGTCCTGGCGCCCACACTTAACCTGTTTGAGATACAGGCGCCGCTGGTAGCAAGAAAAGCCAAAGCAGGTCAGTTTGTGATCCTGCGCATCCACGAATCAGGCGAGCGGATTCCCTTAACAATAGCCGATTTTGACCAGGAAAAGGGAAGCATCACCTGTGTTTTCCAGGAAGTCGGCAAAACCACTAAAGAACTGGGTGCCCTGGCCGAAGGCGACTGTTTGAAAGATTTCGTAGGCCCCCTGGGCGTGCCCTCCCACATTGAAAAATATGGCCGCGTCGCCTGTGTCGGAGGCGGCGTGGGAGTCGCTCCCGTACATCCCATAGCCAGAGCCCTGAAAGAAGCCGGCAACCAGGTTACAGGTATCATCGGCGCCCGCACCAAAGAACTGCTCTTCTGGGAAGACAAGATGCGCGCAGCCTGCAGCGAGCTCAGAGTCGCCACCGACGACGGGTCGTACGTGCGTCAGGGATTTGTGACCGACCTGCTTAAAGAAGCAATTGAAGAAAAAGGAGACATTACTCTCTGCGTCGCCATAGGTCCCCTGCCCATGATGCGTGCAGTATGCAACCTGACCAAACAGTATAATTTAAAAACCATCGTCAGCCTTAACTCCACCATGGTTGACGGTACCGGCATGTGCGGCTGCTGCCGCGTGACCGTAGGCGGCGAGACCAGGTTCGCCTGCGTCGACGGCCCGGAATTTGACGGGCACCAGGTGGATTTTGACGAAATGGCCCGGCGGTCAGTTATTTACAAGCCCCAGGAAAAGATTGCCCTGGAAAGATACAACAGCCAGGGCGATCACAAGTGCAGCTGCGGTTGTGGAGGTGACAGGTAATGACTGAAGTGAAGAAAGAAAAGAAGCAAATAATTCCCCGGAAAAACCCCATGCCGGCCCAGGACCCCTTAGAGCGTGCCAAAAACTTCCATGAAGTGGCGCTGGGTTACAGTGAAGAAGCAGTCGTGGCTGAGGCCAACCGCTGCCTCATGTGCAAAAATGAGCCCTGTCGCCAGGGCTGCCCCGTAGAAGTTGACATACCCGCGTTTATCAGTTTAGCCGCCAAACGCGATTTTGCCGGTTCTGCCAGGAAGCTTAAAGAAAAGAACGCGCTGCCCGCTGTTTGCGGCCGTGTCTGCCCCCAGGAAAACCAGTGTGAAAAATACTGCACCCTCGGCAAGAAACACCAGCCAGTGGGCATCGGACGAATCGAGCGCTTCATCGCCGACTGGGAACTGGCCAGAGGAGTTCAAAAGCAAGATATTGCCCCCGCCACCGGCAAGAAAGCAGCCGTGGTTGGCTCCGGCCCCGCCGGACTTACCTGTGCCGCCGACCTGGCCAAGCTCGGCCACAGCGTAACCATATTTGAAGCCCTCCACGTAGCCGGCGGCGTACTCATGTACGGCATACCCGAATTCCGGCTGCCCAAGGCAGTGGTTCAGGCTGAAGTAGAAAACCTTAAAAAGCTCGGGGTAGAGATCCAGGTCAACGCTGTAGTCGGCAAATTTGCCACTGTTGATGAGCTGATCGAAGAAGGAGGCTATGACGCCGTCTTTATCGGCACCGGCGCCGGACTTCCCTATTTCATGCAGATTCCCGGCGAAAATGCCTGCGGCGTTTATTCAGCCAACGAATTTCTCACCCGTACCAATTTAATGAAAGCATACAAATTCCCTGAGTGCGACACGCCGATCCGGGTAGGCCGTAAAGTCGCCGTACTCGGCGGCGGCAACGTGGCCATGGACTCAGCGCGTACAGCGCTGCGCCTGGGCGCCGAAGAGTCCTGGATCGTATACAGGCGCTCCAAAGTAGAACTGCCTGCGCGCCATGAAGAAGTAGAGCACGCTGAAGAAGAAGGAGTAAGATTTGCCTTTTTAACTTATCCAACCCGGATTATCTATGATGACAACTACTGGGTTACCGGGATGGAGTGTATCAGGTGCGAGTTGGGCGAACCCGACGCTTCCGGGCGCCGCCGCCCGGTTCCGATCAAAGGCTCGGAATATATTCTGGATGTCGATACAGTAGTGGTAGCCATCGGCCAGGGCCCGAACCCTCTAGTGCCCAGGACCACCAGGGGTCTGGAAGTTAACAAGAAGGGCAACATTGTCGCCAATCTGGATACAGGCGCCACTTCCAAGCCCTGCGTATATGCGGGAGGCGACGTGGTGACAGGCGCGGCCACAGTGATCCTGGCCATGGGCGCCGGTCGTACCGCCGCCAAATCAATCCATGCTTACCTCAATGAGAAGTGAGACGTGGGAAGATGTAGGTGCGACTTTAGCCGGCTAAGGTCAGGGGATACACCTTCAGGTCGGCATACTGACGAAAAGGGAACTCATTTAAGGTAGTCATTAGTCTGTGAAACTAGTTGCTATCCGTGTGAAGAATGTGCCCACTGGAGTGTACAGATAAATCCGTACCTGCTAAATCTAACGATCGACAAACCAAATTAGTAGGTTAAAATAATTCGTATAATAAAGATTTGCAGTGAACAATGGGACGTAGAATTAAAAGCAGGGATAACCAGAGGCTAAAAGACAAAAGAGGAATGCCTGTTATCCCACGTCCCACTTCCGAGAAGGAGACGTTGCTTTGCGGATACTGACAGTGCAGGAACTGAACCAGCATATTAAAACTTTGCTTGAAAAAGATTACCTGCTGGTAAATGTATGGGTAAAGGGAGAAATCTCCAATTTCAAAGCTGCCTCCTCAGGACATTTTTATTTTACCCTGAAAGATAACTACAGTTGCCTGCGAGTGGTTATGTTCCGCTCCAGAAGCCGCTCTTTGCTTTACCGGCCTGAAAACGGCATGGCGGTAACGATAAGGGGATACGTCTCCGTATATGAGCGGGACGGCGCTTATCAGCTTTATGCTGAAGAAATGGAGCCGGACGGAACTGGCGTGCTTTACCTGGCATTTGAGCAGCTTAAAGAGAGGCTTCAAAAAGAAGGGCTTTTTGATCCCGGGCATAAAAAGGCCTTGCCTTTACTACCTCGGCGAATAGGTGTTGTTACCTCACCAACCGGTGCGGCAGTGAGGGATTTAGTGGAAATAATCAAGCGGCGCTGGCCGGGGTTAGAGATAATCCTGGTACCCGTGCTGGTTCAGGGTGAAAGTGCCCCGCCTGACGTTGCCCGCGGCATTCAAATGTTAAATAAGCTGGGCGGCGTTGATCTTATTATTGTAGGGCGGGGAGGCGGTTCCCTGGAGGAACTGTGGGCTTTTAACACTGAAATTGTGGCACGCAGTATTTATAATTCTAAGATTCCGGTCATATCAGCTGTGGGTCACGAGACAGACTTTACCATCGCTGACTTTGTGGCCGATAAACGGGCGGCAACCCCGTCGGCTGCGGCTGAACTGGCCGTGCCCGACAAGAGAGAGATGGCGCGCTATGTGCTGACTCTTAAAAACCGTCTTTACCGTGCCGTCAACGATAAACTACGAGGTTGCGGGCAAAGGCTTGCCGCCTGTCTGTCCAATCGCCATTTTACCCGGCCGCTGGATGTTTTTTGCGGCGCCAGACAGCAGTCCCTTGATTTTCTAGCGCATCGTCTAAACCAGGGTGTTCGCAGTTCGGTTGGAGATAAGGAAAGAAAGCTTGCCATACTTGCCGGCCGTCTGCAGACCTTAAGTCCCCTGTCAACTCTGGCCAGGGGTTACAGCATATGTACCGCTCCTGACGGGAAGCGGGTTTTTTATGACATGGACTCCATTAAAATTGGTGCCAGACTGTCGGTACGCCTGTATCGCGGTCTTTTGCACTGTATAGTGGAAGGTAAAAAGACAGATAACTAAGAAAAGAGGATAGGTATATGGCAACCATCATTGACGGCAAAAAAGTGGCGGCTGCAATCAGAGAAGAAGTTAAGATGGAAGTAGCATTGTTGAAAGAAAAGGGTGTTCTACCCAAACTGGCAGTGATGCTGGTGGGTGACGACCCTGCGTCGGTTCTTTACTCCCGCTCTATTGAAAGATCTTGTCGCAGTGTGGATCTCGGTTATGAGCGGTTCGCTATGCATGAAAAAACCCCTGAAAAGAAAGTCATTGACTTGATTGAAAGGCTTAATAATGAAGACAGTATCCACGGGATCATGATTGAACTGCCACTACCCGCAGGAATGGACAAAAATAGTGTGCTGGCGGCTGTTTCTCCCTTTAAAGATATTGACGGTGTCCATCCTGTCAACCGGGGTTACATATTAAGCAACAGCGAAGGACTTTTCCCTACCACACCTCAGAGCTGCATAGAAATAATGCTGCGCAACGGGGTGGAGATTACGGGTAAACACGCGGTCTTGGTGGGCCGGGGAGAGACTGTGGGCAAACCACTTGTTTTCATGATGCTGAACCACAACGCCACTGTTACCGTCTGTCATACCAGGACCAAAAACCTGAGCCATCACACTAGACAGGCCGATATCCTGATCGCCGCTGTGGGCAAAGCCAGGATGATTACCGCTGATATGATTAAACCGGGCGCAGTTGTGATCGACGCTGGTATCAACAATGTTGAAGGCGGTGGTATCTGTGGGGATGTTGACTTTGAGAATGTGATCAAAGTGGCCGGGGCGATTTCACCGGTACCTGGTGGTGTTGGCAGTCTGACTACGGCGTTGATTCAGAAAAATGTTCTAAAAGCCATCAGGCTGCAGGGGTTAATATAAGTAATACAGGAGTCAGACTGCGAGAATATATGACAGGTGGTAAAAGTAAATGGGTAAGTTTTTTGAACAGACCTTACGGGAAGCTATAGATGTTTCCGCTTCCACCTCGCCAACTCCGGGCGGAGGCAGTGTTTCCGCTCTGGTGGCCTGCTTTGGCGTGGCCATGACTGCCATGGTTTCAGGACTTACTCTTGGAAAAGAAAAATATAAAGATGTCCAGCCGGAAGTCAGGGATATTCTTGAGGCGTCAAAAGCGTTTTTAGCCAGACTGCAGGAACTGGTTGAGGCTGATATTGCGGAATTTGATAATTTCATGGCCGCCTATAGACTGCCCAGGGGCACGGATGCTGAGAAGCAGGCCCGCGAGAAAGCCATACAGACAGCTCTGAAAGGAGCTACAGACACCCCCATGGAAATCGCCGGAGTTTGCCTGGAAGTTTTACGGCTGACAGACCGTCTGTCCACAATCGGCATTAAAATGGCTATCAGCGACGCCGGGGTTGCCGCCTTAGTGGCTGAGGCCGCTCTGGAGGGAGTTCTGCTGAGTGTGGAGATCAATACCCCGCTGATCCATGACCGGGAGTATGTGCTTAGAATTATTAGAGAAAAAGAGCAAATGACAGCAGAGGCTAAAATTCTGAGGAATGCTATTCTGGCTGTTGTCCGCGATAGGATAGGCGGCGGGAACTGAGGCGCTGTGTTGTAAAACACCAGTTTTTATCTCACCTTATCAGCATGGATACAGGAAATAAAACTGTGCCATAAAGATTACCCCCTATGATAGTATTCAAATTCTACCATAGGGGGTAATTAGTTCTCTGTTATTAATCAAACGCAGGGCATTATTAACCTATAGTGCTCTAGCAGCCTGAAGCTTCCTTGAGCGCTTCTTCCAGCACATCCATGGCTTGATTCAGTTCTTCATCGGTGATAACAAGTGTGGGTAAGAACCTGAGCACGTTGCTGTATATGCCTGCGCTCAGCACTACCAGCCCGCGCTTGAAGCATCCTGCAACCAATTTGCGGGTAAACTCTTTCGCCGGTTCCTTTGTTTTCCGGTCGTTAACCAGTTCGATAGCGACCATGGCGCCAAGTCCGCGCACATCACCTATTACAGGGTATTTTTCCTGCAGCTCTTTTAACCGTTGGATCATCAGCTCACCTATTCTGACAGCCCGTTCGGGCAGAGCTTCTTCCCGCATGATGTCAATTACCTCGAGAGCCGCGACACAGGCAACCGGGTTTCCGCCGTATGTTCCACCAATTTCACCGGGGGCGGGTTCATCCATAACTTCTGCCCGCCCGGTTACCGCGCTTAAGGGGAAGCCTGCGGCCAGGGACTTGGCTATGGTCATCAGATCCGCTTCCAGTCCAAAATGCTCGCTGGCGAACATTTTCCCTGAACGGCCAAAACCTGACTGAATTTCGTCTGCAATAAAAAGTATACCGTGTTTGCCGCAAATCTCTTTTAAACCTGTTAAATACTCCGTGGGCGGAACTATAAAGCCGCCTTCACCTTGAATGGGCTCGGCTATAAGTGCGGCAATATTGTCGGCGGGGCATTCCGCGATGAAAAATCTTTCCAGGTTTTTCACGCACTGCATATCGCATTCAGGATAACTCAGGCCGAAGAAGCAGCGGTAACAATAAGCTGAAGGAATTTTATATACTTCCGGGGCCAGTGGCCCGAATCCATATTTGTAAGGTCGAACTTTACTGGTCAGAGTCATCGTCATCAGGGTACGACCGTGGAAAGCGCATTCCAATGCGATAATCCCTTTTCTTTTGGTATATTTCCGGGCAATTTTAATGGCGTTTTCAACCGCTTCAGCCCCACTGTTGGCGAACATAGTTTTTTTAGGAAAGCTCCCCGGAGAAATTGCCGCTATTTTTTCGGCAAGCAGTATATATGGTTCATACATAAAAACGTTGATACTGGTATGAATGTACTTGTCTAATTGGGCTTTAACCGCTTTTACCACTCTTTCGTTGCAGTGTCCCACATTAATAACACCGATGCCGGCAGCAAAATCTATGAACTGGTTGCCGTCAACATCAGTAATCATACCGCCTTTAGCTTCTTTGGCGAAGACAGGGAAAGAGTAAGAAATGCCTTTAGGAATATACTTGTTCCTTTTCTCCAGGAGTTTTGAAGAATTAGGCCCGGGGACCTCAGTCTTTTGATAAATCACTTTCTGATACCCTCCTTATTTATTTTGCGTTAAATGGGGAAATCATATTTTTTGATAATTTCCTTATGGTTTTCGAAAGATAACTCAGGGTAATATTAATGCAATGATTATACCACAACTTGCAGATAATGAGGATGTAAAAATCACATATTCAATACCTATTTTTACAACACAATTAATGTAGCAAGGCATCAGTTTAAACTGGGCATTCATTTTGCCAGCTTGACGGCGGGTATTAATAGTAGTAAAATCCTTTTCATATAGCGAATTGCATAAATAAAAGCGCTGATCAAGTTTGTTGCGGGCGCTTTTTTAGATTGCAAAAGATTTCAGAAGCGGCATATGTTATGTAATGCATTTAAGCATTATATAATTGAGGTCAATGCTGATCCATGGAGTTGGCCGTTGGGCCATAATTATAATGAACTTCTGCATTTGCGAATATTGCAAAGTCCTGACGGCAGCGGTCTGTTTTCGATTTTTATTTAAAACATAATTGTTTTTAGATATAATAGAAGGAATAAATTAACTGGAGGTCGATCATGGCCGCTGAAGGTAAAAATGGTAGTTTTGAAGAGGCCATAGCACGCTTGGAGGCTGTGGTGAAGGAGTTGGAGGACGGCGGCTTACCGCTTGAGAAAGCGCTGGAATTGTTTGCCGAAGGGATTGAGCTTTCAAAATTATGCAATAGCAATCTAGAAGCGGCAGAGCAGCGTATTGCCATCCTGACCAGGGATGAAAGCGGTAGTATCAAGTTGAAGGAAATTGATAAACTTCCTGCCGGAGGGGAGGGTCCCGGCTGTGGTCTTTAAAGAGGAGCTTAAAAAAAAAGCCGCACTGGTTGAAGAAGCACTGGAGCGTTTCCTGCCCCCGCCGGATACATATCCGCCCCTGATTCACCAGGCCATGCGCTACAGCGTCATGGGGGGCGGAAAAAGGCTCAGGCCGGCCCTGGTAATGGCCGCAGCTGAGACGGTGGGAGGCTGCGTAGAGGATGTTTTGCCTGCCGCTTGCGCCATAGAGTTGATTCATGTATATTCACTGGTTCATGATGACCTGCCAGCCATGGATAACGACGATTACCGCAGGGGTAAATTAACCAGCCACAAAGTTTATGGTGAGGCCATGGCGCTATTGGTCGGAGATGCCCTGCTGACGCTGGCCTTCAAGTTGCTGTCCGAATGTCAAAACACCCGTCCGGATGCTGTGGTCAAGGTGATCAACGAAGCAGCCGCCGGGGCTGGAACTCTGGGGTTGATTGGCGGTCAGGTCGTGGACACTTTTTCCGCGGGTGATGAAATTATGGAAAACACACTCGAATATATCCACCGCCACAAGACAGGCGCTATGTACAGGGTTTCCTTAAGAACAGGCGCCATACTGGCCGGAGCGGATGAAAAGGATCTGGCCCGCCTGACCGAATATGCCGAACAAATGGGACTGGCCTTTCAGATCAAGGATGATATTCTTGATATTGAAGGTGACGAAAAGAAACTGGGCAAACCGGTGGGAAGTGACGTTAGAAATAAAAAAGCAACCTACCCCGCGCTGTTTGGTCTGGAGAAATCAAAAGAGAAGGCGCGTCTGGCCGCAGACAACGCAATAGCAGCTTTGAGCGTGTTTGGCCAGGAGGCTGATTTCTTAAGATCCCTGGCTCGCTTTGTGATTGAGCGGGATTTCTAGACTAACAACAAGCCTTGATAATCTCCAGCAGGAATTCCTGTCTAGGCACACCTATATCAATTTACAGGGGTAAATTCTAGTTCAGGCGGTGTTTGAAAGTAAAACACGGATTTGCTATAATTGATACTCGTAAATAGTTTTTTCGATAAATGACGCAGTATCCTAGTCAGAGGAACCTTTTTGAAGGCGGGCCTAAAAATCCGTTAAGGGCATATCGATGAAGTTCCTGGTGCTGGCTATCGACGCCCAGTCGGGGGTTGGTACTGGGAGTTAAGGTGGTAGGGCGAGCTGCAATGGCATGCGGGCGTTGACCCTGCCATCGTGGAGAACAAAGTTCGTGGGCAGCCATGCTTTACATGGTCAACTATGGCTTGGGATTAAACCTGCATGTGGTGATCAGCTGCGTGCAGTGTAGCCTGCCTTGAGTGGCAGTGGTGGATGCCTGTTTTTACAGGCCGACGGACATGGGCCCATGGAAGACCGGTTTGTTGGCTGAAACCTTTGCTGCAAAAGAGGCTAAAAAAGGTGTATTCTGTTGAGGAAAACTCCTAGGCTGTCCGGGATACCAGGGCGGACCGGGGATTGCAG
>CAZJGV010000071.1:0-9827 GCA_964545615.1 uncultured Pelotomaculum sp.
GCCGTTATCTTCTTCGAATTGTCCCGGTGTCGGTTGATGAAATGATGGTGCCATGTTTGTTTAGAAGTTTTTGTATGACTGCCGCAGCCTCGTTTAAATCCCTGTCCGCCAGCAAACAGCCTGAATATGAACTGTCACCCTCTTTAAAAAACCCGGCCAGCGTGCGGGAGCCTTCCTCATAAAAACCCAATTCATATTCGCCATTGTACTCTTCCACGTGAAAGCTGGCCTTGTTGCGGTAGTGCCAGGGGTTATCCATACCAATCGCTGGGTGGACTTTTACCTTGTCCAACCCGGCTATGCGAACCAGGCTTTCTTTAACCAAATTGGTTTTCAGCCTCAACTGTTCAGTGTATTCAACATGCTGCAGATTGCAGCCGCCGCAGGCTTCATAATGAGCGCATGCCGGTTGACGCCGGATGGGGGAAGGTTCTACGATTTCCAGCAGTCGGCCCCGGGCATAGTTCCGTTTTAAATTCACTATCTCGGCCAGAACCGTATCCCCCGGCGCTGTGCCGGGAACGAATACGGCCATGCTGTTATGGCGCCCTACTCCCTCACCGGCGTGAGTAAGCCCGTTAATTTGAATTTGGATCTTATCTGTTTTTTTTAGTGGTGATCCCTCTTTTGGCATCCTGTTACCGTCCGTTAATGATTTTGCACCTGTCATTCTTCAATGTATAAATATCTGCTGGTTAGCCTTTATCGTACATTCTTTGCCGCTTTTGCTTTCTCTTAATTTGTACTTTGCTCTACAGTATCATAAAATAACTGTTTTTCACAAATTTGCGCTGAAGGAAATTCGTGAACAGTTAGGGAAATTCATAATCGTCCTCTTGTAGAAACCTGTTACAGAATAATGTAGAATGAATGATATTATAATTTGCTTAAAAAAGAAGGAGGGTATATAAGTGAAAGATACTTTTTTGAATATTGCGGTACTTAGCGAAAATACAGTCGGGACTTCACAGGGTATAGTGGGTGAATGGGGCCTGTCTTTCTTTATTGAAGTTAATGGAATGAAAATTCTTTTTGACACATGAGAGCGCGGCAGCCTGCTGAACAATTCAGATGTTATGGGAATTGACCTTAAACAGGTGGAAGCTTTAGTTTTAAGCCATGGACATTACGACCATACAGGCGGCATCCGGTCTTTTCTGCAATACCGTGGTAAATTGCCGGTTTACGCGCATCCCGAGTTATTTGCCTCCCACTACGCTTTGCCGGAGAAACCGCGCTATGCGGGGGTCCCATACAGGAAAGAAGCGCTGGAAAGCCTTGGAGCAGAATTTGTCTTTGTAAAAGAATCTCTTGAGATTACGCCAGGGGTGTTTATCAGTGGTGAAGTACCCAGAAAAACCGTTTTCGAAAAAGTTGATGAGACCTTGTTCTGCCTGGAAAACGGCAGGAAAATAAGCCCGGACCCGTTTCATGACGACATGAGCTTATACTGTGTTACCCCTGAAGGGATATTTATTGTATTGGGCTGCGCCCACGCCGGCCTTATAAATATTGTGGAACATGCACGGGAAGTTACCGGTGAAAGCCGGGTCTACGGTATTATTGGCGGCACCCACCTGGGTCCTGCGCCTGTTGAGCAGCAGGAGGCAACAATCAATTACCTAAAAGAACTGGACCTTGAATTCCTGGGCGCCAATCATTGTACCGGATTGGCTGTAATCTCCCGTCTGGCTGGAGTTTTTGGATCCCGTTTCAGATTTTGTCCGGCTGGAAGCTGCTTCACTATTCCCGAAGAATAGTTTTCTATGGGTTTCCTTTTTGAATATTGTGAAACTGAGGACTGTCTGCCATCAGGTGGATCTTCGACCAGAACTGCGCAGGCACCGGCATAACCGACAGGCGGGGCTGACGCACCAGTTCCCAGTTTGAAAATAAGGGGTCCTGCTTGATTTGGGCCAGGGTTACCGGCTGGTTCAGGCGATAGTCCGCAACCAGATCAATAAGGTACAGGCCCTTTTGCTGCTGGTCGGGATAAGGCTCGGAAGCAACAGAAGCAACCCCGGCAATCGTTTTTTCTTTACCAGTGTGATAGATAAACGCAAGATCACCCGGCTTCATGCTTCTTATGTTTTTAAGAGCGGCAAAATTCTTAACTCCGTCCCAGACGTCCTGTCCCGCTTTTTCCAAGTCGAAATAACTGTACTCCCCCGGTTCGGTTTTCATCAGCCAGTAAGCCATGCCGGACACCTCACTTTCCCCTTTACACATCATCTTTCCTATGCGCGATGTGAAATATTCACTAACAAGGACATCCTTTGCCTCTTCCAAATTTATGAAACTAATGATGGGGATAGTTCTCCCCCGATCTATGGAGGAATTTAAAAGCTTAACCTAGAACATAATAAACCTTTAGCTATACTGTAAAGGAGGGATTATCTTGATAAACAGATGGCGTATACCTTTGAGGTATTCCGGCCTTGCTTTTATAATGGCAGGGATTTTTGCGGGACTCCCGGCAAGTGGCAAGTGGGGACGGTTCTTGACTTGCTAGACCCGCGGCCGTTTCAGTCATATTTGATACTACCGTTTATAGTAATTATTTTCCTTTTTCCCCAGGGTTTAAATTTACTGATAGCTATAACCAGAATTAACATAGCAGCTGAAAGAATAAGACCCATAATTAACATCTGACGATCGTGAATGTAAATCGGGTTATTTAAGACATTCATATCATTTAATGAGAGTTCAAGGGTGTTGTGAGACCAATTGTTAATTGAACCACCGCCGAAATAGATTATCCCTATATTGGCAACCAATTTACTAATAATCCAATAATATTTTGTAATTCCCCATTGTGTACGTAAGGATATCACAATTCCAGTAATTAAACAGCCAAGTGCGCCGGAAATATTTAAATACCTGTCAAAGTAATCTATAAAGAGATGAGCGGCATAAACCAACTCTCTATTAGTAGTGACAGTTGTTGTAAAAAGGAGTAATAATGACCCCAAAGCACCGCCAATCCAAATAGCGGTAAAGATGATGTGAGTGGTCAGCCACAAATGTTTCTGCTTCACAGCTAATTTTGGTTTGTTTTTACGGATCAGTATTAGTACTGCTTCATAGATAACTAACGGAAGAACCACGAAAAACATTACTATTAATCCTGTTACCATATCATTCACCTTTTACTTTTAATTTTTTTCAGTTTATTCCACCTCGCGGAGCATTTTTTCCATAGCATACATGCAGTGCTTCATCTCATCCAGATCTTTGATTATTCTCTGTTGATCATTCGCTATCTTCTGTTGCGCTGAAACAGCTTCCTCGGCGAGCTTGCGATAAGCCTCGTCCCGGGCGATTTGCGACGCGCTCATTGTTTTGGCCTTTACTATTTTTGTTCCTTGTGTTATCGCAGCAACAATTATTATCGTAAGCAGCGCCAGAATAACCAGCACAAAACCCATTCCGCCAATGCCGAAAACAACTTCTTCATTCATTTATTATCCCCCTTATCGTTCTTACTCTACGGTTTGTCAGGTCTTTTAATACTCAACGTTTTTACCGCTTCAACGATGCTCTCCGGACTGAGTTGTAGTACAAATGGAGTTATTTCGTAGTAATTCATCGCTTTACCGTCCTCCGACAACTCCATTTCGCTCGTCACCAGGCCGGCATTCTCCAGGCGTTTCAGGTGCATGTACAGCAACGGCCGGCTGATCATAACCTCACGGGCGAGCTGGCTCACATGGATCCGCCTGCCGGCAAGCAAAGCGATAATTCTTAACCGGTGCGGATTTGCCATTGCTTCAAGTATTTTAATTAATTCGTCCCCCACAGGGGACACTGGTTTTAAAATATTTTTGTCATTGATCTCCTGCCCCCCCCTTTCAGAATTACTTTCGAATATTTTTACGCGAGATTTTACAGCCGACTGGCACTTTAAAATATTGGTTTTCTCCCGGGCTCTGCCTATTAATGACTTACACCTGCAATTATTATATTACAGGTGTAAGTTTTGTCAAGATTATATGGGCGCCAGGGGAACGGGAGTTCAATAAAAATACTTTTATAAACGCACCTCAAAGACGACGAATTGGACATTTAAATAAACCTGAATACCTTACAAAAGGATGAAACCGGGTACTATAGCAGTTATAATTGTGTTAGGTACTTTATGCCGGGCTGCCAGTTTTCAAAGGAGCGCAAGACAATGGACCGTTTAAGCGGAAAAGGACCCGCGGCCAGGAGGAAAAAGCGGACGCGGGGAACAGTGAGAGTTACAATGGTTTTCCTTGCCCTGTGTGCCCAACTGCTGCTGCTGGCTTACTTTGTTGATTTACTGAGGCAGAATGCGGTTTATCTCTATTTTTTTCTGGAGGTACTGGGCGCGGTGGTGGCAGCCTTTATTATTACTAAAGACCGTAACCCGTCCTATGTTATCTTTTGGTTAATAATAATGCTGGTGCTGCCGGTTTTCGGTTACTTGTTGTTCCTGTTGTGGGGAACTACAGGATTAACTTACCGAAAAAGCAAAAAGTTTTGTGAAAACATTGCCCGCAGCCGAACCTTTCTAAAACAGGATCCACATGTACTCTCAGAATTTAAATACAGCCATCCTTCCCGGCAAAGACTCGGTACTTATTTGCTTAAAGAGGGGTTCCCTATATACAGTAATACGCAGTGCGCCTATTATCCTCTGGGGGAGCTGCAGTTCGAAAAGCTGCTCGAAGACATGGAACAGGCCCAGAAGTTTATTTTTTTAGAATACTTCATTGTAGCCGAAGGGCAGCTCTGGGACCGCGTCCACGAGTTGCTGCGCCAAAAGGCGCAGCAGGGGGTGGAGGTGCGCGTCCTGTTTGATGATCTTGGGAGTATCACTAAAATATCAGAATCCGTAGTCAGCGAATTGCAGAGTGAAGGTATCCAGGTACTGCGGTTTAATCCCGTTCATACACACATCTTCAGGCTGCTTATAAATTATCGCAACCACCAGAAAATCGCAGTAATCGATGGCAATATCGGATACGCGGGCGGCACCAATATCGCCGATGAGTACGTAAATATTATCCACCCGCTGGGGCACTGGAAGGACACTGCCATAAGGCTCGAAGGGGCTGCTGTTTGGAGCCTGACCGTTACATTATTGCAGATGTGGGATACGGAATCCAACCTTCAGTCGGATTACCGGAGCTATACACCTGCAGATCATGCTGGCGAAACCGGTTTCTACCAGCCGTTCGCGGACGGCCCCGTCAATAACCCGCACAACCCGGCAGCAGAGATATACAGTCAGATTATTGCCGGAGCACAGCAATACGTTTATATTGCCAGTCCCTATCTGGTAATAGACAACTCGATGAAGGACACATTGTGCATGGCGGCCAAAGGCGGAGTCGATGTAAGAATAGCTACACCTAAAATATGGGACCACTGGTATGTACATATGGTTACTCAATCGAATTACGGGGACCTGTTGACGGCAGGGGTCAGGATTTATGAATATTCGCCGGGCTTTCTTCATACAAAAATGATTTTAAGTGACGACGACAACGGTGTCATAGGCAGCATTAACATGGATTACCGGAGTTTTTTCCTCCATTTTGAAAACGGGGTATGGATTTGCGGCGCTCCGGTCCTGCAGGACATGAAGAAAGACATGATGGATATATTTGCTGTAAGCGAGGAAATGCAGCTGGAAAAATGGAAAAGCAGGCCGCATTACAAAAAGATCGTACAGGACATTTTGCGGATTTTCGCACCACTATTCTAACCGTGAAGCGTGTCAGGGGGACGGTTCTCCAAGGGATCAATCGGAAGTTTTGCGCATGAAAAAGGCTCAACCGGCGGGTATTTGCAACCTGTTGAGCCTTAATAAACCTATACGCAAAAGCAATTTGCAAAATTTTTGATTGTCCCAGAAGAATGAAGTCGCATTTACTGTATCCTATGGGAATTCAATCTTTTTCAACTTATTTCGACTTATTTCGACATTACATATTACCGATTTTGTATGTTTCTAATATAACATTTTTTGAATTGAACTGTAAATAAGCCATCGCGAAGCGATTTCGTTCTTCTCTTGACACGTTTTTATGAGAAGAGAAACAAGGGTTTTATTTTGTGCGTAAGGAGCAGTACACGCGTACCCATATCAAAGGCTTCTCGTAAATTACCCAAGGTAGGAGCCGTATGAGGTTACGGATCTGTGGAGGGACATCTGGCAACGGGTGTCCCTCCCGCTGTTTTTGCTTCTTTAACAGCTCAATGATACGGGGCCGTGGTGGTGCAGCTACTCCTTCCACATGGGGCTCTGTCACCCCGTCACTACGCCGGTTTATCCCGGCGCTTTCAGAACGTCCCCTTCCGATTCTCGGTTTTCGGAGTTGTCATGGCAGCCACAAAATGGTGCATCCCTAAAAGCAAGACGCCCAGTGTCATGACCCAAAGCCCGATCACATAGAGCGCGGGCGCAACTTGCTTGCAACTAATAAAAACCGTGCTAATCACGCATAAAGCCGTGCCCCATACCTGCGGTTTTTCCATGTACAGCCCTGCATATTTAACGCAATGATCGTCATCTTTAGCCGGAAATTCGAACCAAACCCGGTTCCAGACGAGGGCGAAAAGTACGGTGATGGTCGCTCCCCAGGCCATGTATACGGGAAACAGCTGCGCGGGCATGGGCAACGGTAAAATAGCTGGAATGACCGCGGTGGCTGCCGCCGGAGGATGATCGGCGTCAAAAACCTGCATCAGCAATGCAGCGTAAAGCAGCGTTAGACTGAGTTTAAGCGGAATAACAAAATCGGTTCCCCCCGCCAACAATTCCCCTGTCCAAACTCCCGCCAGACCGCCGATTGATGAGACAAAATGTCCAACAATGACAGGTTTCGGCCGGGCTACACGCAAGTACACACAACTGGAATTGATAAAACAAGTTGCGGCCAGAGGCGGAAAGAGCACTGATATACCCGTGACTTTGGACAAAATACCGATGATGCCAAGCAATATGCTGCAGCCAAGCGAGCCCCAGACGATACGCGACAACGAAATGACTCCCGGGCGGTAAACGTCCCTCGCGAATTCTCTTCGGCAAATGGATCTGACTCTTATCTGCACCGAATTTATTTTCTTATGCAATTATGCACTCTCTCCTCCATGCAGAACTTTAGCCCTCTGTAAAGTTGTGGCGGGCACAACAAAGTCACTGTGCCCACCAGGAACTGGTTAATGGCTCTTGTTGCCGTGTACTGAGGCAAGTTGCGTAGTTTCGGCCGACATGTCACGAGCTACGCCCTCCCCGGGCTTTGAAATGAGGGCTATACGTCCCACCCAAGTTTCTTTCTTGCAGCTTTAAAGTCTGAGATGATCATCCCGGCAAGTTTTTCCGGGTCCGGGTCAACATTCATGCAGGACCCGAGCAGTTCTCTTGTGCCTCCGTAAAGGAAATCCCTCACCTTATTAGAACCCTGCACCGGAGCATGGACACAATGGTAGGAATCGAACCCCAGCATACGGAAAGCAAGGGCCGCGCCCACGCCCTTCTCGTTGGACCATTCGGGCGTCACTTCAGCAAAGGGCAAATCTTTGATCGGATGGCCGAGCAGGCCGGCTATGGTAGCGAACGTGCCGACGGCATGGGCGTTATCGATGCACTCGCCAAAATGCCAGACCGGGGGCATGTCCGAACCGAGAAATTCCTTCAAGCTATTTCCGCATTTATCCTGTCCCTTGACCGTGCAGTAACCGAGCTTTGCCATTGGAAAGGCGGCACAACCGTTGGCAAAGATAAGGATGTTATGCTTCAGCAAGATGTCTGCAATATCCACTATGGCCTTTTCATAAACGACGCGGGTATTTGTGCATCCAGCCAAATTGATGATGCCGAGAATCCTGCCCTCCTTAAGAGCGTCGGCGATAGGCTTGACACCTCCGCCATAGTATTCGCTGAGGTACTCAAGGCCGAATCCCACTTCCGCTTCCACTTCGTAGGGTGGAATATGCCTTTTCACGTCCAGGCGGTTTTTGAAGCTTTCGATGGCGCGTGTTACAATTCTGTCGGCTAATTCCGGAAGTCGATTCAGGTCGGAGAGATCCCTCTTGTAACCGATATGTTCCGCTCCCGGCAGGCGGTTGGATTCGTTCGTGGTAACAACCACTGTTTTAAAGCAGTTCGCGACATCCATGATACCCGGGAAAACTTCTTGGATGTCAGCCAGCCAAAGGTCCAGCGCGCCTGTGGCCACTACCAGCTCAGCGCCGTTAGCGTTGGAGAGCGGAATGACTCCGCCAAGGCGGTACATAGTCGACAGACCGGAACAACAAATTCCGTAAAACTGGATACCCTGGGCTCCGGCCTCCTTGGCCCTCGTGACGAATTTATTGGTTCGGGCTGTTTTGATCACTTCCGTGGCAAGCATGGGTGCATGACCGTGAATGGCTATATTCACAAAGTCTTTTTTTAGCGCACCAATGTTCGCCTTAATGGTGCTTCGCGTGGGAATGCCGAAGAGACAGTCGCCGGCAATGGAGCCTCCCACAACGCTGTTCATTGAAAATGTGATACCCAGGCGCAGGAATTGATCCATCGCTTTACGCCAGTCGCCCTGAGTTGCGACCGTGGTCGAGTGCAAGGTCTCAAAAACTTCGTGGTACGAACTGATCGGAGTTATCCCGAGTTCGTCCCAGACCTTCTGTCTTTCGGGCGGGGCTACTGCACTGAGGGTGCGGTGCTTGCCAGGCACCGTACGGCTCATATCTTCGAGCAGAATATCCGCAATTTCACCAGCCAAAGCTTCGACTGTTTTGCCTTCGGTCTCAAGGCCGTACATGTTGGCAACGCCAAGCACCTTGTTTTTGCCCAGGATGGGGGTATCGATTTCTCCGGATGCAGCCTTTTTCAAGGATAGCATGACTTCACGGGCGCGCGCCCCATGCGCTGCCACACCTCCGGCTGCCGCGCGGGCCATGTTGCGCGCTACGATGAGATCCGCATTTGCTCCGCATGTACCCCGTGGAGACTTCTCAGTTATCTTGCAAGGACCGAGCGAGCAGACTCTGCAGCAGACACCGGCTAATCCAAAAACGCAGTGAGGTTTCTGTTTGTCGAAACGGTCAAAACAGTTCTCACTGCCAATAATGTCCATATAGGCAACCATTTCCCTCACTGCCGGATCAGGAGCCTGGGACATAACGTCGGCTTTGCTGGCGAAGGACCTGCGATATTCCGTAATTGCGGCCATGTAATCGGTGAAATCATTGTCGTGGTGATGATGGTGGTGGTGGTCGTCGTGATCGTGATCGTGATGGTGATGGTCGGCGCCATGCGTATGTGAATGTTTCTTGTCTCCCATGTCGTTACTCCTCTCTTATTAAAGGTTGTAGTTTAAGACAAGTGCCCTGTCGCAATTGCTATGTCAGTACCTTTATCAGCGGCATCATGATCCCCCCCATGTTGTTTTAAACAAGTACCATCGCAATTGCCATGCCAGAGTCATTTGTTGCGGAAATAATCAACAATAAGAGGCGTATACGAGATTTCTTGAAAGGAAGAATACAACAACAGCAACGATAGTCCGTTGCTGTCTACGATATTTCGTTATAAACATTGTGTCATGGTTGCAAGAGGGGAGCGGCTAAATCTCTTCAAGAGATGAGAGGGCGCCAGGGGTGTCAAGACCTGGTTTGCTTGGGTGTGCGAGACTAATTACAACCGTGCCAATCGTCAAGAGTGATCCCCATCTTTTTTAAGCGCGAAATCAGAGTGGTCGGCTTTATCCCTAGTTTTTCGCTTGCGCTTCTCGGTCCGTAGATTTTACCATTACAGACGCTAAGCGCCTTGATCATATTTTCTCTTTCCAATT
>CAZJGV010000071.1:9837-14277 GCA_964545615.1 uncultured Pelotomaculum sp.
GATATGACCCTTGGTGTGGACGCCGGGGGTAGTGGCGCTGACTCCCAGGTAAGTTATGGAGGGGATGCCGGAGTCCAGCTTCCCCAAATGAGAAGTAATGACCGCCCGCTCAATGATGTTTTGTAATTCACGGATATTGCCGGGCCAGTCGTATTGTGTCAGGAACTCAATATCAGATTGGGTGAGGTGAGGTCTTGGCCGGTTGAGTCTGCGAGAGGTAAGAGCCAAAAAGTGGTTGACTAAAAGCGGAATGTCTTCCTTGCGGTCACGAAGTGGAGGCAGACGGAAGGGGTATACATTAACGCGGTAGTAAAGATCTTCACGGAAGCGTCCCGCTGTGACCTCTCGCCCGAGATCGCGGTTTGTGGCGGAAATAATGCGCACGTCAACTTTTCGGACTTTTTCCTCGCCTACGCGCTGGTATTCACCTTCTTGCAGGACGCGCAGAAGCTTACCCTGCAGTTCGAGGGGGATCCCGCTGACCTCGTCCAGGAATAGCGTTCCCCGGTCGGCGATCTGAAAGAATCCCTCCCGGTCCTTGTGCGCTCCGGTAAAAGCACCCCGGGCATGCCCGAAGAATTCGCTCTCGAAAAGATCCTTGGGGATAGCGGCACAATTAATTTTGATCATAGGATGCCCGGCCCGCTTGCTTCTAGCGTGGATCTCCCTGGCGATGAGCTCCTTGCCCGTACCCGATTCCCCGGTGATAAGCACACTGGTGTCGATGGGCGCAACAAGAACGATCTGCCGCAGAATTTCTTGGAGGGCGTTGCTTTTACCGATGATACCGTTGAAGGACTGGGCGATATTGACTTCTTCGCGCAGATAAGCGTTTTCATTCTCGATTTGCCTTTTGAGACGTTTGATCTCGGCAAAAGCTCGCGCAGTGGAAACGGCATAAGCTAAATGGTCAGCGATCATACGCATAAACCCGAGCGCTTCATGCTCTAAAGCGATGCGCGTGAACATTGCCAGAACACCAAGGACTTTACCTTTGTAGATCAACGGCTGGCCGACGAAGCTGACGATACACTCTTTTTTCACCCAGGCCCAATCGGCAATCCAGTCAGAGTTGCCGCTAATGACCGGGATGATGCCGGGCTGGCCCGATGATGCAATCCGGCCCACCTTGCGTCCTCCCATGGGGAAACGCCTAAAGGCACTGTTTTCAATTGTGTTCCAGGCGGTCGTGTTGTCTATAGAGAGACCGCAGCTAGCCATCAGGTGGAGGCAGCGGCTTTTGTCCTGGCAGGCAGCGTACTCATTGCAGGTGTTGCAAATATCCCCTGGAGCAACCATCCAGACCCTGGCCAGGGCCACGTTACGGTTCGAAGCCAGAGATGATGTAACCAATTTTAGTAATTCATCGACCGAACACTGCTGCGCCATCTCTAGAAGCAATAGCTGAAAGCTTTCGAAATCCAAATTGAAGCTATTTTGAATCATAGGGTACCTCGGCTTCCCTGTCGCTTGAATGGAGTTGGCCAACTCCTAGCATTTCTTTCACCCAAAGCCGCCTGCTGCCAGGAACATACCCAGACCTAAAAACCAGATGACCCAGGGCCAGGGAGACGGGAGTTTAATAAAAATGCTTGCTATGACAATAACAAGGCCTGAAAACCTCAAAAGGTTACGCAAACTGTTTGACAAATAAATTCCTCCTCATTAAGGAAGCAGGTCATTAACAATTCTTTTCCATTCCAGCAGTAATCACCAGATTCTATCACTGCCTATACCGATTGAGTCAACCATATCATAGATTTTTTGGTACTTTACAGACACCATCTCTGCAGGATTATATCGCTCTTGCCCGTTTCCATGAAATGATTTTCGGTTGGAGAATTCTTTTCATATGACGATATATTTTTGTCGCAAATAGAATGAATTCGACAAAACAGCTCAAAATATATACATTAATAGGATTACATTTTTATAATAATAATGCAACAATATTTTATAACCTAATTGTAAAAAGAAATTATTGTGTCGAATTTACATTATGTGTTTTAATTATGGTAAATTGGAATGAACATCCTTGTTTCTTCCAAGGAAATTGCCGGCTGACTAGTTTTGGGGTAAACCTATGAGCAGATTTAAAGAAAAACACAAGATAATTCTATTAGTTTTGTTTATTATGATCCCGGTCCTTACTGCCGGATGCAAGCAGGGACCTGATTCCGCCGCCCCTGGCAGTATGCCGGAGCGAACAGCGCCTCACAGGCCTGTTGTTGGCGCGTTCTATGTAAATGGTAGGGGCGCGGAAGCTTCCCATGGATCTTTTTACCGCAACAGGGACCTTATCAGCGAGGTATCGCCTCTCTGGTATTTTGTCCGGGAAGACGGGAGCCTGAAGGAAGAGATAGACCATGAAGCTTTAAAGCTGGCCAGGGACAGCGGGGTAAATGTGATCCCCCTGGTGGCGTTCCCTTCTAACAGAAGCAGCACTGTGTTGACTGAGGCCGGGCCAAGGGAAGCGGCCATTGCCGATATCACCCGCGCGGTGGAGGAAAACAGCTACGGCGGGATCAACATAGATTTTGAACTGGTAAAGACGCCGGGCAGGAACTACCAGGCTGAGCGTGAAGGGCTTACACGTTTTGCGGATGAGCTCAGGGAGAGAATGGCCGCTTCTAGCAAGCGGCTGGACATTTGCGTGCTGCCTCCTGTGCAGCCGCCCGTGAACCTGGCGGAGATTTATGACCTGGCGGCGTTGTCCGGATTGGCGGACAAGCTGGTCCTTATGACATATGACTTCAGCCATGACAGTACAAAAGCCGGCCCGGTCGCGCCCCTCCCGTGGGTGGAGGCAAATATTAAGGCAGCCCTGCTGCTGGAGATTCCCACTGAAAAAATATCTCTGGGGATCGCGTCTTACGGTTATGAATGGCTTTCCGGTGGTACCAGGGCGAATGTCGTGACAGCCCGGGATGTTATGCAAAAAATCGGGCAGGGTGGTTTTACGGCGGGGTGGGACGGCCCAAGCCAAACCCCTTTTGTAACTTACAGGGACTCACAGGGCAGGGACAGGGAAATATGGTTTGAAAACAGCGCTGGCGCAGGACATAAAATGGCGCTGATTAAAAGATACGGGTTGGCCGGATTTTATTTCTGGAGGCTGGGGTATGAAGATGATCAATTTTGGCAGACTGTTAGGGAATCCCTTTTACAGTGATACAATATTGCAAAGTGTAAAACCCCATTGAAAATATCAAACGAACTTTTTAGCCTTAATCTTATCTGTAATATTGATGATCACATGACCAGTACCCGGCAACACATTAATATTTGCGTGAGGGAGTAAATTCCCCAGACGTCTTGCTGTTTCTATAGAATGAAATGTAATATCCTTGTCGCCTACAAACAGTATTGTCGGCATGGTTAACCGCATTATTTCACTGTCAGTAAATAAAGGTATTACCTCCCGGCGGAAATTAAAATTTTTCCCTATAAGCCTTTGATATTACAGCACCACGTCAGGTAAAGGCTGGTTACCGTTTACCTTCTGGTATAATTTATCCATCCCTTTTTCACCTAAAACCATATGAGCCATGGCTTTAAAAAGAAAAGAGATTTTTTGCCTCCCGATACCGGCCGGGCAAAGCAGCACAAGTTTGTTTACTCTTTCCGGATAACACACAGAAAACTTTACTGCCAGCCATGCTCCCAGTGAAATGCCAATAAGGTTGGCTTTTTCTATGGACAGGGCGTTAAAGACATCTTCAAGCCATTCCGCATAAGCGGGACCGTTCAACGGTAGCTGGTTTTCGTCACTCCTGCCCGGTTCCCCCGGTATATCTATAGCATATACACGATAATTACGGGAATACTCCCGAGCATCCGCCAACCACATGATTGAATTCATAGCACTGCCGTGAAGCAGTACCAGCGGAGAAGCGTCTTTCTCACCATTGGCAATAATAAATGTCTTTCCATAACGGGTATCAACGTATAGTTTTTCATTAGGCACAGGCCAATGTTCAAGCAGGGAATCGTAAAATTTTAAAACAGCATTCTTCCCTTCCTGTGACTTAAAAGAAAGTTTTGTTTGCATTGCACTTAACCCCGCTTATTCATAGTTTATCAGCCAGTTTTCTGCTTCCTCAGTGCTGTTAAATACTCTAAAGTCTTTTCCCTTATTGGCTTCGGCGAGAAATTCTTTGAATTTGCCGGCAAATTTCAGCTCACCCTGTAAAACGACCGCAGTCCTGACCCGGTAATTTATAAATTTTTGCAGGATCATGCCGGCTAAACCAGTTCTAAGTTTGAAAAAGTCGTCAGACAGCGCTTCCGCGTGGATCATCAAGAGGTTGGTGTCATGCTCACCGCAGGCGGCAATAAGGTCCAGGGCGTCCTGCTCGTTATGAACCGGTTTTTCCGCAGAAAGACATTCTATATATTTTTTTGTGTTTTTTTCAATAACTTTATAATTCATTTTGTTGC